>CAKUUD010000006.1 GCA_934692675.1 uncultured Eubacteriales bacterium | reverse complement strand
AAGAAAGAAAAAATACCTGCTACAACCAAAATCGGAGAGCAGCAGGTAAATCTTGATCCAAAACTTGAACAAGAAGCGGATAAAATAGCTGAAAATTTGAGTAATGCGAAAAAATCAGAAGAAAAAACCGCACGAACTCAAAATGTGATACAGTTTGTCCCTCCTACTGATGATGATTTTCGTGAGATAATAAAAGTAGAAGCTGCAAAGCTTGAGTTTTCTCCATATGTAATAATGCAAGAAATTATAGACAAAGCCAGAGAATATTATGAGTCATGGTGGAGTTATAGTCCCCTTAACCTCTTTAGAGATTATACAAAGACATGTGTCATTTGGGCATTGAATGATTTGAAAAATACAATCAATCAGCCTGAAAACGCGACAGAAATTCAGTTGTACTCAGAACTAGAACATAGTAAAATACAAAGACCTTCATCAGAACAAGACGAAAGAGAAAACACTCGCATTTCCAGAATAATGGATATGCTTAGTACAGAAAAAATATTTGCGGACAGTGGAATACCTACTTACACTTTACATACAATTATGCAATGGTTAACGCCAGAACAATGTCAAAAAGTAAAGAAATACATTTTAAAATTAAAGACATATTGTGATGCTGAAGGAATAAAATCCGTTCTTGAAGGCGCAAGTACCAATGTTAATCCTGCACGAGCAATGTTGTATAAACCCGGCGGAAGGCAAATTAGTGATTTGAATGTGAAAAGCCTATCAGAGTCTTTTGTGAAAAGATTAGAATTAATGACATCCTACATCGAAGAAGTGGCAGATAAAACATACGTGGACAACGGTCAAACAAAAAAGTTTGGTGACGAATATTGGATACGTTCAACAGGTTCAGATCCCCATTATAAAGGGCAGCATGCGCTATTTTTGGTAAACAAAAGAACCGGTAATATAGAGAAGGTTTATAAGCCGCATGATTTAAGTGCTGATAATGCAGTTGTTGGAAGGGAAGGAATATTTTCAGATTTAAATAGGTTACTACAGAAAGATTTTAAGTCAAAATTAAGAAAATTGGGACTGGCGGTAGAAGAAGATGAAGAATTATTTGCAACTATGGATATTGATGTGGAACATCATATAGAAGAATTTGTTAAAAAAGAACGCGGTATGTCACAAGATAATGCTAAAAAATATTTTTTCCGTGCAGGTATGCTAAAAGTAATAACAGATGCTATGGCCGTTATTGATCTGCATCAAGATAATATAATGCCTGTTAAAATTGATACCGATAATATGGCGCCTTTAATTATTGACGCAGAAGTTGATTTTTTTGAATACGCTTTAAATTCAGGGTTAGAAAATAGGGCACTCGTTCAAGATACGTTTGGCGGAATGTTAACTGGAGGAATTACTCGCCCGACCAATTCAACATTTCGAATAATCGGTACCAATATACCATCAGGACAAGCTTTTACTTTATCAGACTATCAACAATTTTATAAGGACGGCTATAACTTTTTGTTGGAAATACTACAACAGAAAGATAAAGAAAAAGTATTTGAAGATCTTTATCATGATCATTTAATAAACATACCAGATAAAGCTAAAATTCGTATTTTACCCTTTGAAACGCCAGTATTTGCCGATTATTTGCAAAAGGGAATTCAATTACCCAAAAGTGAAGCATGCGATTATGTTGAAAAGACGGTGAGGACTAAGCCTAAAGGTACTAATAGACAAGAATACGCTTCGTATGTTTATGATTTAATTGCAGAAAAACTTACTTCTGATGATGAATCAATATCCAAACCATTCATATTTAGGAATGAAGATGCAGGTTTACAAGCGAATTTAGACAAGAATCAATTAACAAAAGCAATTAAAAGTACATTTGACAATGGTACAATTATTGCAATGTATTGTGACATAAATGGAAATATTTATTTGGATAATATTGAAGTTGGAAACATTCTTATTCGTAATGTTCATATTAATAAAAACCAATTGGTAGAGGCGATGTGCAATGCGTTTAAACAGAAAATACAAACTATTCCATATCGCTAAAAATAATTTCTTACATCATATGTTTTACACATTGTAATATTTGTGATATAATGAAGACATAGAGTTGTTTAAATAAAAGTTTATAGGTGGTAGTATTTATGGGTAAAAAATTGTTTGTTTTTTTTGTTTCTATTTTTTGCTTTAGTTTTATAACTGTAAACGCTAAGAGCACTACGTACCATAAGGATGGGAATATAGTCAGAATATATAATGAGTCATTTGGAGGTTTTGACCTAGGTTGCCCCTTCAATGAGAGCTGCAAGGATATTATAGTTACGGGGAATTTGAATTCTGAGGATTTGAGAGCGTTGTGTTTATGTTCCGTTCAATGTGAAACATTGGACCTCGCTAATGTGAAGGTGAGAGATGACACTGTGTTGCCTAGGTGGTGCTTTGTTGATGCGTACAATTTGAAAACAGTTAACCTTCCTCTAGGTCTTAAGTATATAGGCGAGTGTACTTTTTGTAATTGTGTTTGTTTAGCAAGTGTATCTTTACCTGACAATTTGCAGGAAATTGGTAATGGATCATTTCAAGGTTGCCCAAACCTTAAAATGACAGTTCCTTCGTCTGTACGTGTGGGAGAAAACACTTTTTTGGGTAGTTTAGGAGTATGTTTTTCTAAGGTAACGCCAAGCAATAACTTCTCCAGGTATCCCCGTGTGCTGTCATCAATTTTAAGTTGGGTTGGTTTGTAAAATCAACTAAATTATATATTCTATAAAAATCAAAAAACGGATTATGCCACAGTTTTTTTTATTCAGTATAATCTGTTCTGTGTTTACCAATATCGTGTTTGATTTTAGTTTTTGAACTTGACCTCTATTTCCTTATCTGTATTTACTATTACTTTTTGAACTAATGTGTACCAAAGCCTCTCGTCAAATTCATCTATTAGTTTGTCATTACTTTTCAAATCTTCAATAAATATCTTTATTTTATCCGTGCGAACTTTTAAATTTTGTTTTTTGTCTTCCAATTTTGATAACTCGCTTTT
>CAKUUD010000005.1 GCA_934692675.1 uncultured Eubacteriales bacterium | reverse complement strand
CGCCGAGGGTACACCCGTTCCCATCTCGAACACGGTAGTTAAGCTCGGTAGTGCTGAAAATACTTGGCTGGCAACGGTCTGGGAAGATAGGAAGACGCCAACTTTTTTTATGCAATTTTTTATAATTTTGCTATTGACTTTTTATTTTTCAGACTTTATAATGTACTTGTTAGTGTTTTTGAATCTTGGTTAGGTTTTTAAACATTTAGCTAAGATTGTTTTGGCACTAATTTTTATATCTTTTTTCATTTTATACTCCTCCATGTTGAATTTATTCAGCATGGATATTTTGTTTTATAAACTACTAAAAAAAGAGCCTTGCGCACAGTCAAAGCTCTTTTTGTTTTTATTTTTTATGATTTATTTGATAATTATATTTCCATTTTCGTCTTTCATCGCCCAATTTATTTCGACCGGACCGATTTCTCTAGCAATTTCGCGGAGATTGCTAATATCTACGTCCTTAACCCCGCCGACGCATTTTTCCAAATCTTCGTCTTTCAAAAACGACTTATCGGATTCTTTAAAAGCTTCAATCATAATCGAAGCAAGTTTCGAAAGATCCTCATCGTTACCGATTGTAACGCCTTTTTCCGCCAGCGCCTTCCTGACTTGTTCGCCGGTTTCTTTTTTCAAAATCTCTTGAACAAATTTTTTATTTCTTAGTGCTTCATTTAAATTCGCATTCATAACAGCCATATCTCGAGCCTTAGCGGCTCTTCACCACCCTTTACTGAATATTTTTAGAAACCGAATATATATTAGTTATTTTATACAATTTTTACTCAATGTCAAGAGATTTAGTCATATTATTGAAAATTTAACAAATAAACAGTTCATACCAAAGATTACTTATACATATAAATAATAAGCCAAATAATTTTGGTTTACTATTGTTCGGAGGTGAATTTAATGAACGAAAAAAGTCCATCCCTGGAAGAAATGCTGAAAAAAGCTTCGCAAAAACTCGGCACCAAGCCCGAGGAATTAAAAAATGCAGCCAAAAACGGAAATATAAATAATTTACTTAATAATTTGGGGCCTGAACAATCCGAAAAAGTCAAAAAAATTCTCTCAGATAAAAAAGCCGCTTCAAAATTACTCTCTACTCCAAAAGCAAAAGAACTATTAAAAAAATTCTTGGGAGGAAAATAATTCATGGAAGATCTGGCAGGGAAAATTACCGAATTACTTGGCAATCCGGAAATAATGGACAAATTGAAAGATTTTTCCGGGCTGTCAGATCCTCCGAGCTCGGAAACCACCGATGAAAATTCCGAAAACAATAACGAAAATTTTGAAATGCCGCTGGATGTTATAGATACCGTAATGAAAATCGCTCCACTTTTGTCCTCGATAAAAAAAGAGGATAAATACACCAGATTTTTAAAGGCTCTGCGGCCGCTTCTTTCCGAAAAAAGAAGAAAAAAACTTGACAGTTCTTCACAAATTTTGCAGCTTGTCCGCTTGATACCATTTTTAAAAAACAACGGAATAATATGAGGTTATTAAATGACAAATCCCGGTAAATATTCTCCTGAAATTAAAAATATGCAAGAGCAATCATTAAATAAAATGCGTGAAATGTATTCAAAATCAAAAAATAACTTACAAAATAATTCTTTTGAAAATATATATCAAGGAAAAAGATTTTCGGAAAAAGAAAAAATCCCCGAAAAAAAACCTGTTCCTCACGAAAAAAAGAAAGCTCCTCCCCCGCCTCAAATAATGACAAATTTTCTTGACGCCGTTTTAAAAGACCCCGATAAAACTTTGATTATCATGCTGATTATTCTTTTGATGGACAACGAAGAAAATTTCACATTAATAATGGTACTTTTTTACCTACTGGCTTAAAGCACAGCGGAAATAAAATATTTTCCTGTGCTTTTATTTTTTTTCAGATGATATTGCATATATTTCTCGATTTTGTTTTCCGAAAGCAGCGTCATATTGCTGTTAAAGCCATTCGCCGGGACAACATATCCAACTTTCAAAATTATTTCCGAACCCTTTTTACAAAAATTAACCGTGTGCGGAACAAAATTGTCCGTGCCGCTGATGGCGCTCACGAGGAAATCATTTTTTTCGGGCTGAAAAATATAAAAATTATCTTTTGAATTTTCGATTCTGTTAAAATCAATATCCACGTTAAAAAGCCGGTTCGCCGATTTATTAACCTCGTCCTTGCTCAAAATAATCCTACCAAGGTCGTCCGAAATCACTTCTTGATTATTCATGGCGGCGTCCCAAACGGCCGAATTAATCACAATTTGCGAGCTCGGAGGATTATTTTCGTTAAAAGGCTCCGGATTTTGCATTACCACGGGGAGAATTATATTATCAAATTTTTTAAGATTGACAGCATCCTCGCGGCACGAGAAAAACCCCACAGCCATCACGAAAGCAATCGAAAAAGCCGCCAGAAATAAGCTTATGAGAAAAAGTTTGAAAATTCTCGATTGATTTTTATTATTTTTCGAACTACCCAGAAATCTTTTGCCCTTCTTTTCGTCGCTGCTGATGTCAAGCACAGGATTTTGATTGCCATAAAGAGCTTTGTAATTGACAGAGTACGGGCTTATGCATTTGTCTTTTCTTTCGTATTTGTACATAAAATCACCTTGCAAAATATTATTTTCAATTTAAAGATATCACTGAAAAACTAAAAGATTTGTCAGAATGTGCAAGGGAAATAATGTAATTTTTTAGTGAAATACGTTAAAAAACAATGTAAATATGGATAAAAAGCACGTATTTGGGTAGGTTTTTTATTTTTCTGAAAATATAAATATTTTTTGACAATAATTTCAAATCCGTGTGAAAAAATCAATTTTAATTATCATTGTGATAATTTAAACTTACAAATTAAAAATTTAAAACATCCAGCCAAGCCCTAAAAAAGCGCAGAAAATATGATAATCCAACAATAAAACTCAGGGAATTAAATAAATAATAAGAAAAAACCATATTTTTTTACAAAAATTTAATTGACAAACCTCCTAAATATACTATACTAGGGTGTATGCACACCATTTTTATATAAATTCACTTAAATTTAACGGAAAATGCTCTTCAAAACGTATAAATGCCTTGAAAATATCAAGGATTAGGCTATAGATAGGTTTTTGAGTGCATCGACCGCTAAATAAAAAATTTTTAGGAGGTAAATTAGTCATGAAAAAAATTTTAGCATCATGTTTAACCTGCTGTGCGCTGCTCGGCTCAATGTGTTTTTCATCTCCGATTGCTCAGCTGCACGCAACACTTCCGTCGGGAGAAGCCGGCAGCACCACGAAAAAATTCGACCATGACATAGACTTGAAAGTAGAAGAAAAAGAGTTCCCAATTAGGTGCACCATCAATAATGCACCAACATACTCTTATCTCGTTATTAAAGGTTTGGATTCAACTTATGAGTACGCAGTACCCGGCGAAGATAGTAACGAATCAGGACCATCATCAAAAGAAGACATTCCCTACTCCGATGGTCAATTTAAAGTTCAACTCAGCGAAGTGCCTTGGAACTTTTATATTAGAACTACAAATACTGAAAACCCTGTCGAAGCATATAATATCGTAATAAACCAACCCACAACAAGAATAGGCGATAAAAATAAGGACAATAATCCCATAATCACAGTGGACTTCTCACAGGATATAAAAGATGACAAAGATAGAGTTAAAGTTGAAATACCTGAAAACATTGAACTTGCAGATGAAGTAAAAGCTGCTATTCAATTAATCAACGGAGAATTTTACAAATCAGATAAAATAATCGCAAACAAAACCACAGCTGAAGTAAAACCCGGAGATACTTTTAGTCTTAATTTGCCTGATTATTTCGTTTCAGGGGACAAATTTATGTTTCCGGAATTAATGTTAACAGAGAGTGCTGGCTCCTTAACATCAATTGATTGGGACGCTCCTGATTCCGACACAAGCCTAACCGGTACTATAACCGATGAAGCAAAACCGGGAGAAACAATATCATTTAAAATAAAAGCAAAACTTGAACACAGAGGGAATGGAATAATAGATTATAATCCAACACTCGTTAACTACAATTCTGACCCGGGCGACGGTGACGAAGAAATACTTGGTGACAATCAATATTTCTTACCGATAGAATTCAAAATTGTTGATGATGGACAAGGCGACATTGTTGACGATGGCGAAGAAGATGAAATAAACTTATTTTTAAATTTGACACCTGAATACAAAAAATTAACCGAAAAAGGCGAAACTTATAAACTTGATGCAAGCGTTGAAATCGACGAAGATGCAGATGCAGAAGCAAAAGAATCTTTTGAAGCAATGAAAAAAGACGGTCAATTTAAAGTATCATTTGTAAGCAGAGATACAGGCGTTGCAACTGTTGCAGAAGACGGAACAGTTACAGCTGTAGCAAATGGTTCAACAGAAATCCTCGCTTATGTTGAAGGTTCTGAAGATGAACTTTTTGCAACAAGCAAAGTCGACGTTGAAATTCCTGTAGAAGTCGAAGAAGTAGATTCAACTTATCCGAAAACCGGCGACAACTTCATGGCAATTTCAGCAGCTATATTAACCCTTGGGCTTTCAGCTTTAGTAGTAGCATTGATGTCCAAGAAGAAAAAAGATGTTAACGAAGAAAAATAATATAATTCCTGAATAGATATTAAAAACAGCCGTTAACAAATGGCTGTTTTTGTATTGTTTTAAAAAATAGGATAATATAAATGAATTTATATTATTAAGTATTTTTAGGAGGGAAAATATGAAAAAAACTTTAGCATCATGCTTAACCGCCCTAACACTTCTTGGTTCGGTATGTTTTTCGTCTCCGATGGCTCAAGTCCACGCAAACGAGACCAACACAGAGCAAAGTTCAGGCACTGTCCCTATTGACCTAAATGTAGATGAAACAATCACAAGGTACGAACATTATATAACCACTAAATTAAAACCCGGAGACATAATTAAAGTTAATAATATAAAACTTAGTGATTACTCCGGCAGTGGTGTAAATGTTAATTATGACGGAAACGAGTTCACAGCTACTAAGCGCACTAGCAGCAACTATTTGGGACTTTTGTTAGAAACCACCACGGAAAATAAAAACTATTTAATTTGGGGCGAAATAACAGAAGCCGCTGAAGGAGACAATAAGACCGTAATAGAAATAGATTTGTCAAAAACTTCAGATTATGAAGCTAAAATAGGTGAAACAGAAGAAGGCAAAGACATAACCACACCTGTTAAAGTTACACCTACGATGCGTTTAAGTATAGATAAAACCACAAAAACATTACCTGCGGGCAGTAGCTTTGAATTAAAATTACCCGAAAAAATAGCAAGTACGTATGAAGAAAAATATAAATTTAAAAATTATATTAGTACTATTAAAGAACTTAAGATCAACGAAATCGCAATAGAGGATGACCAATATTCAAACTACATTAAAGAAGTTGATCCTCAAAATCCTTGGAAAATTTCTCTCCTACCAACAATCAAAACAGGAGATAAAGTTTCTTTTAAAGCTTGCTCTGTGAAAAACGAAGCCTCCACAACACAAACTGACAGCGATGAACCCGCCTTAGTAACCTACCAATCAGAACCACCCCAGGAAGAAAAATATCCCCAAATACTTTCCCCAAACGTAGAAGAATATCCTTTCCCTGTAGAATTAACAATCGTTGAAAAAGAAAAAGATGAAAATATAAATAATAAAGAGGATGAAATTAAAGATGAAATTAACTCTGAGAAAGAGCCTTCTTCCGGCGAAGATGAAGCTCCAGTCGATAAAGAAGAAAATGATAACGAAGAATCAAGCAGCACCGCTGTTAAAACCGGAGACAATAGTATCTACGCAATAATTTTCGCGGCATTTGCGGCGATAATCGCAAAAGTGTTAATTAGTTTATGTTCCAAAAAAACAGTAAAAAAATAGCCCTTTAAAAAGGGTTATTTTTTTGTTTATAAATCTATTATGTATCTCTCTTCGCATATGCTGCGGGAGTTGTAATAAAGCTTTTTTTCGAGCCTGCCGCCGCACGCGACGATAACTCGTTTGCTTCCTTCGTTATGCGTATCGCATATCGCAGATATATTTTTATAGCCCATTTTTTTGCATTCCGGCAAAATATCGCCAAGCATTTTCTTTGCGATTCCTTTGCGCCTCTCGGACGGCCTAATGGAATAGCCTATGTTTCCCCTATAATTCTCTAAATCTTCGCCTTTATGAATTTTCCTAAAGACTATCATCCCTACTATTTTGCCGTCATTTTTCCTGACGTATACGTATTGCTCCGACAAAACGCTATCTTCCGGGAGAGTAAATTCAGAAGAAATATCCTGAGTGTATTTAATCCAATCTGCCGCATTATGAAACTTTTCCAAATTGCTGCAGCCGGGCATTTTTTCTTCTTTGGAATCCAAAAATTCTTTCCTAAACGCATCGATTTCTTCTTCCATAGATGAATCAGGCTTAACAAGGCAAAATTCTTCCATATTTACATCTCCTTTATTTTTACTAGAGCAAAATCGGGGGCTGCAATTCACGAACCCCCAAATTGTCAATTATCTTTATCTAAAATTTCTTCCGAAGCTTCAGGCGATTCCTCCGGAGTTTCAACCTCCTCAGATTCGTCTCTCGGGACACATGCAACGGCAACAACCTTGCTGATACCTCTCAGTCTCATCACCTTAACGCCTTTTGAAGGCCTTGAGCAAAGCCTGATGGAATCGGCGTGCATACGGATAATAACACCGCTGTCTGAGATTAGAATCACATCTTCGTCGAGCCCTGCGCTTACGAGCGAAGCTACGTTACCACATTTTTCGGTATGATAATTTATAACACCCTGGCCGCCTCTGGATTGAACTCTGTAGTCCTCGGGGTTGGAAAGGCGTCCATAACCTGTTTCAGACACCGTAAACACGAGTTTATCGGGGTTGACTATCGCCATTCCGACGACTTCGTCACCGGGTTTGAGCTTTATCGCACGGACTCCCCTTGCGGTTCTTCCGACTGCTCTTACATCTGATTCACTGAACCTGATGCATTTTCCAAGCCTTGTCGCAACTATCATCTCGTTGGAGCCGTCAGTCATGCGAACCCAGCTGAGTTCGTCGCCTTCATCCAGTCCAAGTGCAATGAGGCCGCCTTTTCTTGCGGTATTGAATGATTTCAAATCTGTCCTTTTGATTATGCCGTTTTTGGTGACCATTATCAAGAATTTATTGTCTTCAAACTCGGTCACTTTTATCATGGAGGTCACACGTTCATCGGCTGCAATCGGCAATAAATTGGCGATATTGCTGCCTTTTGATGTCCTGGAACCTTCGTGAATTTCAAAGCATTTAAGACGATATACTCTTCCAAAATTTGTAAAGAAAAGAACATAATCATGGCTATTTATAATAAAGAGCTCATTTACGACATCTTCGTCGCGCCTTGTAAGCCCCGAAACACCGCAACCGCCGCGTTTTTGAGTCTTGTAACTGTCAAGGCTCTGGCGTTTTATGTACCCGTAACGAGTCATGGTAAGAACGCAATCTTCCCTCGGAATGAGGTCTTCGATATCAACTTCGCCACTTACGTTTTCGATAGCGGTTCTTCTTTCATCACCGAATTTATTTTTGACTTCCAAAGCCTCGGTTTTAACTATTTCGCGGAGTCTTGAATCGCTTGCAAGAATATCTTTAAAGTCCGCAATCTTAGCTCTTAAAGCTTCGATTTCGTCCTCGATTTTGTGTCTTTCAAGGCCGGTTAATCTTCCTAGAGGCATCTGAACGATTGCTTGAGTTTGAATATCATCAAGACCAAATCTTTCGGAAAGTCTTTGTTTTCCTTCGGCGATAGATTTAGACGAACGCAAAATCGCAACCACTTCGTCAATGAAATCGAGTGCTATTTTTAATCCTTCTAAGATATGCGCGCGCTCTTCGGCTTTTTTCAGGTCGAATTGTGTTCTTCTTGTTACGACCTCGATTTGGAATTTTATGTACTCTTCAAGAACCTGTTTTAAATTCAAAATCTTCGGCTCGCCGTTAACAATAGCAAGCATTATTACGCCGAAAGTCGTTTGAAGCTGAGAATAGGAATAAAGCTGATTTAAAACGACTTGAGGTGATGCATCTCTTTTTACGTCAATTTCTATATGCATACCGTTGCGGTCGGAATGGTCGTCGATATGAGAAATCCCTTCGATTCGTTTATCCTTGACCATTTCAGCGATGTTTTCGATAAGCCTTGCTTTATTTACCTGGTACGGGAGCTCCGAAACAATAATTTTAAATCTGGAATTTTTATCTTCAACTATTTCTGCCTTTGCCCTTACGATTACTTTTCCGCGGCCGGTTGAATATGCAGCTCTGATGCCTGATCTTCCCATAATAATGCCGCCGGTCGGGAAATCCGGGCCTTTTATGTAATTCATAAGGTCGGCAATTTCTGCGTCGGGATTATCAATCAGATAACACATTGCGTCGACGACTTCATTCATGTTGTGAGGAGGAATATTTGTCGCCATTCCAACAGCAATACCCGTCGAACCATTAACCAAAAGGTTTGGAAAACGCGACGGCAAAACTGTAGGCTCTTTTAATCTGTCATCATAGTTAGAAATAAAATCTACTGTTTCTTTATCGATATCCGTGAGCATTTTAACAGCGATTTTGCTCATTCTGGACTCAGTATACCTATATGCTGCCGGAGGGTCTCCATCCACCGAACCAAAGTTTCCGTGACCGTCAACCAACATATATCTCATTGAAAAGTCTTGAGCCAAACGCACCAAAGCATCATAAACCGAGGCGTCACCGTGCGGATGATATCTTCCAAGCACTGACCCTACGGTATTTGCGCATTTTCTGTATGCTTTATCCGGCCCGAGATTATCTTCAAACATAGTATAAAGAATCCTTCTATGAACCGGTTTCAAGCCGTCCCTAACGTCCGGGAGAGCCCTCGAAACTATTACCGACATAGAATACGCCAAAAACGATTGCTTCATTTCTTTTTCGATATCCACGTCTATAACTTTAGGCTCTATGATATTTTTTTCATCTTGATTATCCATCTGAGTACCCCTTTGAAAAATTTCTCTTTTTAAAAATTAAATCCCAATAAGAAGTTATTCTTCTTCTTTTTCTTCGTTTTGTGTGTCTTCTTTTTCTTCTTTTTTCTCTTTGTTATCGCTTTTTGAACCGGCAAGAAGCATCGCCTGAACTTCAGCTCTGAACTCAGGCTCAATCGCCCTTATCGGGATAATAAGACTCAATCCGTCGCACGGCGAAGAAATGATAATCATATTATCATATTCTTCATAATCGCAAGAACCATCAAGGGTTATTTCTCTTTTTTGACCGCCTCTTACAATTTCAATTTTATCGGTGAAAATCTCTGCGGTTATTTCTTCGTTAAAAAACATTTTTTTAACTATTCTTCTGACGCCTATCACAGGAATAAGCCATATTAGCGCCAAAAACACAACAGCATAAACCGACAGCCATGCATAATATCTGCTTTTAAAAATTATAGCAAAAGTAATCATCAAAACAAAAAATATACTTTGTACAACGGTGTGTTTTTTCTGGACTTTTTTGTTTCTTTGATAAATTTCACTTCGTTTAACAAAGCTCCTAATCTCGTCCGAAGTAAGACTGTACTTGATTTTTATGCCCGTGTCTTCCTCCTCGTAAGATTCGCCTTCGTCGTCGATAATTATCTCAGCCTCGGACCCATCCCATCGTTCGGGAGGTTCTCCGTCTTCGTCGTTTTCGCTTTTTTCGTCCTCTTCATTAAACTCCGGATTTAAATCCATTTGATTTTCCGTTTTAACCTCTAATTTTTCAGCAGGGTGTGAATCGTTCTTACTCATTACTTCTCCTTTTAAAATTCATAATTATATTATTATATAAATTATACACGTTTTCACTTTATAATACAACAATTTGTTGGTATATACCCAAAATTAAACGTCCAGATTTTGAACATATTTCGCATTTTGTTCTATAAATTCACGTCTCGGCTCCACTTTGTCGCCCATAAGGATAGTAAATGTCTCATCCGCTGCCGCAGCGTCTTCAAGAGTAACTTTAAGCATAATTCTGGTTTCGGGATTCATTGTCGTCTCCCAGAGTTGCTCGGCGTCCATCTCACCAAGACCTTTGTAGCGCTGAATTTCGGTGCCGTTTGCCAGTTCTTTTAGAATATTATCTCTTTCTTCATCGGAATAAGCATAAAAATGCTTTTTATTCTTGGTAATCCTGTAAAGAGGTGGCTGAGCGATATATATGTGTCCCTCTTCAACTACAGGCCTCATGAACCTGAAGAAGAACGTAAGAAGGAGCGTTCTGATATGAGATCCATCAACGTCGGCATCGGCCATTATTATAACTTTGCCGTATCTTAATTTTGATAAATCAAAATCGTCGCCTATTCCGCAGCCCAAAGCGGTAATTACAGGCATCAATTTTTCATTGCCGTAAACTTTATCGAGCCTGGATTTTTCTACGTTGAGCATCTTTCCCCAAAGTGGAAGAATCGCCTGAAATTTTCGGTCTCTCCCGCTTTTTGCGGAGCCTCCTGCTGAGTCTCCTTCCACGATATAAATCTCGGTCTCTTCGGAGTTTTTAGATTGACAATCTGCGAGCTTACCAGGCAGCGAAGCGGTTTCCATTGCGGATTTTCTTCTTACCAAATCCCTGGCTTTTTTGGCGGCGTCCCTGGCTCTTGAAGCTGAAACAGCTTTCTCGATTATTGCTTTTGCAACCGCAGGGTTTTCTTCGAGGTAAGACGAAAGTTTATCCACGACCAAACCATCAACAAGCCCTCTTATTTCAGTATTTCCCAGACGAGTCTTGGTTTGACCCTCAAATTGTGCATTGGTTACTTTAACGCTTATTATCGCGGTAAGGCCCTCTCTGACGTCATCGCCCGAAAAATTGCGGTCATTTTCTTTAAGTAAATTATATTTCCTGGCATAGTCATTTATTACCCTTGTAAAAGCCCTTTTAAAGCCATCTTCATGCGTTCCGCCGTCGATTGTGTGAATATTATTTGCAAACGACAAAATAAGCTCATTATAGCCCTCATTGAACTGAAAAGCCACTTCGGCGCTCGCGCTGTTATCGGGGAGCACTCCCGAAAAGCTTATCACTTCAGGGTTAACAACTTCCAGCGCTCTTTTTTTATGTATGTATTCAACGAAACTCTTTATACCGCCGTCATATTTAAAATCATCTTCCAAAATATTTTCGGGATCTCTTGTATCCTTGAGAGTAATCCTTACGCCGGCGTTCAAAAACGCTTGTTCACGGAGCCTTGTTTGTAGAACCTGATAGTCATATACAGTGGTTTCTTTGAACATTTCAGGGTCGGCTTTGAATGTTATTGTGGTACCTTTGCGGTCTGTAGTGCCAATTACTTCGAGGTCGCTGGCGATATTTCCTTTTTCGAACCTTTGTCTGTAGATATTTTTGCCGTCATAAACGGTTACTTCCAGCCACTCCGAAAGTGCGTTAACAACCGATGAACCAACGCCGTGAAGACCTCCCGAAACTTTGTAGCCGCTTCCTCCGAATTTTCCTCCCGCGTGAAGAACCGTAAAAACAACCGTAACAGCGGGCAAACCGGCCGTCGGATGCATTCCTACAGGGATTCCTCTTCCGTTATCGGTAACTCTTATTACGTCGCCGGGCAAAATTTCCACGTTAATTTCGTCGCAATATCCCGCCAAAGCTTCGTCGATAGAGTTATCTACAATTTCATACACCAAATGATGAAGTCCTCTCGGCCCTGTGGTGCCTATATACATTCCGGGCCTTTTTCTTACAGCTTCAAGACCCTCAAGAACCTGTATTTCTCCGGCGCCATATTTTTCGCCGCTTTGATTCATTTCGTTAGTATCCAAAATATAAAAGCTCCCTTCTTAAAATATCTTCTAATTACTATAAATTTCAGTGTCTGTATCTTTTCCGAAACGTTCGGTATGCACGTTATCGTGCGGATGCTCCTCGCTTTCGTTTGGGTCATCTTCTAATTCTGTGATCTTGATTTTGTACGGTGAAATAAAATAAAAGATTCCAAATAAAATCAAAATCGCAACAAGCCCATAAAAGCAGTAACTACCGCCCGCAAACATCGACAGAGCAAAAATAACAACAGATAAAATTTCTACCAAACCCAAAAATTTAAATATTCCTGCATCTACTTCCACTCTTGCGGATTTTGAGCAGCATTTGCATTTATATAAATTACGATTTTTTGACAAAAAAGCCTCTGCGTACCATAATCTGGCCTTGCAATAAGGGCAAAAAGGCAGTTTTAAATTACCCAATTATTTTCACTCCTCTCAAAAATTTACGATTCGTGCCGTTTGTAAATCGTCGAAGGCATAAGATTACTAAGATAAACAACACTGTCTTTTTTAGAGCCACAAAGCAAAAAAGACTTCGGTATCTTATCCGTCACACTTATTATTTTACCTCTTTTCTCCATCTTTGACAAATAATTTCTGTTGGATCTATAAACCGTGAGCTTATCAATATCAAACACGCCTATGATTTCGGATGTTTTTAGACTGTAATCTCCTGCAATATTAATATACATAAAATTCTCCCGCTAAAAATCTTTAATTTCAAAAACCTTGCCAGCATTTATTCCAAAGGCTCTGCCCTTTTTTGCAGAAGCCAAATCGCTCAAATCGCAAGCGGTTATGAACACCTGCCTGTCGCCCATATTATTGATAAGATACTCTTTTCTGAACGGATCGAGCTCGCTCATGACGTCGTCAAGCAAAATAACAGGCGACTCGCCGGTAACTTCCTCCAGAACAATTGCCTCGGAAAGCTTAAACGTAAGTGCAGCCGAGCGCTGCTGACCTTGGGAGGCAAAATTCCTCGCCGGATAGCCGTTTATTATAACGTCCAGGTCATCTTTGTGGGCGCCGCAAAGTGTTGAGCCGCATTTTAACTCAGATGATTTCAATTTTTGGAGTTTATTTCTGAAATTTTCTTCGATTTCTTTGACAGGAGTATTAAAATCCAAATTTTTGGATATCGAAGAATTATAATTCAAAATAAGCTCATCATTTCCGCCGGAAATTTCATTAAAAATTTTATAGGCGTGCTTTTTTAAAATTTCGAGATATTCCAAACGGTTTTTTATTATTAAAGCCCCAATTTCACTGATTTTATCGTTCCAAATATCCAAAAGACCGTCATCAGGGGTTTGACCTCCAAGATTTTTCAAAAAGCAATTTCTTTGTTTCAATATTTGATTATACCTTGAAATCAAAGAAGTATATGTCGGTTTTAGTTGACAAACAGCTGCATCTAAAAATCTTCTTCTAAAATCCGGGCCACTTTTTATGAGCGATAAATGAATCGGCGAAAAAATAACTGCTCTAAATCTGCCTATTATATTCGTAGGATACGGCTTGGTTATGCCGTCCATTATGGCTTTTCTTTTTCCGCCGGAAAATAAAATCGAAATTTCGTGTTCCCTATTTTCAAACCAAAAATCTCCGTCAATCCGAGCAAAAGATTCGCCGAAATTTACAAGATCAATATCTTTTGAACCCCTGAAAGACCGGGCGCCGGTGAACATCCAGATAGCTTCGGTGATATTGGTTTTTCCTTGGGCGTTTTTCCCATAAATAAGATTAACGCCATCACTGAATTCAAATTCTTGTTCCAAAATATTTCTGAAATTTTTTAAAGATAAATTTAAAATTTTCACGCCTTCAAAACCTTATATTCTTCATCGTCTATACATAATACCGTACCAATAGTTAATTTTTTGCCTCTTTTTGTGCAAGTCTCACCCAAAATTTTTACCCTTCCCGACGATATCAAAGATTTAGCTTCTCCGCCTGTGGATACCAAACCTGCATACTTTAGAAAAGAGTCCAGTTTTATATATTCAGTTTTAATTGTAATTTCTTTCATCGTAACACCTTTTAAAAATTTCTAAGCTTTTATTCTGACCGGCAGGACTATGAAAATAAATGATGTTTCATCTTTATTTGTTATCTTTATCGGGCTCAAGGGGCCGTTAAGAGTTATTTTGATCTCGTCCGTCTCGGAGTTTTTAAGTGCGTCGGTCATGTATTTGTTATTGAAGGCTATTTCAAGCTCTTCTTTTCCTGTGCTGTCAGCCGGTAATTCGTCATCAGCTTTCCCTATCGAAGTGCAGCAAGAAAGGTGAATGTGATCCTCGGAAAATATACATTTTACCGGGCTTTTCAGCCTATCCGTTATGAGAAGCGACACCCTTTCAATGCTTTCTATAAAGTCGTGGGTATTTGCTATGACTTCTATCTCTCTCTTTTTTGGAATTGTAGAATGGTAATCCAAAAATTCACCATCCAGAAGCCTCGAGACCACCGTATAATCGCCTACCGAAAAGATTATGTGAGTCATTCCGGCCGAAATCGTGACCTGTTCATCATCATCCGGCAGGAGCCTTAATACTTCTCTTAAAGTTTTACCCGGCACCACGAAGTTCAGTTCCAAATCCTCTTTTATGGGTTCTTTTCGAAGAGCCAACCTATAACCGTCCACCGACACGAGTGTCAGTGTTTTATCTTTAATTTCGAAAAGCGTGCCTGTGTGAATGGGTTTAGTATCAACTTCCGAAACCGAAAATATGGTCTGGCGAATCATGCTCCTGAGCATCTCGACTGATACTTCCAAAGCTCTTGCGTTTTCAACTTCAGGGAGTGTCGGGAATTCTTCTGCATCAATGCCGATAAGCTCGAATTTACTTTGCCCACAAGTTACTGTTGTTTTTAGATTTTCCTCTACGAAAATTTCGAGCACATCGCCTGGTAATTTCCTGACAATCTCGGTTAAGAGCCTTGCGTTCAAGACCAGTGTCCCGTTACTTGTAACTGTTGCCGGTATGACTGTTGTTATTCCGAGTTCTGTGTTATATCCGCAGAGTTCGAGTTTTGAATCTGTGGCTTTTATGAGAATGCCTTCTAGGGCAGCAATTGTAGATTTTTGCGAAACTGCTCTTTGGACGTTTGAAAGAGCTTCGACTAGTTTTTCTTTTTCACAAGTTAATTTCACATAATCAATCCTTTTCTTTTTTTAATTACGCTAGGAAAGTACAGAATAGTATTAAATATTATAGTAATAGTAGTAGGGGCTGTTAATATGTTGAAAGATTGTCCAAAGCCAGAAAAAATTTATTCTCAACAATTTTTTGGACATGTGGAAAGTTTGTTAAGTGTTTGAAGCGTTTTCCACAGGGGTAAAATTTCTCAACAACGAAGTTGAAAACTTTAGGTTGAAAGTTAAAAACTTGTTGAAAGATTTTCGGGCAAAAAAATATATGATTTTACCGGTCGCGTATGTTTTTTATTATGTCTTCGACCATGGCTTTGGTTTTTTGATCCTTGCTTAGATTTTTTTCAACCTGCTGGAGAGCATATACTATAGTAGAGTGATCCCTGCCGCCGAATTCTTCGCCGATTGACACCAAAGGAAGCTGAGTGATTTCTCTTACGACGTACATCGAGATTTGTCGAGCGTTTGACACCGAGGCCGACCTTCTCGAAGAACGTATGTCTTGAGCGGAAACGTTGAATGTACGGGCTACCTCTTCGATTATTTTTTCGATTGTTACCGGAGGTGGCTGATCGTTATTTAGGATATCCGAAATGGCGATTCTTGCGGTCTGAATGCCCATAGGTTCGCCGCCCAGAAGGTGGTGAGCTTTCATTTTTTTAACGGCGCCTTCAAGCTGACGGATGTTTGTTTTGAGTTTTTTTGAAATAAATTCACAGACTTCATCCGGCATTTTTATGTCCAAAAGTTCCGCTTTTCTTTTTACTATTGCTATTCTAGTTTCGAAATCCGGGGGCTGAATATCAGCTATAAGACCCCATTCAAAGCGTGTTCTAAGCCTATCTTCAAGGGTTTGAATTTCTTTTGGAGGCCTGTCCGATGTGAGGACGATTTGTTTTTTGGCTTCGTAGAGCGAATTGAAAGTATGGAAAAATTCCTCTTGTGTAGAATCTTTTCCTGCTATAAATTGAATGTCATCCACCAGGAGTATATCGGTCTGGCGGTATTTTTGATGGAATTCACTCATTGTATTTTTTCGGATGGACTCGATTAGTTCGTTTGTAAAATCGTCACCTTTTATATATAGATATTTCTTGTTTGGATTGCTTTTTTTAATATCATTGCAAATGGCGTAAAGAAGGTGGGTTTTTCCGAGCCCGGAATTTCCGTAAATAAAAAGAGGGTTGTACGCCCCCGCGGGGTTCGCAGCAACAGCGAGCGCTGCGGCGTGAGCAAATTTATTTGAAGAACCTACTATATATGTATCGAAAGTAAATTCATAATCCGAATCTATTGCAAGATTCTGGTCGCTTTTTTTGTTGAGCTTTTCGATTTCATCGGGTATCGCAAAGCAAATGTCTATGCCTGAGCCAAAAATTTGATCGAAAGCATTTATTAAAAGTTTTTTGTAGCATCTGTTCAAAGTTTGGCGATGAAATTCGTTAGGAACCATAAGAACAGCTTTGCCGGCTTCAAAATCGAGTTCAATCGGTTCGATTCTGCTTATCCATGTTTTATATGCAACATCAGTGATACTTGATCTGCAAAAATCACATATAATACTCCACGCTTCGTTAAAAGAATTCATAAAAAATAAAACCTCCAGTGATGATATGATATAAGTCGTGGTTATAGGCGTTTATCACAATATGATAGCATATTTTTCAAAAGTTTTCAACAATCAATGCTCGTTAAGAACTAATTTTTGTTTAAAAAAATTTTTTTGTTGACATTATAAATTTGTCGTTATATAATTAAGTGGAATGAAGTCGTGAAGAGTATTCTACGTGTACTCTTTTGAGGCAATATATAATGATTCGGGGGGGAATGCATAATGTTAAGAACATACCAGCCCAAAAAACTTCATAGAAAAAAAGAACATGGTTTTAGAAAAAGAATGTCTACAAGGAGCGGAATCCGCGTTCTTGCACGCAGAAGAGCAAAAGGAAGAAAGAGATTAAGCCACTAATTAAATTGACATATTAAAACAAATGTTTTTACACAAAATCGTAAAAGAAAATATTTAAGTTTATCACGAACCAAAAATATTTAAATTTATCACGAGAAAATGTTTAAGTTCATCACGAAAAAGGTTTAAATTCATCACGAACCAAAAATTTAAACAAATCACGAAAAGACCATTTCGGTGGTCTTTATTTTAATTATTTGAAGGATTTTTTTATTTATGGATAAAAAATATGTTATAAATAAAAATAAAGATTTTCGCAGAGCATACAAGCGCGGGTCTTTCAGCGCCTCGCCGGTACTGGTTACATATGCTGTGAGAAACCGCTTTAAGACGCACAGATTCGGCATAACCACGAGCAAAAAAACAGGCAATGCGGTTCAAAGAAACCGAGCTCGAAGAATTATACGAGCGGCCTTGGCGCAGATTAAAGATAAAATTCTAAGCGGATACGATATTATTTTTGTTTCCAGGAAAACAACTTCAGGAGTTAAAACCCCCGAGGTTCTTTCGAGCATGCAACGTCAACTTACAAAATTGGGTCTTATTAAATGAAAAAAATTTTTATAGGATTGATAGAATTTTATCAAAAGTTTATATCCCCCTTAAAAAGGCCTTGTTGCCGATTTACTCCCACTTGTTCTGAATACGCCAAAGAAGCCCTAAAAAAGCACGGCGCTCTGGTCGGAATTGCCCTTGGAATATGGAGATTCCTAAGATGTAACCCTTTCTGCAAAGGCGGGTACGACCCCGTGCCATGACAAGATAATAAAATAGCTTGGATAATAACAAAAATTATGTTATTCTAAAGATGTGTAGACATAAATAAAGGATAAAGGAGTTTTCTGTTTGGGATTTATATTTGATTTTTTAGGTAGTATGTTTGGTTATTTAATTTGGTTTCTTTTTGACGCCGTGAGCAATTACGCGCTGGCAATTACACTTTTCACGTTGATAGTTAATGCGATTTTATTTCCTACTGTAATAAATCGGCAGAGGTCAATGTCGAAGAATGCATATATGTCCGCGAAACAGGCGGAACTCAAGAAAAAATACGAAAAAAACCCGAAAAAATATAACGAAGAATTAGCTAAACTTTATGAAAAAGAAGGCTTCAGTCCGCTTAGTGGTTGCCTCCCGATGCTTATTCCGATAATTTTACTTAGTGGTATCATAGGAGCGATTAACAAGCCTCTTCAAAACACTTTACATATTCCTCAGGAAAAAATTGTTCAAGCGGTTGAAGTCCTGCCGACAGTCCCTGAGCTTGAAGGAAAAGTAAGTAAAGGTTACGAAGAGCTCCAGGTTATTAAATACTTCCCTGAAATAAAAGACAAACTCACAATGATGAACGAGGATGAGCTCGCTGACATAGAAGAATACAGTTCCGGATTTAATTTCTGCGGAATCGACCTTCTTAAAAAGCCGAATGAATGCAAATTTTCCGAGATGCTTTGGGTTATTCCGGTGCTGTGCTTTGTAGGTTCGGTTGCTTCGGCAATAATAATGAAAAAATCTAACCCGCAGACCGATCAAATGCCAGGATGTGGAAAATATCTACCGTATTTGAGCTTTTTGGTAATAGCTTGGATTTCTTATACTGTTCCTGGTGCGATTGGATTTTATTGGGTTGTCTCTTCGGCAATCGGTGTAATTCAAAGTTTGATAATCAATAAATATTATAATAAGTACACTATAAACGCTAAGGACGAAGCCGCAAGATGCGCGCTTTTGGAATTGCAAGAGGCTAAGGTTAAAAAAATTAAATAGTCAAGTATTTGCAGAGGTGTGATGATTTATGGTAAATGAAGTTTTTGCGCTGGATGAAACCGTGGCTTTGGCTAAGCAGAAGGCTTGCGAGATGCTGGGCGCGGAGGAAAAATACGTTGATTTCGAAGTGATTCAGCAGCCATCCAAAAAGGTTTTTGGAATGTTTGGCGGAAAGCTTGCTCAAGTAAAAGCAACTCTAAAAAAATCGCCGTCTTTAAAGGCTCTGGAATACCTAAAAGAAGTTCTTTTCTATATGGGGTTTGAAAATCTTTCTGTGAAAATAACTTCCGAGGGATCAGATTTTTGCGAGATTAAAATAGACAGCGATAACCCGGACGACATAAAATTGATCATCGGGAAATACGGTTCCACTTTGGAGGCACTTCAGTATTTGACTTCTTTCGTAGCGAATGAAAAAAATGAAAGAGATGAATTCTACAAAATCCGTTTGGAAGCCGGGAATTACAGAGAAAAAAGAAAAGAAGTCCTAACTGATTTGGCAAAAAGAATCGCCGAAAAAGCCTCTGTTACTCATAGGATAATAAATCTTGAGCCCATGAAATCATATGAGCGTAAAATTATACATACAGCTGTAGGCGAAATCGAAGGGGTAAAATCATGGTCAACCGGCGAAGGCGAAAGACGTCACATAGTTATAGCGCCGGACGAAGGTAAAAATTAGCATAATAATACTGTTTTTAGATATTTGCTCCCTGGTTTAGGGGGCAAAAATTTTTAGAGTTTAAATTTTTGGAGGTTCAAAAAATATGAGTACTGTTGCGGCTATATCCACGGCGTACGGCGTCGGAGGTATAGGTGTTATAAGAATTTCGGGCGAAAAATCCTTGGAGATCGCTGATAAAGTTTTTGACCCGTATGTTGGCGAGCAAGGAAATTGTATAAAAAATCTTGGAGGATACCGCGCAAAATATGGAAAAATAATACAAAACGGCGAACCTATTGACGACGCTGTAGTTTTGGTTTTTAGAGCTCCGAACAGTTATACCGGTGAAGATGTCGTGGAAATATCGTGCCACGGCGGGCTTTATATTACCAAAAAAGTTCTAAGAGCCGTGCTCGATGCAGGAGCTGCTCCTGCCGGACCGGGCGAGTTTACAAAAAGGGCTTTTTTAAACGGAAAGATGGATCTTTCGCAGTCCGAGGCCGTAATGGATTTGATTTCCGCAAAAGGCGAGCGCGCGAATAAAATCGCTTTCAGAATGAAAGAAGGACATTCTTCGGAAAAAATATCCGAAATAAAAGAAAAAATAACCGATATCATGGCGGCTTTAAGCGTCTGGGCGGACTACCCCGAGGATGATATTCCACAAGTTGATGAAAAAATGTTAAAAAATAATCTTTCCGAAATAATATCAATGCTTGATGCAATGATAAAAAATTACGACATGTTCAAAGCCGTCAAAGAAGGCGTGAAAGTCGCGATAGTAGGCCGACCAAATGTCGGAAAATCAACGCTCATGAATTGCCTGTCCGGCTCTCAAAAATCAATTGTAACCGATATCCCGGGCACTACCCGCGACGCAATCGAGGAGAGCATAATGATTGGCGACATTCCCGTGATTCTTGTCGATACAGCCGGGATTCGTGAAACTGACGATACCGTTGAAAAAATTGGCGTTGAGAGAGCAAAAAATCATATGAAAAACTCCGAAATTACCTTTGTTGTTTTGGATGCTTCGTCCGAAATTTCTCCACAGGATAAAAAAATCCTTGAAGATATCGACAGCAAAAAATCCATAATAATTCTCAACAAATGTGATGAATCTAAAAAAATAAATCGGGCGGATTTATCAACATATAAAGCGGAAATTGTTGAACTTTCGGCGCTAAAAAACACAGGTATGGATGAGCTGAAAAACTGTGTTGAAAATTTGGTCGGGGTGTCAAAATTGGATCCCGCAGACGTCGTGATTTCCAATGAAAGGCAACTCGCTTCACTAAAAAATGCTGAAAATATTTTGAAAAAATCGCTCGAAGAATTGGAAATTGGAATGACTTTGGACGCCGTTACAGTGCTCCTTCAGGACGCATTGGAAGTATTCATGGAATTCACCGGCGAGACAGTCAGCGAGGCTGTTATCAACAAAGTTTTTTCGAAGTTTTGCGTGGGAAAATAATGCAAATATAATAAGAGGTGTAAAAATTTGAATCAAATAGAAGATTATGAGGTAATAATAATTGGCGCCGGCCACGCCGGTATAGAGGCCGGTTTGGCGGCGGCGAGACTCGGGTGTAACACTGCAGTATTTGCAGTGAATTTGGATTCTGTTGGAAATTGCCCGTGCAACCCTTCAATCGGAGGAACGGCCAAAGGGCATCTGGTCAGGGAAATCGACGCTCTTGGCGGAGAAATGGGCAAAACCGCCGACGAATGTTTTTTGCAGAGCAGGATGCTCAATATGGGCAAAGGCCCCGCGGTTAGGTCGCTTCGCGTGCAAATCGACAGGAATAAATACAAAGAAGTTATGAAACATAAATTGGAACTCCAGCAAAATCTTTCTCTGAAGCAGGCCGAAATAACCGATATTAAGCGCGACGAAGCCAACGAAAAATGGATTATTTCCTCCAGGAACATGATGAAATACTCGGCCACATGCGTTGTTTTGGCAACGGGTACATTCCTCGAGGGCAAGGTTCATATTGGCGAGACGTCGTATTCCAGCGGCCCGGACGGAATTTTCCCGGCTAATTTATTGGGCAAATCTTTGGCCGAACTTGGTCTAAAACTCAAAAGATTTAAAACAGGTACCCCGGCTAGAGCCCTAAAATCAAGCATAAATTTTGAAAATCTTGAGGAGCAATGTGGCGACGATGAGATAGTTCCGTTCTCATATGACACCGAAAATCCGGGCGAAAATCAAGTGAAATGTTATATTTCTTGGACGAACGATAAAACCAAAGAAGTCATACTAAAAAATCTTCACCGAGCCCCGATGTATAGCGGTAAAATCGAAGGCGTTGGCCCCAGATATTGCCCGAGTATAGAGGACAAAATCGTGAGATTTCCCGATAAAAAACGTCATCAAATGTTCATCGAGCCTTGCGGTATAAACACCGAAGAAATGTACCTTCAGGGCATGTCGACGTCCCTGCCGGAGGAAGTTCAAATCGAAATGTATAGGACGATTCCAGGCCTCGAAAACGTGAAAATCATGCGCCCCGCCTACGCCATTGAATACGATATTGCCGACCCGACTCAAATGAATAACACGCTTGAATTTAAGGATTTTCCGGGTCTTTTCGGTGCGGGTCAATTCAATGGAAGCTCGGGCTACGAAGAAGCCGGTGCTCAGGGGCTTATCGCGGGAATAAACGCCGCCATGAAAGCCAAAAATAAGGAGCCTCTGGCGCTCGATAGAGGTTCGTCGTACATCGGCACGCTCATAGATGATTTGGTCACGAAAGGCGTGAACGACCCCTACAGAATGATGACTTCCCGTTCGGAATATAGACTGGTTTTGAGACAGGATAATGCAGACGAAAGACTTACGCCAATAGGTCGAAAAATCGGGCTTATCAGTGATGAAAGAATGAAAAAATTCGAGCATTCTTTGTCCTTAAAAATGCAAGAATTAGAAAGAATAAAAAAGGAAGTTTTATCCCCCACCGACGAGCTAAACAAAGTACTTGTTTCACGTGAAACATCTCCAATTGTTAGCGGTGTGAAAATCAGCGAGCTCCTAAAACGTCCGCAAATCACCTATGATGACCTTGCGCCCTTTGATAAAAATCGTGAAAATTTACCAAAATCGGTTTTCGATAAAGTTCAAACCGAGATAAAATATGAAGGATATATTGCTCGCCAGAATCACCAAATCAAAGAAATGCGCCGACTTGAAAGTAAAATTATCCCCGAAAATTTAAATTATAATGAAATAAAAGGATTAAGGCTAGAAGCGATTGAAAAACTCAGCAAAATTAAACCTTTAAATATCGGTCAAGCGTCCAGAATTTCGGGCGTTAGCCCTGCGGATATTTCTGTGTTGATTATTTTTCTTGCTTCAAAAAATAAACGAGGAGATATTTAAATAATGGAATTACTTTTAAATTATGCGAAAAATTATGGCATAAATTTGGACGAAAAAGCTCTGGAAAGGTTCGAAAATTACTATAATTTTCTTGTGGAGTACAATCAGCACACGAACTTGACTTCTATCACCGAGAAAAACGACGTGATTATAAAGCATTTTTTGGACAGCATTATACTCACTAAATTTTTGAAATTGAATTCCGACACCCAACTCATCGACGTTGGTACAGGCGCGGGATTTCCCGGCGTGCCGATTAAAATCGCGAACCCGGAGATAAATTTGACGCTTTTGGACAGCTTAAATAAGAGAATTATATTTTTAAACATGTTGTTGGAAAAGCTAAATTTGACGGCGGGAGTTTTTCACAACCGTGCAGAAGAAT
Source organism: uncultured Eubacteriales bacterium (assembly GCA_934692675.1). GTDB lineage: Bacteria > Bacillota > Clostridia > Oscillospirales > Acutalibacteraceae > UMGS1491. The sequence goes on along the minus strand of CAKUUD010000005.1, from coordinate 29,516 downwards.
GTGGAAAAAATAAAAACTTTAGAGAAAGATTCAACATCGTAACTTCGCGCGCGGTTGCAAAGTTAACAGTCCTCAGCGAATATTGTTTGCCATTGTTGAAAGTTGGAGGATTTTTTGTTTCGCTCAAAGGAAGCAATGTTGAAGATGAAATCGAGGAGTCCGCGAAGTCGATCAAAGTTTTGGGTGGAAAAATTGAAAGAGTGGAAAAATTTGATTTGCCCGAAGGAAAAGGAAGCCGGTCGCTGGTGATTATAAAAAAAGTGTCTTCTACTCCTTCAAAATATCCGCGGTCAAATTCAAGCATCGCAAAATCGCCAATAGTATAAATCTAATTTGAGTCACATGTTTCACGTGAAACATGTGATTTCGTTTTACATAATATTTTTTGTGTTTCACGTGAAACAATAGAAATTAAATTTATAAATAGGCCTTTATTTTTTGTATTATAGGTGGTATAATTTATATGCGATTTAAATTAATTTTATTTGATGAAAAGAGGGAAATTTATGGGTAAAATTATCGCTATTTCCAATCAAAAAGGAGGAGTCGGCAAAACCACAACCACGGTCAATATGTCGGCAGCTCTTGGCGCACTTGGCAAAAAAACTTTGGTAATAGATTTAGACCCTCAGGGCAACACTACAAGCGGTCTGGGGTTCAATAAAAAAGAGTTAAAACTTTCGGCTTACGATGTTCTTGAAAAAGACACTTCTGCTGAGGAAGCGACTCTCGAAACTCCATTTAAAAACTTGAGTCTTATTCCTTCTCATATAAATTTGGCGTCGGCAGATGCAGGGATAAGCTTATTTTCAGGGAAAGAATCAAAACTCAAACACAAAATCGCCCATTTGAAAAATGAATATGATTACATAATAATAGATTGTCCGCCGTCGCTCGGAATCATAACAATAAATGCTTTTTGCGCAGCCGACAGCGTTCTAATCCCAATACAATGCGAATATTACGCTCTTGAAGGTTTGTCACAACTTATAAATACTGTGAAAGTTGTTAAGCGCCACCACAATCCGGAACTTGATTTGGAAGGAATTTTGCTTACGATGTGCGATTTGAGGCTTAATCTTACTAAGCAGGTTATGGAAGAAGTGAACAAAAGCTTCCCCGGAAAAGTTTTCAAGACGACTATTCCGAGAACCGTAAAAATATCGGAAGCGCCGGGATTTGGCAAACCTGTGATGTATTTTTCGAAACTCAACAAAGGTACATGGGCGTACAAAGGTCTTGCAAAAGAAGTAATCAAGAATAATAAATAATTTACGGAGGTTTTTATATGGCGTCTAAGCTCAGTGGTCTTGGGAAAGGTCTGGATATGATTTTTATGGAAAATAATATTGAAAACGAAAATGTACCCGTGACCTTAAAAATAGATGAAATAGAGGCAAACAAACTTCAGCCCAGGACAAGCTTTAAAAATGAACCACTTGTGGAGCTTTCTAATTCTATCGCTTCGCACGGGATAATTCAGCCGATCGTTGTTAAACCACTTTCCTCGGGAAAATATAAAATCATCGCCGGTGAAAGGCGTTACAGAGCGGCTAAAATGGCTGGAATCGTCGAAGTGCCCGTAATAATAAAAGATATCGACGATAAAGAAATTACTGAACTTGCCCTTGTTGAAAATTTACAAAGGGAGAATTTATCTGTTCTAGAAGAAGCCAGAGGATACAAAATGCTATCCGAAACTTACAATATGACTCAAGAAGAAGTGTCAAAAGCCGTTGGAAAATCCCGGTCGTATGTTGCAAATACTTTAAGGCTTTTAAATCTTTTGCCGGAAGTCATAACGAGCCTTGAAAACAGCGAAATTTCGGCTGGCCACGCAAGGGCTCTCCTTTCGCTTGAGTCTGAAGATGATGTTAAAAGAGCTCTTAAAATCACCATTTCTCAAGAACTTAACGTCAGGCAACTTGAACAGCTCGTTAAAAAAATGAGCTTTAAAGAAATAGAAAAGCCCAAATCTTTGAAAGCTATAAAAAAAGATGCTTTTTACAATAAAATAGAATCCGATTTAAATAAAAAATTAAAAAGAAAAGTAAAAATAGTTTCGGGCAGAAGAAAAAAAGGTACGGTTCAAATTGAATTTTTGGGCGAAGAAGACCTTTCAGATATTTATAATTTACTTATAAAAAATAAAATCGGATAACAGGAGGGAAAAAATGAAAAAAAGTACCATAAAAACTTGGGCTCTTTTTGTTATGGTTTTGGCAATGGCCGTGCTGATAGTTCTTAACCCTGTTTTTAAGTACAGTCAAATCATAACGTCAGGTTTGAATAATTTTTTTGAAATGTGCAAAATAGGCTATAATTTTTCTCAAGATGACACGATTACAGTTGTAAGATTTTTGGAATATTTTATACTTGGAACCGGTATGACAGCGCTTATCACGAGGTTATCGTCCAAAACTTTGTTCAAAAATTCGCCGCTAATAATGTTTGTTGGTTTGTTCATTGCAGTGCTTGAAGCTCATTTCAGAAGGCTTTACATCGAGGATGCGCTTATCTCGTTTATATGGATATTCATTGCAATGATTTTTTATATGGCACTCATTCGTTTTGGAAGGGCTCCTTCAAAAAAATCAAATTCAAAATACAAAATAAATAAATACGATAGGAGAAGATAAATTATGCTGGATATTAAATTTATAAAAAATAATGCTGAACTAGTAAAGCAAGCAATGAAAAATCGTCAAAAACCCATGGACGATGTGATTGACGAAATAATTAGCTTGGATGAAAAAAGACTTAAATTAATCTCTGAAGTTGAAGCCATGCGCGCGGAGCAAAATGCTTTTAATAAAAAAATCCCTGCTATGAAAAAGTCTGGCGAAGATACCACCGAAATCATGGTCAAGATGAAAGAAATATCAAATGCAGCAGCTGAAAAATCCAAACAACTTACCGAAATTGAAAAGAAGCAAAGAGAACTAGTTTTAGGCGTTCCAAACGTCCCGAATGAAAGTGTTCCCTATGGAAAAGATGACAGCGAAAACCCCGAAGTAAGGCGCCATGGTGAACCCAGAAAATTTGATTTTGAAGCCAAACCACATTGGGAAATCGGCAAAAATTTGGACATTTTAGACCCCGAAAGAGCCGCTAAAGTTACCGGCACTCGCTTTCATTTTTATAAAGGCCTTGGCGCAAGGCTTGAAAGAGCGGTTATAAATTTCTTTTTGAATACTCATACTCAAAACGGCTATACCGAAATTTTACCGCCATTTGTTGCAAACAGCGATTCGTTGTATGGCACCGGGCAATTCCCAAAATTCAAAGAAGATGAATTCAAACTCGAAAATATGGAATATTATTTAATTCCAACCGCTGAAGTTCCGGTTACAAATTTCCACAGAGATGAAATTTTAGATGGCACAAAACTCCCTATCAAATACTGTGCATATTCGGCATGCTTTAGGTCTGAGGCCGGTTCTGCCGGGCGTGACACTAGGGGGCTTATTCGTCAGCACCAGTTTAACAAAGTTGAACTCGTTAAATTTGTAAAGCCTGAAGATTCTTACGACGAACTCGAAAAGCTCACAAATGATGCCGAAAAAATTTTGCAGCTTCTTAAATTGCCTTATAGAGTGGTTTGCTTATGCACAGGCGATATAACTTTCGGCTCCGCAAAAACCTATGATATAGAAGTATGGATGCCTTCGTACGGAAGATATGTTGAGATTTCTTCGTGCTCGAATTTTGAAGATTATCAAGCAAGAAGAATGCAAGTAAGGTACAAAGATAGCCCGAAAGATAAAGCAAAACTCGTCCATACGCTTAACGGCTCCGGTCTTGCAGTCGGAAGAACTGTTGCTGCAATTCTTGAAAATTATCAAAACGAAGATGGCTCTGTCAGCGTTCCTGATGTTCTCAAGGAATTTATGGGCACCGATATAATAAAATAAAATATAATGAGGGGTATTATTGATGTCTGATTTTATGAATTCTGAAAAATTTTGCAAAAAAGGTCTTACGTTTGATGATGTTCTGCTTATCCCTGACGCTTCTGATGTGGAACCCAAAAATGTCAATACCGAAACGTATCTTGCTAAAAGCATAAAGCTTAATATTCCGATTATGACCGCCGCAATGGACACAGTAACGGAATCAAAAATGGCGATTGCAATCGCTCGTGAGGGCGGCATAGGAGTCATTCACAAGAATATGTCCATTGAAAAGCAAGCCGACCAAGTTGATCGTGTCAAGCGCTCGGAAAATGGAATCATCGCAAAACCATTCTATCTTTCCCCGGAAAACACTGTTATGGAAGCAAAAAATTTAATGGATAAATATAAAATTTCGGGTGTTCCGGTCTGTGAAAACAAGAAGCTCGTCGGAATTCTTACCAATCGAGATTTGAGATTTATGGGGTATTCCGAGTACAGTCAGAACATAAAAGATGTTATGACTCACGAAAATTTGATAACTGCTCCTCAAGGCACATCAATGAAAGAAGCCAAGGAAATTTTAAGAAAACATCGCATAGAAAAATTACCTCTCTTAGATGAAAATGGTGATTTTGCGGGATTAATAACTATAAAAGATATCGAAAAATCAGCTCTGTATCCAAATTCCGCAAGAGATGCCGACGGAAGGCTCTTATGCGGGGCGGCAATAGGCGCTACCAAAGATGTCCTTAAAAGGGTCGAAGCTTTGGTTAAAGCTCATGTTGACGTTTTGGTTTTGGATTCGGCTCACGGGCACAATATAAATATTGTAAACACAGTCAAAAAAGTCAAAGAAGCCTTTCCTGATATGCCATTAATTGCAGGAAATATCGCCACAGGACAAGCTGCCGAAGACTTGATAAAAGCCGGCGCAGACGCCATTAAAGTGGGAATAGGCCCGGGGTCAATATGTACGACAAGAATAATTGCAGGCATAGGCGTTCCGCAAATCACAGCGATTTATGACGTTGCAAATGTTGCCAAAAAATACGGCGTAAAAGTCATTGCCGACGGAGGAATAAAATACTCAGGCGATATAGTAAAAGCTCTTGCGGCCGGCGCAGATAGCGTCATGATAGGTTCTTTGGTTGCAGGGTGCGAAGAATCTCCCGGCGAAAATGAAATATACCAAGGACGTAAATTTAAATCGTATCGCGGAATGGGCAGTATTGCCGCCATGGGCAAAGGCAGTTCGGACAGATATTTCCAAAATAATGCCTCTAAACTTGTTCCCGAAGGTGTTGAAGGAAGGGTTGCGTATAAAGGTTTGCTATCAGATACTGTTTATCAGCTTATGGGCGGAATCCGCGCAGGCATGGGATATACCGGATGTAAAGATATTAGCGCTCTTCATTCAAAAGCAAAATTTGTTCAGATTTCAGCCGCTGGTTTGCGGGAAAGTCACCCACACGATATTCAAATTACAAAAGAAGCCCCTAATTATTCCTATTTGGGCTAATAAAAATCTAAAAAGCCAACCTTTAATGGTTGGTTATTTTTTTAATTTTAATTTATAATTTGCACAAATATATTTGACTAATTTAAAATAAATATATATAATATACATAGATTATATAGCTTGAATAAAATTTACAAAGGAGGATTTATATGGAGCAAAATGAAAAGAATGATGTTTTGAATAAAGCTTATGAGAATTTTAAAGTTGTAAATGATGGTTTCAAAAACATGATAGATGAGTTCAACGATGTTTTTGCAGAAAGAAGATTCCTGCATAATGAGATTTACTGGAATCAAAATGGATTAGAAAGCTTTGATATTTTGCATTCTCAGATGGATGAATTTATAAAAAGATTAGTAAGCATAGATGACAAGCAAAGCCCTGCGGTGCCGGAATTTCAAAAAATTCACACAGCCATAAAAAATTATATAAACAGGGTAAATGAAATAATCGAAGGCGAGTACTCCGAAGTTAGCGATTCGCCGCGTAAAGCGAACAACATTTTAAATAAAATGTTTGAGATTTCAAATCGGGCAAATAGAAAAATTTATTTAAGATATCAGTCAGTGCTGGATAGAAATGACAAACAAAGCAGCAAAGCCGATAAGTTCCTGGAATACATGAAGGATCAGGTTAAATCGTTGGTAGAGAAATCCGGCGATATTCTTAAATCGTACCAATACAAGGAACCCAAAAATTTCGGAGACATAAGGGATAGCATGTACGAGATTTGGGAAATAGTAAGTAAAGCAAACGAAGAAGAAATTGATAAAGAATTGGTAGATAATTTTAGCAATGCCCTGGAAGAATTTTCGATGGATGCTTTGGATTTTGAAGCTATTAAGGACGCTTTTGATGCAGAGTACGAAAAAATTTCCGAAACCGTTGACAAAGTGGCGTCGCTTGCGAATAAAAAAGCGCCTCTGAGATTAAAAAGAGATTTTGAAAAAATTTTTGATAGAATGTCTCTTTTGTTCATTAAAGAAGATGAGGAACTTTCTAAGAGATTTAGGAGTATCTATAAAGATTGCAGAGAAGTAAAAAAAGAATGCCCCAAGTGGTATAATTTTTTGAAAGCAATTTGCACAGGCACCAAAGTAAAGCCCAATTTTTATACCAAACAAACTTTAATATCGGTATTAATTGCAAGCTGCTGCGCTACGAATAATATAGGTCAAGCAGATGCCGTTTGCAGAGGGTTAAGAAAGATTACGAAACGCGCTGAAATAAAAGATGAAGTTTACATCAAAAAATCCGAAAAATTTCGTATGAAAATCAAAGATAAAATCAGTGTCGGTGGAAATATTGATGATTTAAAAATGATTATTAAAACCGGTTTGAACGAAATAATGAGCGACAATAAAGTTTTGTCTAAAGTAATATATTTTGAGGCAATTAATTAAAAGTGCAAAAAACAGCCGACCCTTTTGGGTCGGATTTTTTAAAACTCAAGTATTTCATTGGCGTGGGGCACATATAACGGATTATTAGCAATATAATCATTAAGTTCGTTCTTTATTTTCTCGTAGGTGACGTCTCCCTCGGCGGATATTGACATGGATTTGGATTCTTTTCTGCACCAAACTTTGTAATTTTTTTCATAAAAATATTTCGAAATTTTAAATAATAAATCTCCGTAAGCATTCCCAAACGATACATTAAATTTTTGTCTTTTTTTGTTGTATATAATTTGCCCAACATTTTCTAAAACTTTCATTTTTAATTTTTTCCCTTCGAACATTGTTGGCGCTTCTTTGCGGAACATGCTTTTTACTTTTTTGATGTTATATCCGTGGTATGGCAAATTTAAATTTACAAGCAAAATATTTTCTTCACTGGAATAAAAACTCGCAAGGCAAATTTTTTTGCTTTTTACGAATTCCAAAATCGAATTCTTGATTTCAGGAGTGCAATTGTTAAATTGAATTCTAATATTGTCCATTTCATTTTCTTCGATATACGCGAGTTTTTCGCTGATTACATCAATATTGTGATTTATGTTTGTAATGACCATGTAGATTTGATTTTCATCCAATTTTTCGTGGGATATATAGCTGCAAATTTTCTTACCCGAAACTTTTTTAAAATTATATTCTGGGTATTCGGTAGGGTTTTCTTGAACTTCGAGTTGTTTGGGTTCTAGTTTGGATGATTTTGAAGTTTTAGAAATTTTATGTTTTTTCTTTGCTTTTGTAGATTCCTGGAATGAGTATTTGTGCTGGGCAGGGTGGTTTTTTACCGCTGATAAATTTTTTGTCGAACAAACCAACATTATGGAGGATACTATTAAGAATATTTTTGTAATTTTTTTCATTGTGTAAGATTCCTTTAAATTTATTTTTACATTAATTATATGGGATAACGAATTTAAGTACAATACCAACTCCAGAACTTCCATGATAAGCATAAAATATGAATCTAAAATTATTTAAAAATGTTGTCAATGGAAAAATTGTTTCGGAATATTAAAAATTTGTTAATTAAAATCTTGCAAAAATTTATTAAAAATGATATAATATATATATAATAAAGTAATTCGGAGATGATATGGTGCTGTTATTAACTGATAAAGAACTAGAAAATTGCTCAGGCGGTTCCGAGTATAAAGAGGGTAGTTTGCCGTATTATATTCAAACTTTGGTTGAAGATAATTTGATTGGAGAAGAAAATTTCAAAACAAATGCGTGCAATTTTATTTACGATAACGCCAGAGGAATATCAATAACTCTGGAAGCCGCTGCCGTGGCCGCAGTGATAGCTTGCGGATATCATGAAGTTAAAAAATATTTGAAAAGTCGAAACGCAAAAATTGAAAATAAAAAATCTTTTTTATCTTTTTTAATTCGTAAATTAATATAACTTATCCCTGCAAAATAAATCAAAGCCGACCATTTAAAGTGGCCGGCTTTTTCACATTAGATTTTAAAATTGTTGAATTATTTCGTGGAATAAAGTGCGATGGCGGTTCTGTTTGGAAGTTTAAAAATGCTACCTGGTGTAAGGCTGTCCTTTTCGGTCATGCCGTTGAAACTAGAGGCTGCTTTTACGAACGAAGCATCTTTATAATAATCTTTGCAAATAGATTCGATTGTGTCGCCATATTGCACGATATAGTCCTCGTACGCTAGGTCGAGCCCTTCGGAAAGAGTTACGTTCCCGATAGATTTGCTCGTGGCTTGATTGTCTTCATTATCTGTAGAAACACTTTTATCGGATTCATCCTCGGCGTTTCCGTTGTAATTTATGCCTCCTATCGAAAATATCGCGCTTGCTGAGCCGATTGCCTGGCCTTCTCTTATTTTGCTATATCCAAGGTAAATAAGCCCAAGCGCTATCGCGCAGGTCAAACTTGTTTGAGAGATTTTTTTGATCATAGGCTTTCTTAAACTTAGTTGATATTTAATATAGCCCATCCAGGAGCTTGTCATCGAAACTTTTTCGGCTTTTTTTAAGTCCACTACCATTTCGGGTATGGAATTATAAAGCCCTTTTTTGCATTTATAAAGCACAATGTGAAGCTGTTTGTTGAACCCTGCTTCGCATTCTTGTTTTAGGATGGAAAAAATTATGTCATGTAAATGTTCGTTTATTTTTTCTTTGGAATTTTTTTCATAGAGTTCTATATTTTTTAGATTATAAATGAATATTATATTTTTTTTGTCGTCTATTTTTATGTTTTCAGGTTCGGTAACACACGCCAGAATTGCCGGGGAGATTCTATTTATCTTATCAATTTTTATTAGGATATTCTCAAGTATTTTGCACCTGTCGTTAAAAGCGGTGGTGTTGAGTTCCTTATCAAATTTTTCTTTTATCGTGGGGGCTTCCGCATATTTAAAAACGCTGTAAAATTTTTTATCATGAGTAAAGAAGTCCAAAAATTCCTTTGGGCGTTTTTTGCTGGAAAAGATTTTAAATAAAGTTTTGAAAATTCCAAGATTTTCTTCTTTATACGGAATTTCATTTATAAGAAAAAGATTATTTTGTAAATTTTTTTCTCCTTTGTATGAAATCGAAATTTTCATATTTGAACTTTCGTACGGAGTAGCTATTAATGTGTAATCTGCATCTTTGTTCATTTTTACCATAAATCTAAAACCCCTTCAAATTCAAAATTAAAAAATAAACTATATTTTTTGTGCTTGACTGAATTATTCTATAATAATATACTATATTATACAGTATAAAAATAAAAGAGTAAATTTATTTATTCTAAAAAATTTATAAAAAATGCATATTTTTAGTTTTTGCATTGGATAAATAATAAATTTGAAGTTGAGGTGTAAAAATTATGGGAGAGAATGCAAGTGTAAAAAAACAGACAAAAGAAATTAAGCCAAAAAAGCAAAATTTTAAAAAAATCAAAGAATTATTTGAAGAGCCGAAAGTCAGATATTCGGTTCTGGGAGTAATAGTTCTTATTGCTTCGTTTTTGCTCCAGTACTTTATAAACACACCAAATATGGGAACTTTCCTTGCTTCAGACATGGATTCTTTGGGGAATGTTTATGTTCTTGGCGTAGATGAGGACAAGGATCAATATAAAATTACAAAAATAAGAGCGAACGGCGCCAAAGAATTTTCGATTGATTTAGAAAAATCAAAAGAAAACACTGCTATTTCGTACAGCAATTTGGAAGTTGACTCAAAGGGTAATTTTTATGTTGTAAAACGCCAGAAAAACACTAATGTAGTCGTGCCGGACAAGTCTTATTACCCTATTAAAAATGAAATCATAATGATGTACGACACCAACGGCGCTTATGTTAAACAAGCTGCTTCGTTTGACTTGTCAAAAGATTCCACACCTCCCACAGATTCATATGTACAAAAAATTCAGCTCGTGGACACAGACATGACTGTTATAACAAAAAATAAAAATAGATATGATGTCGTAAAAGTATCTCCCCTCGAAGATGTAAGTCCGCAAAAAATAAATTCCTTTGAAATTAACCCCGAAGATGGATACACCAACACCAGTGACGGCTGGATACTGGATGCGTGCGTATTATCTACCGGCAGAGTGTTCTATTCCACTCCTAATGGTAAGCTTTGGGGAATGGACAACAGAGGAGCCTTTGTTGAGTATTCCAACGCAATTTCTTCCAGATTTTTAATGTCGGGAATGTATGTTGACAATATGGACGACATTTATTTCACAGATTCAGTAAACGGCGGATTTTATAAATTAGATACCAAGAGCATAGTCTCAAAAGAACTTTACGGACTTGAATCCACAATAAACGAAAGTTCTTCGATAAAATTAAAAGATGTAAGAAAAGTTAAATTATTATCCCAAAATGATTTTTACGCTCCCTCAAAAGATTTTGTAAATCCATATTACGTGAGATTCGGTATGGAAAATAAATTAGTTTCGGATATTCATGAAAAAATTATTCCATGGGGACTTTTGTATACTTTAATAATCACTGCAGCCATTTTGGGGATTATTTACCTGGTCAGGTACCTTTCAAAACTCGAAATCACCAGGATTTCTCTCGGATTAAGGATAGGTCTGATGTTTATTCCGGTTTTGATAATAGGTCTTGGAATTTTGGTTGGAATAAATACAAGAGATTCAGTAAATGAATATATGTCCGTCTTGAGAAACGAGCAGGAACGCGGTGCAAAAACAATCGTGGATGCTATTGACGGGAACAGCTTTTCGAAAATAAATCCCGTGACGGATTACATGAGCAAAGATTATGTCGCGCTTAAAAATTCAGTAAATAAAGGCTATAGTGATTTGATTACAAAAATCGGAGACCGCAGTGACTATATAGTTGTTTACACCGAAAAATACAATAAACTTTATGCTCTTGTAAACAGCAAATACAGCGGCGATTCCGATTCTTACGAAACACTTAAATATACCGACCCGGATATGGTGTCATCAGACTGTGTTCTTGTGGACTCCGTGCTCGAAAGAGATGAAACGGAATCTCTTTACAACATCTGGGAAAAATTCTCTAGCAAGAGTTTGACCGTGGATTCTCAGGAAGAATCTTTCAGAGATGTTTATGGGGATATCTCGGGTTCATTCGTTGCAATTAAAGATAACAGCGGCACAGTGGTAGGATTCGTAGGAAATTACCTCGATGAAAATATCCACAGCACCAGGGAATTTTATGAGATATTAAAACATTCCGTAGCGGTAATTTTTGTAATAGCAGTCTTGCTGATAGCTTACGTTTGCTTTGTAATCAAATGGTGTCTCAGACCTCTTAAAAAGATCGAAAAAGGCATCAACAAAATTTCAAGGGGAGAATGGAACACAAGAATTAAAATCGCTTCAAGAGACGAATTTGCGGATATAGCTTCGGCATTCAACGTCATGTCCGATAAAATAGATAGATACACTTCGAACCTTATAAGGCTCAACAAAGAGTATATAAGATATGTTCCTTCAGAAATTTTTAGATTCATGAACAAAGAAAAAATCACTCAGGTTGACCTTTTGGATAATAATAATATCGACCTTGCCATGATTTATATAACTTTCAACCTTTCAAAAAATTCCGATGAACTCGGCAGCGAATCCAAAATATTTGAGTACCTGAAAGACACATATAAAGAGATATTTAAAGTGGTGAAAGATAATGGCGGTGTGGTACAATCTTTCGACAGTTTGGATTGTGTAATTCTATTCTCAAAAGGAACTCAAGATGCTTTGAATGCTTCGGTTCAGCTTCGTGAGATTAACATTCCTGACAAGATTAAAAATCATATGAACATAACCGTGGGCTATGATAACGCTCTGATCGGCGTGCTCGGAACCGACGATAGACGCGGCGCGGTGATAGTTTCAGATGAAATTATGAAGATGTTTAATATTGACAGCTACATGAAAACTATAGGTGTAAATCACATTGCAACCAAGGAGATTATTGATAATCTTGACGACAACTCAATTTATGATTATAGGTATATCGGAAAAATAAATAACACCAACATAGTCGGTTGCACCGATGTTTATGAAATAATTGATGCTTCAAATAAATACAGGCATGACCTTTATATTTCCACTAGAAGAGCATTTGAAAAAGCAGTAAAACTTTATATAACTGCCGAATTTGAAGAGGCACGAAAAATGTTTGCAAATGTTTTAAAGGTGAACGAAAACGATAAAGTAGCGGTTCATTATCTTACTAGATGTGATGAATATATTAAAAAGCAAAAAGAAAAAGATGGTAAAGCGTTAGGCTTTGAGGGATGTTTAATTTAAAATTTTAAAGTAAGAGGATGGGTCCATGAATACTATAAATGATATTTTAGGAAGAATAACAACCAGCTTACAATCTCAGTTCACAATTTTGAGTTCCTTTATGGTAAGAATCCAAAATTTTGGTACTCAAGTTGCTCAAGTAGTTCAACAAAAAGTTCAAAAATTTGTTCAGACCATGACCAAAGATCCGGCGTCAAAGTCGGATTATTGGAAAGTACTGGGACTTTACTTTTCAAAAAAGCTTGTAATAATGAGCGCCGTAATTATAGGCGTTGTAGGATATGCTTTGATTTATTGGGTGTACCCTTGGGCAGACGGAAAGCTCTGGACCGCGGATATACGCATAGATACCGCCAAGCTTTCATCTTTCGAAGGCAGAGCAAGGCTTTATGATACTTCCAACGTGAAAATATACGAAGGAAACGTAAAAATGGGACGGCCTAACGGCGAAGGTTCTCAGTACGATACTTCAGGTAATTTGGTATATAAAGGAAATTTCGAAAGCGGAAAATACAGCGGCGAAGGCCAGCTTTATGACAGCGATGGAACACTTGTTTATGACGGCAAGTTTGTGAATAATATGTACGAAGGCGAAGGGAAGCTCTACAATTCAATAGGCAAGGTAATTTATATAGGCAATTTTTCCGGCGGCAGATATGGCGGCGTAGGGATTGAATATAACCCCGACACAGGTGTAAAGACTTATTATGGTGACCACTCTGGCGGAGTGAGATCCGGGCAAGGCACCGAGTATGAATCCGACGGAAACACAATTTTATATGAAGGCAATTTCAAAGACGGGAAATATGGCGGCAATGGCAAGCTTTATTCTCATTCCACTCTTTTGTATATGGGGAATTTTGAAGATGGAGCATACAGCGGTAGGGGAGACCTTTACGATTTAGATACTGGAGTTGTAAGATATTCCGGTGAGTTTAAGAATGGACTTTACGACGGCGACGGAACTCTTTATAATGTAAATACCTCAGTAATGGAATATTCCGGAGCGTTTTCCAAGGGCAAAAAACAAGGCGTTGGAACTTATTACGATACTCTTGGTTCCAAGAAATTTAGCGGTAACTTCCGTGGAGATAGCATTGATTATATTGGATATCTTGGCGCTGATCCTGATAAAATATCTTCTGAATTCGGCCAAGAAAGTTATAGAACCGAAGTTGATAATCGTCTTATTATTACCTATCTCAATCATGATGCTTCAATCATATTTAAAGTTGATGAGACCGAGGGAGAATATGTTTGCGAGAAGATAATTTTGGGTATCAAAGAACAGTTCATGGGTCTTGGAGCTCAAAGCACCGCGGTCGAAAGAAGAAGCGTTATGGGTGAACCGTTCTCCTCAATTAACTACAGCTGTCCCGACTATTATAGAACTGTATTTTCAAATCTTGCTATAAATATAGACAATGTCGAAAAAGTTCCGAGCGATAAGTATATTATGGAAAATTATTTCATAAGATTTTACTTCAATGAAGGTCGCACAGAACTTAAGTGCATAGAAATTTGTAATAATTAAAAATCAAACTCTATTTGATGTCTAGTCAAATAGAGTTGTTTTATTAAAATTTCAACAAAAAAATAAAGTCAAGTTGACTTTTAAAAATTATTGGCATATAATAAAAGTAGTAGGAGCGGAACCGTTTAAAAAGCGGTCAGCCCCTGTGCATTTAAATAGGTTGTATTAAAAAACCGTCTTTACTTTTTAGCAGGAGAAAGACGGCTATTTTCTGTTATCGTAACTTATAATTTTATATGTCATAATTAATATCAATAATACTATAACTGAGTCCAACATAAAATTATTCCTCCCCACTTTTTGGGGCGGGATTTGACCATCTTTCGTAGGCTAAACTCCTACTACGAGATTTAATTATATATTAAAGGAAATTAAATTTCAACAAAAAAATAAAGTCAAGTTGACTTTTGAAAAATTGTAGCATATAATAAAAAGTAGTAGGAGTGGAACCGTTTAAAAAGCGGTCAGCCTCCAAAAGTATGATTTATTTTAAAAACCGCGCTTTTGGTAGATGGGCGGTTTTTATTTTTTTGTGTTTTTATCTATAAAATTTATAGCACTGAAAAGCACTACAAAATACATTGCAAGAATGCTTGTAAAAATGATAAAATCCAGCATAATATCTACCTCCAATCGGAGGCAGAGTAACCGCTCTCTATAGGCTAAACTCCTACTACAGAACTTAATTATATATTAAAAGAAATTAAAATACAACAAAAAAATAAAGTCGAGTTGACTTTTAAAAATTATTGGCATATAATAAAAGTAGTAGGAGCGGAACCGTTTAAAAAGCGGTCAGCCTCCAGAAGAAAAGTTTTTAAATAAAAACCGTCCTTTTGAGCGAGAAACGGTTTTTATTTTTTTGTGTTTTTATCTATAAAATTTATAGCACTAAAAAGCACTACAAAATACATTACAAAAATACTTGTAAAAATGATAAAATCCAACATAGTATCTACCTCCAATCGGAGGCAGAGTAACCGCTCTCTATAGGCTAAACTCCTACTACAGAATTTAATTATATATTAAGAAGATTTAAAATACAACAAAAAAATAACAAAACAAAAACCGCACGAATACTTTTAAAATCAGTATCCATGCGGTCTTATAATTGGTGGAGATAAGCGGGATCGAACCGCTGACCTCTTGAATGCCATTCAAGCGCTCTCCCAGCTGAGCTATACCCCCAAAAACAAAACCCAATCACTTTGCACTTATTATTCTATATTATATTTTAAACTAAGTCAAGAATTAAAAATAGATTTTAAAGAAAATTTTGCGGCGCTCATTATTGAAAACGAACCGAACATTACAATACAATCATTTTTCTTTGTGTCTTTTAGAGCTTCGTGGATCGCTTGGTCAACACTTTGACATGCCAAAACATTACCGTTATATTCCGAAGCTATCTTAGTTAACTTTTCTAAAGGCATTGCTCGTTTAGATTTCGGCTCTACTGTTATTATTTTTTTAAATAAATCTGTGGTTTCAAAAATCATTGACTTTACATCTTTATCTTTAAAAGCCCCTATTATGCCAACGATGTGCTTATCTCTTAGATTTTTTCTTATAAACTGTGAAAGCTTATCCGCACCGGCAGGATTGTGTGCACTATCCAAAATTATTAACGGATTTTTGCGCATGATTTCCATTCTGCAAGGAATATAAATTGTTGCCAAGCCTTCTTGTATACTTTTTATGGGAATATCAATTTTTTTCCGCAAAACATCGATTGTTTTGCAGATGGTTGCCAAATTATCAATTTGATATTCTCCGTGGATAGGTGCCTTCAGACTTACACCTTTATATTCAAAAGAAAACCCGTCTTCTAGGGAATATTTAAGATTTTCAAGATAGGAAATATCGGCGATATACATATTATTATTTAGTATTTTTGAAAATACATGCACTGTACTATAAACGATTAAATTTTGTTTAGGTCCAACTATTACTTCGGAATCCCTTTTAATTATTCCGCATTTTTCGATCGCTATTTTTTGAATTGAATTCCCAAGAACTTTCGTGTGGTCAAGGTCTATCGAAGTTATAACTGAGCATAAAGGCGAATCAATTACATTGGTAGCGTCTAATCTGCCGCCCATCCCTGTTTCAAGCACAACAATATCGCAACCCGAATCCTTAAAAAATTTGAACGCCATGGCTGTCATTATTTCAAATTCCGTAACTGGGTTGTCTTTAAAAAATTCATCATGAGTCAAAGGCTCAAAAAAACTGTAAATCTCAGCAAATTTTTCATTGCTTATGCATTCTCCATTTACTCGGATTCTCTCGTTTATCGAATCTATAGAAGGAGAAATATAAAGCCCGGTTTTGTAATTTGCTTTTCTTAAAATATTTTCAAGCGCAAAGCACACGGAACCTTTGCCGTTTGTGCCCGCAACGTGAATGTATTTAAGGCCTTTTTCGGGGTTTTTAGCCAAAGAAAGCAATTTCTCAATCCGATCCAGCTTTTGATTTGAACCGAATTTTAAACGTGCGTTTATTCTTTTTACAGCTTCTTCATAGGTCATGGAATGGTCAACCTCTTATTAATTTAAATTGTTGCTCGGGCGGAAAATTTTTTATGTTTTCTAAAAATAATCCGTATATACTCGTGCAAAAACATTCTTTTTCGAAAATTCTCGCTCCAAATGTTGATAAATTTCTAGTATCGGAATATTTTGTGATAGTAGGCAAAGAGAAATTTTTGGATTTTTTTAAAATTTCTATTCCTTTTTCGTCCGCTCCCAAAACTCTGATGTACGGCACATCTTCCTTTTGAATTTCATTTTTGATGTCTAACACCGCTGCCATAATTATACGCTTTATTCGCGACATTGTATACCTTTTTGTTTTTATTTCTAGTAGAATTTTTTCGATATTTTCCGAATTATTTATAACTTTTATGAATCTATTTTCTAGCCCTTCGGATACATCCGGCAGGCTTTTAAATTCATCTTTTGATAAGCATTTTAATCGATAAAGTATAATTTTTTCGGCATTTTTCGCATTTGCGGGCGCTAAATTATTTTTTATTTCATTGTATAATATTTCTTCGGAATTTTTCGGCAAGTAATTTTGAAAATCACTTCCTGAGTAGATTAAATCTCTTATTTTAGAGGCCGAAATTATGTTTTCACCTGCGGTTCTTTTTACGCTTATGGGTGCGATTTTTGAGTTTATTTTATTTAAATTCCTGATGTATTCTATTGCAAGATTGTCGTTTGCACTGTGCATATATGCTGAAGCGTCCAAATTTTTAAGTATTTCTTGAACTGCTTTTTCTCGAGCTTTTGCGAAAGTTATTCCTGTTTCAGAAAACTTTTTTAAAAAATTCGAAAAATCAGGAGTATCCAAAACGCCCGCAATTGCTTGCAAAGCTTTTAAATTTCCTGATTCGCTCCCAAAAATAAGGGACTCCACACATCTCAAGGAATCCGCAATCGTAACCCCTGCACGAGCGTACCTTTCCGAGGTCGATATCGCCCACACAGAGGGTATTTCAATCACTAGATTTATTCCATTTTTCATGGCAGCCCGAGCTCTTGCGCCTTTTGAAACTATAGCCGGTTCGCCCCTTTGGACAAAATTTCCGCTCATTATGGCTATTTTATGGGTATATCCCAGCTCGGTCGCTTTATCCACCAGATATTTGTGACCGCTATGAAATGGATTAAATTCCGATATTATCGCACAAATTTTCATAAATTTTAATTTTATAAATAAAAAATCAGAGAACTTATTACGCCTGCCAATGTTAAAACAGAACACAGAATTGCTACTATTCTTACGAATAATTTTCTTTTATTTTTCATTTGATTCCTTCCTTTACCAAAAAATATCGAGCTATTAATCATATTTTAACATATTTTTTCATAATAGTAAATAGGTACAAGCAAAAATCCTCGAATAAAAGGGAGAAACACAATCATGGATGTAAATAAAGATGAAATTTCGAGCACGCCCAAAAAAAATCTCAGCATTACCTACATAAGAATTTCTGCATGTGTAATTTTACTGTTATTTTTGTTTTTTGTCAAATCGTTCAAGCCGATTTTTTACGATGAAATTAAAAATTGGTATGAATGTAATTTCACAGTTTCAAATTACGATGTTGAATATATTTACAACCGCAGCCGAGAAATGATTCCAAAAATATACCAAAAATTAAAAAATATTACTGAGGAATTGAAAAAATCTCCGGAAGTTCGTTCGCCATCCTCTCAGCAATTTCTTTAAACACCGGTCCGCAGCTTTCGCCGCCACCACCGCCATCTTCCGATAAAATTACCACGGTGTATTTAGGATTTTCATAAGGGAAAAATCCAGCAAACCACGATTGTTCCACTCTTTTGCCGTCTTCAATTATTCCCGTTTGCGCCGTGGATGTTTTCGCTCCGGCAGAAATGTTTTCCGGGAGCCCTTTTGAACTCGTTCCGTAGTCCATGGAGGCCTTCATGTGGCTTTTTATTATATCGGCGTTCTTTTTTGAAATTATTCTTTCTTTTTCTTTCGGAATTAGATTTAAAATTTTTAAATTTTCTTTTTTTGCCTCATTCACCAAGGATTTTATCAGCTTAGGGTTTGAATAAACGCCCTCGGATGCTATTGTGTTTATCACTCCCGAAATTTGTACGGGCGAAGCGAGCAACTTGCCTTGTCCGAACGAAAAATTCGCCAAAGTTTTTATATCTTGGAGGCTTTCTTCCGATGGGAGTTTTCCGGCGGATGATGACATTTCCGGCGCGAGAGTGTTAGGGCTCCCCAAGCGAAATTTTTTTGCCATTTTTAAAACAGAATCATAAGGCATTTTTTTGATTAATTCTATAAAATATCCGTTGCAGGAGTGGGCGAGAGCTTGCTCCATGTTTACCTCTTCGTGTTTTTTCGAATTAAAACATTTAAATTTTGCATCTTCGATTTGATTGAACCCTTGGCAATCGTACGTGAAATCCGGGCTTATACCGCATTCTAGAGCTGCAGCAGATGTTATTAATTTAAAAACAGAACCTAAATTAAACGACGCAAAAGCCCTGTTTAAAAGCGGGGAATCTTTGTCGTTCAAACTCATGCCGACGTTCGTAGGAATGAAAGATGGAAAACTCAAACACGCCCGAATTTCGCAGTTCGGGACCTCGCAAATTATAACAGCGCCGCGCTTGATGTACTTGTTTGCGCACTCGCTCGCAATTGCCTGGATTTTGCTGTCTATGTTCAGCGCCACGCCTTTGGACATCAAATAGGATTTATCTTCTATGATATTGCTTTTTCCGGGAAGAATTTTCCCCGATGCATCTACGCTGTACTTCACGTATATCTCGTGATTTTCACCGTATAAATATTTATCAAAAGCCTTTTCAATGCCGCAAACGCCCTTTTTATCACCCGATAAATAGCCGATAATATGCGGCGCAAGCGGCGTGCCGTAATATCTTATGGGTATTTCGAAAATTTTCACGTACGGAGAATTTACTTTGCGTTCCACTTCAATGTTGAAAGGCGATTTTCCCGATGATTTTTTATAAAGTTCCGCTTTTTTATTTTCCGGCACCACAGGTAATAGCGCCGTTAAAGACTCCAAACCCGGAATTGCCGAAGCGATTAATTTTTTTGTGTTATTTACCAGTAAATTCCCGTGGCAGTCATAAATGCTCCCTCGAATATCCGAAATTTTAACTTTATACGATTGCTGATTTGCCGCCGCTTCATAAAGTTTTTCTTCATGAGAAATTTTATCAATCCAAAAGAATGAAAGGCAAAACAGACCCATCAAAGAGCCATACAAAATTAAAAATCTTTTATACATAAAAAAGCCAACCTTATCTCATAAATTTTGTTATAAGATAAGTATCGGCTTATTTTTAGTTAAACATACATATTAATATCAATCCGTATTCCTTACATTTTCCAGGTGCTCAGAATTGGTTTTGGAGTAGTAAGCCTCTCCGGACTGCGAATGTACATAATAGAAATAATCAGTTTGAGCAGGGTTCAAAGCCGCCATAATAGCGTCAGTTCCTGGGTTGCAGATCGGTCCCGGTGGTAAACCTATAATCTTGTAAGTATCATAATTTGCAGCATTTTTCCCACGGGATTTTCCGCCCTTTTCTTTCATAGCTTCCTTTGTGCGGTAGGGGTAATAATTAGTGGCATCGAGCTGGAGTTTATTAAGATTATACTCCCCAAATTTGCTTTTGCCGTTATTTTCAATCGTCGCTAAGCGGTTGCTTATTACCGATGAAACTTTATACATATCCTCTTTGTTAGCCGCCTCTGCTTGAATCAGCGAAGCTATTGTGAGTAAATAGTCAACCGACCATTCTTTTTTCTCGGCAAGGTCTTTGATGCTTGTTTTTTCCGTGTAACCTTCTATTTGTGTTGGCGAAAGAACTTTCTTCTTGTAATTTGCAATTAATTTATCTATTATCTGCGAAATTTTTTCTCCCTGATAAAATTTATACGTATCGGGGAAGAGGTACCCTTCAAGCAAATACAGTCGACTGGATGAATTCTTGATATCTTTCAGGAAATCATATTTTTCCCTTATGGCGTCTGAATTGCAAGCCTTTAAAAATTCGTCTTTCGAACAAATATTATTCTTCTCCAAAAGCTCACTATATTCCAAAATATTCATGCCTTCGGTGAAAGTTACTTCCGCAACATTTTTAACATTTTTGTTGCTTTGCAAGTGGTTTAGTATAGATTGATAGTCCATATTTTTTTGCATTTCGAAGGAGCCTGATGAAAATTTATTTTTCGATTTCATAATTTTTACATAAAGCTTAAAAAATCCTTTTTCAGAGATTAGACCCTTTTCGTTAAGTATGTTCGCGATCGTCGACAAGGACGCTCCCTCAGGGATTTCCACCAGCACGGTTTCGGAAGATTTCCCTATAGCAAGCATATCGTTTATACCCACAAGGATATACCTCGATAAAAGCGCAGACACCAAGCAAAGGCATATGAACCAGCCTATCTTAAAAAAGAATCCATGTTTATTTTTATATTTTTTGTTTGAATATTTATGCATTTTTAAACCTACTTATTTTTTAATTTCTTTTATGAAAGAATCCGTTAGGAGCAAATCCACGGGCCTGTCAAAATTTCCGTGAAAAAGATGACTTCGGATTCCGTCAGTGTAGCAAATTCCTATTGTCTTGCCGTGAAATCTTTGCAAAAATCTATCGTAATAACCATATCCATATCCCAATCGGTAACCCTTATTGTCAAAGCAAAATCCCGGTACAATGCAAATTCCTTCAGATAAATCCGTAACCATCTCGCATTTCTCTTTAATCGGTTCCATCAGTCCGAACGTGCCTTTTTCGATGTCATCAAAAGATTTTATCACATAAAAATCCATTTGCCTTGTTTCTTTTGTGCAAGCCGGGATCGCAACCGTCTTTCCGTCGGCCCAGCATCTCTCAATTAATTTTTGCGTATTTACTTCTATATTTTTTGAATAATAAGTAAAAACTATCCTAGCTTTTTTATAGACGGATAATATCGATATATTTTTAAGAATTTTATTATCCAAAAATTCTTTTTTTTCAGGATCCATATTTTCTCGCCTTGTCCTATATTTGGTTCTTAATTTTGTTTTATATAATTTTATATTTCTCATTTTTTCTTATCCTTTTAGAATTTATTAGTCAAGAGGGAGCCCAAGATACGGAAATTTTTTATTTTTTTTGATAGTCAGTACCATATTTTCCGCACAGGAATTTAGCGGCTTAATCATACCGTAAAATTCCGAGCTGCTATACGATTTGAAAAACTCATTTTCTGCACTTACCTCAAAATCATACTTCGAGCACCTTGAAAATCTGTTATATATCGAATGTAGCAATAGCTTTGAATCCTGCGGACTTTTGGCGCAGAAATATATTATTTTCAAAGTATCTCCCCAGTAAAAACAAAGTGCAAAACTCTCGCCTACAGCAACAATTTCCCCTCCGAAAAATGTGCCATATAATTTTACTGCATAATCTATGTCTTCTCGGCTATGTTTCACGTAATTAGTATTATTATACACCATATTGCATATTTTTTCCACCGGGTACCTGGAACTACCCCAATTTGTGCTTTCGCACGGGCTTTCGGATATCAATTTTTTAAAATCTTTATTCGAAAGATTTATTCTTCGGATCTTAAAAAAATTTTCATACCCGAGTTTTTCGTAATATTTTTCTATATCTTTGCTGCAAGGAACTAAAAATAAAAAATCCGTATTTCGCTTTCTTTCAATTTCTGCCGTAAAATTCAGCAGCCTTTTCATGTAGCCTTGTCTTCTGAAATTTGGCAGTGTTGAAGCCTCGTAAATATATTTAGCGGAAAATGATTTTCCTTCCAAAATAATTTCTTCAGGGAATGCCTGGATGCTCGATATTACCGTATCATCCTTTATTACAGCGTTACAAAATTCAGGCTTGAATTTATTCTTAAAGAAAAAATTGATAAGCGCCAAAGTGTCAGGAAAAGATAAGAGGAATTTTGATTTTAAACTGTCTATAAATCTGTTTTCTATACCTGCGGTCAGTAATTCCATTTAACTTATTTTTTCAAAAGCATCATATTTTTCTAAGAGCAAGAAAGGTCTATATGAGAGTTTTGCCTTTCTTAATCCTTCAATTCCCAAATCCTCTTCACGGTTTATGAATTTGAATCTATCTTCTAAAGTCTTAGAAAATTCCTGATTTATAATTGTGTAAGCGCCTTCAAATTCAGTAAATGCCTTTTCAAAATGAACCACAAAATTATCGCTATTTATTTTTTCGCCTATCGTGCAGGCAACTATTTTCCCGTCGACAAGTATGGCTCCGCCTTCAAACCCTAATTTTTCATAATTTTCAAAGGATGTTTTTATGGCTTTAAATTCGTCGATGGAATCTTTACCTTCTTTTTCGGAATTTTTTTCAAACCATTTTTCGAAAAATTCAAGATAAATTTCTTTTTTCTCCGGAATTATTTTTTCGTAAGTCCAATCATAAAGATTCTTGAATTTTGAAATATGATTTCGCTTTCCATGATATTTTTTCCCTTTTAAATTTGCCAAATCCTCCGAATTATATATGTATTCAAATCTATCTCGAGTTTCATTTATTTCGAATTTGCCCGGCATGATCCTTTCCAAGGATTCGGCGTCTTCTTTGTTTAATCTCGAAATTTTAAGTCTTTCCCCGCCGCTTTTTTTGCAGTCGTCTGTCATGTAATTAATCGCTTTTTTCAGCTCTTCGTCGCTTAATTTCCCCACAGGAAAACAATAATTTAAATCATTTTTATCTGTTTTTATTAAAGCAAAATTTTCATCCATATGAATTTTTGTTCCGTAGCACTCCGACCATATAAAGTAAGTTCCGAAAGCAGAAAGTTCATCTTGGGAATTTTTTGAACTTAAAAATTTATCAAATTTGGTTTTCATTTCAATGTCAGGAGCAATAAATTTAATTTCCATTTTTTCCTCCTTTTAAATTTTAAATATTTATATTTTTTACAATTTCATTGTGTATATCCTCGATTTTTCGCATTTTGTTTTCTTCTGTGCAAGAAATTTCCGTCCAGTTGTCTTTTTGAGCTACATATTTCGCAGCTTCTTTGCAGTTTTTCAAAAATTCAACATTCGCTTCGTGCAAATCTTTCTTGCTGTCGTCCCCGGAATATCGCTTATTCATAAGATTTTGCGAAACTTCTACAGGCACATTTAAAAATATCACATTGTCCGGTTTGGGCAGACCTAATTTATTATATTCATAATCATACAACCAAGTTAAATAATTCTCCCATTCACTTTTTGGGAGCTTGGACATTTGATAAAACGTGTTGGAAGTTGTGTACCTGTCGCAAATTATAATTTCGCCCGATTTATAATTTTTCTCCCAGAATTTTTTATAACTTGCGTACCTGTCAACCGCATAAAAAGAGGAGGCTGCATATGCGTTAACTTCATTGGGGCTTTCACCGAATTCTCGGTTTAAATACATTTTTATAAGCGATGATGACGGCTCGTTATAATCCGGGAAAGATAAGTATTTTACCTTTTTATTTTTGCTTTTTAAAAATTCCACCAATAGCTTTACCTGAGTGTTTTTTCCGCACCCGTCAAGTCCTTCGATTACAATGAGCTTTCCTTTCATATTGTTCGCCTAAAAATGCGATTCACTTCCTTATTTTATAAATTTTCGAATAATTTCTTCATTTCTACTGATTTTTTACAGGACATCTTTCCTTCTGGACATGTTCCTTTTATGCATGAAGGCCCGGCTTTGTAAAAAATGTTCGGTGCTTCTTTTTTTACAAGTTTTAACATTTCCAAAGCTAAATTTCTTATTTCCCACTGAGCTCTGTTGCAGCACCTGTGATTAAAAAAATTAAGAAGACTCCTGGCGTTAAAGGTGCAAATAATTTTGGTTGTGCATGCGTTAGGGAGAATATACCTTGCATCTTCTATTGCTGTTTTTTCGCAGGCTTTTTCAATCTCAGGCGAAGTATCTTCTTGGTTTTCCATGTGTTTTTTCTTCAAAATATTCGTAAGGTTTTCATATTGCTTTTCAAGATAATTCATAATGTCTGTGAAATTTTTTTTGGCCTCGGGGATGCTTTCTATCTCGGGCGGAATAACGTATTCAAAATTCGACAAGTTTACGTATCGTTGACTTTGCACCGAATATGAAGCAATTCTATGCCTGGTGAGCTGTGCGAGCAACGCGCGTGAAACCCCTTCTATTCCGAATGTAAAATTTATGTGTTCCAAAGGGCTTTCGTGCCCCATAGATGCCAACATTTTAACGAATGAGCTGATTTTTTCGGGAGTTAAATTCTCGCTTGTTTCGTCTATTGTCGACGGAGAATAACAAAGTTTTGCTGCTGTTGCGACAATTTTTTCGGGATTAGGTGTGAATTCGAGTAATTTTACATTCATCTTTACAATTTCCTTCATTATAAATTATTTTATAAAATTATATCAAAAAGTTTATAAAAATTCAATTTTCAAATCGCATAAATTTGCTCCTATACCATGAATATAGCTTGCTTTTTCGGTCAATAATAATTTTAAAATCAACAGCCGTTACGAGGTGTTTTAAATTGAAAAAATTATTTGTTGTCACTGTGTTCGCCATATTTTTGGGTATAATAGGTTCGTTTTTTTATTTTTCGTCGGAAAGAGAAGTAAAACAGCAAAAAGATTCCACCGTGGTTTCCGCCGAGAAGGAGCCTTCCGAAAAAATTCCCGCTTCTCAAAAATATTGCGTGAAAGAATATAAGGGAAATATCGCCGTTTTTGAAAGCGGAAGTGATATGCCATTCAAAACCACCAGCGTTTCTGTGAGCGAACTTCCTCCCGAAGACAGGAAATTACTGGAAGAAGGTATAGTCGTTTCCAGCGAAAAGGATTTGAGCACTATCATGGAAGATTATTGCAGCTAATTCCAAAACAATTTTTCAAATAAATTTCAAATAATAAAAGCCCGGTACTTGCCGAGCTTTTATTTAATTTTTTAAATTTGTCTTTTTATAGGCAAGTTTTATCATTTTTCCTCCGATTTATGAAAATTAATTTTTAGGAGGAAGTAAACAATGGTATCCAAAGACATAGAGTTAAAAATTTGGGAAAGTAATTGTGTAACTTTGTATGCCCGAGAAGGAGAAATTGACTCACGATACATAAAAGTATCGTTCAAAACTCAAGAGCTTAAAAATTTGGACCTTACCGGCAAAACTGTTACAATTTACGCCAAAAAACCTGACGGTACTCAGATTTTTAATACATGTACAATTAATTCAAGCGACAATACTATAACAGCTAAATTAACATCGCAATTTTTGAGTGCAAAAGGAATTGTTGAGTGTGAATTTCAAATTTTTGAGGGAGACACAGTGCTTTTAAAAGTAAACGGATTAAAAATTATGGTCGTTTCAGTTCTGGATTTTTCCGAAGCGGTTGAAAGCACATCCGAATACAACACGCTTTTAAAATCAATCGAGCAAGCCCAAGATTTTGCCAATAAAACCGGCGATACTAAAAATCTTTCAACAAACGATAAATCCTCGATAATAGCCGCAATTAATGAAGTAAACGCCAAAACTATTCCAGTATCGCAAGGAGGAACCGGCGCAACTACCGCAACAGCCGCGAGAACGAATTTAGAAGTCATGAAGGCATACGTTTTATATGATAATGACGAAGGAAATGAAGGCACTGTAACGTTAAACCAAAGCGCAGATGGTTTTAAC
The DNA here is from genome assembly GCA_934692675.1 of uncultured Eubacteriales bacterium. Taxonomy (GTDB): domain Bacteria; phylum Bacillota; class Clostridia; order Oscillospirales; family Acutalibacteraceae; genus UMGS1491. The sequence continues at coordinate 3,111 of CAKUUD010000005.1, read as the reverse complement.
TTCATCGATATTATTCTATGGGATTTTTATTTAACCAGAATTTACAGCGGAAATAACAGGCCGGTTGGAATCATGAAAATAGGAGGATATGGTGGAAATTATTTTGAGTGGTTTTCGGAGTCTTTAACAATATCAAATCAGACGATCACAAGAAATGGCATTACTCACGGTATAATTTCAGAAGATGGCACGGTTACGATTGACAATACAAATCATTTGCCCATAAGAGCAGTTATAGGATATAAATATTAATTTTAGGAGGAATTTAAAATGGCAATAATTAAAGAAATAGAATTAGCTAGCGGAGTCACAGTAAATTATCACAGAGTGGTCAGCGTAAATAATATTACTAACCAGACAAGCATAATCGAGGTTGCAAGTTACACAAGCAAAGCAAAACGAAATGAAGAAAAACTAAAGCTTTCCACCAGCGAGCCAATGAGTATATTCACGAGCACAGAGTACATAGCGGTCCCATATAACGAAACTCTGAATGTAGTTACTGCTTACGCGCATTTAAAAACTCTCGAAAAATTCACCGGCTGCACCGACGACGATTAAATTTAATATATAAAAAAATTTACCGCTTATATTAATTATAAGCGGTAATTTTATTGCAATTAATCGGGGTTAATTTGTTTTTACAAATCTAAAATTCTGAGCATTTGTTCCGTTTGATGAGAAGCACTGAATTTTGGTTCCGTTAGCTACTTCTGCTCTTCTTACGTCAACATGCATTCCGTTGCATTTTGAAACTATATGATGGCTACCATCTTTATTTCGTATGATGTACCATTTTTGAGCGTCCGAATTATTGTTTTCATATTGCCATAATTGCGTGCATTCTTCCCTCGAAGCACATGGAACATCAATCATTTTTCCTGAACATACTGCCTCTATGGTGTAATATCCGTCCTTGTCATAAGTAACTTTGAATTTCTGTGCATCAGTGTCATTCTTGGACCAAAGTTGCAGCTTGGCGCCATTTTCGGTGGAAGCGTGATCTATATCCCATACTTTTCTTGGGTTCAAAGCTGATACAATCTTGTATATTCCATCAGGGATTGTGTATTTTTGTTTTATTTTATCAAAATATTTAGTTCCCTCTGCGAATCTCCACCAAGAAGCAATAGCGTTTTGAGGAGACCAGAAATACCAGGGTTTAAAAGTACAATGCAATAGTGTAGGGTCGGCTTTTGCTTCATCCATTTCTTTTTGTGTGTATTTTTCCGGCGAGGTTAATGTCTCCGGCCAATCTATTTCTCGGTTTTCAAACCAATCCCATATTCCAAATTTTGCAGGCAGAACTCCGATCTTGTCGGTAAACACTGCATTTATTACTGTTTGATCGTGCTGCTCTAATTTGTCATTATTTTTTGCTATAAATTCCTCAAATTTTTTAACAGCGTTTTCTTTGCGAAGTTCTTTCAAATTCACAACCATTATTCCATCACAAATATAATGATCATCCTCTATTCCAAAGGAATTTTCCAAATGTTCGCTATTCCACGGGAAATCCAAAAATCCTTTGTAGCAATATCCTTCCATATCAACATTAAACATCTTGGTCAAATCATGAAATGTAAGGGCATCGCCATCCATCCAAATTATTTTGTCTAAATTCGGTAATACATCCGAAAGCATTAGCCTGTAATACGCAGGTGTTGTTATACGTGAATCTGTGTGAGCTGATTTGAATTTGTCTTTCATGTCTATTAAAGTTATTTTGCAATTGGCGTATGTTTTTTCCATGGATTTTAAAGTGTTTTTGGCCTCGTCGCTAAAGTTTGATGGATGCATAATGTAAAAATCATATTTAGAATCATAAATTGAACTCTCCATCACCGAGCTTATAGCTACAATAGTAGGATAAATATAATTTTCATCTAGTGCCATAGCTATCGGTATGCTGTCCGGTGCTTTTTTCGGAGCAAACATTTTATCTGTGTCAATATCTTCCAATTTATATAGATAAAGATATTTGTCAGGGCAATTACCATCTATATTTAACTCTTTGATTTTCTCGATTGGCGCAGGGAGTTCAAATGGCTTTTCGAGCAAGTTCAGCGGTCTGAAGTCGCCATTTTTAATGTCGTAATTATCCAGCGTCCAAGGATAATTAGTCACAAGCAAGTATTTAGAGCCACTGTCTTTAAAATTCTTTAGCGCTTTCTTAACGTTCTTGTGGGATAAATGTTGCAGACAATCTCTGCAAATAATTAAATCAACTTGAGGAATTTTATTCGAAGTGATATCCATTACGCGGAATGATGTATTTTCATCTTTGTAATTTTTGTTATTCGTTCTTATTATTTTGTCGACTATATCTCCGCCTATGTACTTGATCCCGGTTTTATCTACGGATTTCATCCAGTTATAATCACCGCAAGGTGCGTCCAGTACTGATTTAATACCATATTTTTTAAATAGTTTAGGCAGACTTTTGCGAATCTTTTCGGTAGAACTTATACGAGAACCCGGACCTGATTTTGATTCGTTACTTCCCCAGAAATTAGAATCGTAAATTTTAGAGAATACATCTTTGCAATCCGATGCATTATTTATAAGGGAATGATCACTTCGATTTTTACCGCAATAATTGTGCTCTCTTGCGATTCTTACTCTTTCGTATATCTCTCTTTTGATTTCCTCTTCATTGCCTCTAAGTCCCGGATTTTCAGCGTAAAGTTCTTGCAACAATGAATTTATTTTTTCCGGGTTGGTTTTCGCAAGGCATGTTAACGGCGTCATTAAAATAGAGGACGCAGCTAAAATTCCACAAAAAGATTTAATTAGCAAGGATTTGAATTTTCTGTTCATAAATAATAAATTTCCTCCTCAAACTATATTTATATAGTACACAACGTTGCACAGAAGATTATAGCAAAAGAAATTTTATTTTTCAATATGAAATAAATATAAAAATTTTTGAATATTTACGTGCAATAAAAAATAAAAAATCCCTCACACGAAACTTAGTGTTCGTATAAGGGAAATTTGTCTAAGCACTCAACTTTTAATACAAACGCACGGGTAATTTTATTTTTTTAAAGCGTGTGAAAGTATAAATAAATTTTATATTACCGTTCGAAAGTATGTAACCCCCTAGTA
>CAKUUD010000004.1 GCA_934692675.1 uncultured Eubacteriales bacterium | reverse complement strand
TATATCAATCTTACGATTTTAGCTTCGCTTTCTATAATCTTTGGCACGCCATCTTCTCCTTTTTCGTAGCCTAAGAAGTGTTTATAAGGAAGACTATTTAAGGCCACATTCAAAGCTTTTTCTCGGTTATCATCTAAGTCGACAATTACACATTCAGCTTCTTTATATTTCATATCTTTGAGAATTTTATACCTTTGGTGACCTCCCACAATATTACCTGTTCGTTTGTTCCAGATAATCGGTTCGATATATCCAAACTCCGCCATACTTCTTTTTAGTTTTTCATACTCGGTATCGCCTGGTTTTAAGTCTTTTCTCGGATTATACTTTGCTGGATTCAGTTTTGACATCTTTATTCTTTCTACATTCATTTCTACACTCCTCCACGAGTTTTATTGTCTTTTTTCCACGACACAATTCCACAAATTGCAAGAATAATCTGGATAAAATCTAGTACACTTCTGCCATACATACCTTGCGTAAAATCAAACGTACACCAAAGGATATCGCCAATTAACCAAATATAAAAACACCATATATTTTTTTGTATATTTAAAAGGGTTCCCGATAGCGAAATCGCCGTCAGAAACCACGTTACATCCATATTCACTTCTTATTTTTTCCTCCTTGCCGTTAAAAGTAGCTCCATCACATTATCTTGCGGAGTATCGTCAAATTCTGTGGTGCAGTTTTGCTTGACGATATCAAAAATTTCGTACCACAGTAAATTTGCCTGCTTACCGAAAGATACACTCATCTGTACAAATGGATTTGCTATTGCTGCACCTGTTGTTGGGGGTTTACCTAAAAATCCGAATTTGCTGATTGCTTCTTCACACTGAACGTACCTCGCAAACGCCCGCGAATATGCCTCAACCAACCTTGGATTTACAAAGCTCTCACATTTTCGTTTTTTAAGCCATAGCCACGTCTCTTTGAAAATTTTATCTGCCTTGATGTGCGTTCCGTCCTTTTGCTCGGCACTTAAATATTCGCTCGGTTTTGGAATATTATCGCCTTCTAACTGCGGCATATTCACAAAGTCATCAGGCTGAAATTTATCATCAATATCAAAATCAAATGGTTCAAATACTCTTGCTGATTTTCCTGATGATATTTTATCAGCTAAAGATGCCGGTTTGCCTCCGGCTTTCACTCTTCTACCACCTCGATTTGTTCCGTCTTTTGCCATAATTTTTACCTCCTTTCAGCTCTCAGTGGGTTAATACCTTGTTTGAACTGGGCTTTTTTCGTGCGATGCCCCACGCCCGTTGCGGTTTGCTTCATTTTTGGGGATTCGAACTCCCCCCATACTAATAAAAAACGCCTGAGAATTAGTCTCAAACGCTTTCATATTTCATTTGAAAGTTATAGTCTTTATTTCCTACCAACTGTAATATTATCTTTAGTTCTATCTTGAAGTTCTTTGAGAGGATTTTGCTTCGTTTCAAACCTATAATCTTCTCCGTTTTTGCTTATATAGTTTTTAATAACCACGTGCGAAGGTACATCGTTTGCACTTTTATTTATCTTGCTCTGGAATCTAAAAAATTCAGCATCATCAGGAAGCGAAGAGGCATTTACATAATCTTCTTGGTTTGAAGTATTCTCTGCAGTTCTTGCAAGAATGTCCCTTACATAATCTACATTGGGCTCGAGTTTCAAAAGTTTTGGAAAATCCCCGACGGGAATAACTTCTTCCCAATCTTTATTTTCGTATTTACGCAGTAGTTCTGCCGCTTTATGAAGGTGTGCAACTTCTTGCATGAAATGCTGTTCCCATATTTTTTTAATTTGCGGATCGGTTTCATATTCAAAGCAGGAATAATATAGATAACATTCTGTATATTCATGGCAAAGTAAATTTTCAAGCCAAGTCAGTGTAGGATCAAGTAACGATCCATACTGAGTTACATGTTCTTCTTCAACTAGACCGATTTCTTGATAAAGTTTTCTGCCTATATCTGAGGTATAGAATCCCGCAATATTCATATAGTAATTCATGGTTTGCTGTTCCGCCGCCGTTATTATTGCCACATTCAGTTTAGTTATCGGACTTGCAGATACAGAGTCTATGTGTGCTTTGATATTGTCATATGGGTGTCTGTGATGCGAAATGGTAGGACGTCCGGGCATAATTTCCGTATATTTTCCTACCAAATTTTCAGCCAAAATGCCATGCTCCATTTCAAGCAAATCAGCATATCTATAGAGGTGATCAAAATCTTCTAGTAACGCAAAATCAAGTGCTGATTTTACCGTAATATCAGGTTCATTTTTAGCAAGTCTGGCTGTAAGATCGACTGCCAGTTGTTCGTAGCTTATTGTAGTTTCCAAAACGGTTTCATTAATTGGTTTTAGCGTAGAAATTTTCTTTTGTTGTTGCTGTTCGATGTATCTTGATAATGCTAATTCCCTCCGAAGTTCATTATCACTACAATTCCTCGAAAACTGATGAGAAAACCAATTTGCTTCATACTCCGTTCCGTTCATAAGTATAATACGTGTTTTGGTATAAGGATCAACTTCATCTTTGTTGTAAGAATAATCATAAAGCTCTTTCCAATTTCTTACACTGTCAAAAATTTTTGTAGATTTTTCTTTAAATGGATTCAAAATAATTCCTCCTAAATAAATTTTTTGTAATATTTAGTGTGGGTATTTTTTTGATAAATATACAAATATATGCTTAAGCCGAACGCCGGCGCTCGATTGCAGTAGTATTTGAGTAACCAATTTTTGAAATCAAACATTTTCACGCTTGTTAGCCACACATCAGGTTGATATTACACATATAATATGATATAATACTAACAAAAAAGGGGGGTGAAAGTATGCCTAAAGTAAGTACAAATATCAATTTAGACCCAAATTTAAAAAAATCTGCACAGGAACTTTTTTATGATTTAGGATTAGATTTGACAACAGCGGTAACTCTTTTTCTAAAACAAGCAGTAAGGCAACAAAGAATTCCATTTGAAATAAAAAGAGATAAACCTAACTCCGAAACTATAGCTGCAATGAACGAGTTTCACGAAATGAAAAAACATCCTGAAAATTATAAAAAATATTCAAGTTTCAAAGAAGCTATGGACGAGGTATTGGGAGATGCTTGAGGTCGTATTATCCAACCAATTCAAAAAAGATTTAAAATTAGCGTCAAAACGAGGTTATAAACTGGAATTACTTGAGAAAACCGTAGATAAAATCGCCAATAATATAAAGCTAGAAGACAAATATAGAGATCACGCTTTAACGGGCAATTATATCGGATTTCGAGAGTGTCATATACAACCCGATTGGCTGCTTGTTTACCGAATAGAAAACGATGAGTTAATACTGTTTCTTTCCAGAACAGGTTCACATTCGGATTTATTTAATTGATATTTGTTAATAATTTGAGGTTTGCATGGAAGTGCAAGCCTATTTTTTATCCCCAACGGCCGCCTTCGGTTGCAGTAATTTTTGAGTGACATCTCTTACATAAACTCATTAAATTTTCATCGTTATGTGTTCCGCCTTTTGATAAGGGAATTATGTGATGTACTTCCTCCACAGCTTTTAAAATATTCTTTCACTCGCAAAGCTCACATACAGGGTGTTCTTTGATGTAAAGCTGACGTATCCTCCGCCATCTGTTACTGTATCTTTTGTAGGTGTCCGGATTACGCTGATATTTGTTATAGTGTTTGGTCACAAGTTTGGTGTGCTTTTTGCAGTATGAACTTTCAGATAGCTCAGCACAACCACTATATCTACATGGACTTTTTGGTTTCTTTGGCATAATCATTTACCTCCACATAAATTAGGCCTCCACGATGTTCCGTGAAGGTCTTTAATTTCTCTAATTATAATACTATCAAAAAACAAACATGGTTTTCTATGGCTTTTAGTGGAGTGTTTTTATTTCGATCAAAGCTTTCTTGTGCAGACGATGAATCCAACTCAAATCATACCTCATCTCCACAGCAATCTGCTCCCACGTTCTGAAACATAAATATCTGAGTTCTAGCAAAGTTTTATATTCAGGATTTTTGACTTGTTTTATCAGCGACACTATCTCTTGCTTTAAATCAATCAGTTTGTCGATTTCCTCGTCAATCTCGTTTTCTAAATCGATTATCTTAACAATAACACTCTCCATTTTTTGCTTGTTGCCATTACCCGAGCAAGGAATATCACTAAGAGTTGACGTAGCTTTTTCTGCCAGTTCTCTTAAGTTTCTTACTTGTTCAAGTTTACTGTTTATCCTTTGGTCGATTCGGTATGCTTGCGATAAATATTCTTTTGTGGTCATAAAGTTATCCTCCGTAAAATTACAAAATTTAAAATATATTTGAGTTCTTCAGCTTTGTAATTTGTACTGTGTAACTTTGTGTTTTGTTCTTTGCACTTTGAGGTGTTTTTATTCCGACATCACTCCTTTCAAAATTTCTTTGACTTCTTCAAGGTTTGTCACCTTGAAAGCCACGCCATTCGCATTTTTTATCTTCTCGATGGTGATTTCTTGCAGTTTTGAGAGCTTGCCTTTTTCGGTTTTCACTTCAAAAGCCACAAACTTTCCCTTGTAGCAAACGATAATGTCAGGGATTCCCGATGTGCCATAAAGTCCGCCATGCTCCTTGAATGCGAAGCATTCGGGAAGACTTTTTAGATGCTTCAGTATTTGATTTGTTATTGTTTTTTCTTTCATCTTAACCTCTTTAACCTCCGTTAACCTCTATTTTTGGCTGAGAGGTTAAATCACAAACGCCTATGATAAGCCATTTGCGGTATAAAGTTAACCTCTTAACCTTTTAAAAAGATTTATATATATATTTATAGGACTTTTTATATTCAACACTAAAAATCACTACTTAATATAAAACACTATAATATATAGGATATGTGCGGAAAAATAGGGGTTAAGAGGTTAAATCGTTGAAAATGGCTTATTCAAGCGGTTTTACATTCTCATCATGCTCATTATTTATATCCTCTTTTATGCAAAAACACTTCTGCACAATACCATTGATTGATTTTGAGACTTGCATTTTAATATGTCCTCGACTATCCGTTCGAGTTTCAATAAAATTTCTGTCTTTAAATCCACGAGTAACTTTCGAGTAGTCAAATCCGTTTTCTTTGAGAGCTTGTCTTAGCACATTTGGTATGATATACACTCGACCTTTCTCAAATTTACCGTAACATGGTGTACTGTCGGGAGAAAACCTGTTTTTATTACTTGCTATCCAGCCCACAACAAAGTCCCATGCTCTATTTACCGTGTCTGCTTTTTGAAGTTCCTTGCAATTCTCTAAAATCTGAGTACCAAGTTCTATACTTTCGCTCCACGCTTCGTTTTTCGGAGTATTAAATACTGATACTTCTGTATAATAGTCGCCTAAACACACCGCCGATACATTATCGAGCTGTGCCCTCGGTACCTCAAAATCACACTTTAAATCTATCTCTTTGAGTAGTTTTTTATAATCTTCCTTAGCAATTTTCTCGCTTACGTTGTCGACTATAAACTCTATAAACTTCTTTCCGGCAAGTGCGTAATTGCTGCCACTTACGGTGTGTACATCATGTGCAAAACTGACCTTATCAACAGGCTTTCCGTAAAGCTCCAAGACTCGAGTTATTGCTCCATCATTACTTGATTCATTACTCATCGGCTGTTCGCCCGAAGTCAGCATAATACTTTGCCAGGAAAGTACGCTTTGCATACCTCCTGTTTTATTGCCACGAAGCCTACCAAAACCATTCGCTAAACCATACACAATCTTTTCTGCCGAGATTTTGTGTTCATTTAAAACTTGAAGCTCATCAATTGCAAAAGGCAAATGCTTAAGTGTTCCTGCCATACGCTCAAGTCCCACACTTGTGGCATTAAAGCTACCCATAAGTTTTGCAGGATCTCCCCAAACGCTCACAGCAAATTTTATAACCGCAGTTTTTCCACTTTGAGAGTCATGCCATATGTGTATGAAAAATACTCTGTTTTCAATCAACTTCAAAAGTGGAGAAGCAAACGAGGCACTTATGATAAACCTTGCAAATGGATTTTTTCTGATTTTGGCAGCATACTTTTTCCAAAGTTCTATGTCACCTCTTGGAACAGTACCTTGAGATATCACATCAACTTCGCTCATCTCGGACTCAAACACAATGTTTCCATTCACTTTGTACGGAAAGAACGAAGAACTATCAAGCCAACCGACACGAGATATTGACTTTATTAGGGGAATAATATTCAAATTTGCATTCTCATAATCACTTAAATATGCCACTATATCAGCAGCGTTTTTGGAAGATACAGGTAATCCCGAATCAGCATATTTAATTATCGAAGTTCTGTTAAATACACTTGAACGAGGAGCAATGAGCCTTTTCCAATGCCCGTCTATAAAAAAGCTAAGTTCTATTTTTTCGGTTCCGTCATCAAAGTTTTCAAGCCTCTTAGTAATCACGATCGGACAAATACACACACCAAGTAGTTCATCAGAATTCGTACCACGGACAATCTTTTGAATTCCTTGTTTCATTGATACTTTCCAACCCGAAGGAACAACTGCACCACTTAAATTTATATCTTTGAGATCAAGTGGTATTAAATTGCCGTGAAAATTATTTTCATCTTTTTTCTTGCTCTCAAAACGAATAGTTTTTTCGAAATCCTTTAAGTTTACTTTGCCTTTGAGCTTAGCTTTTAATCTTACGTATTCTGACGGCAGATTAAGCTTTGCCCAAGCACAAATCTTTAGATTTTCCTTTGACAAAATCTCGTCAACATTGATTTTATCACTTGAAATTATCTCCGATATTCGCTCTTCAAAACTCGGCAATCCATAAACAATCGGAGCCTTGACATGGCAGTTTTTGTTGCAGTCAAAATTAAGGTTTTCCCTGATATATTCGCAAGTATGTGGCTTATTTTCAATTATTGCTCGTTGGATTTTTCTTTCTGTTTCATCAAAACTATACTTCGAATAGCTCCTGCTAAACTCATGTATAGCGTTAGATGAATTCTTGAGAGGAGCTAAATTAGTTATCATAGCATGCCACAGAGGTTCGGGTAAGTTTTCAGAATTATCTTTGCAGTATTTTATGAACTCGCATTTTTCCACATTTTCTATAAATGAAACTAAATAATTGATTGTGTAATTAAAATCATACTCGTCATTTTTAATTTCTAAACTCGAAATATTATCTTTATCATACAGTTTAATATTCAAATTTTTTACTTCCTTATTAGTATTAGTATGTTCACAATCCAAAATTATAAAAATGTTTAGATAATAAATTTACAGTTGAACCATAAAAGAATAAACTAAAAAAATTGCTGTGATTGATTTATATAAAATCAACTTAAAAATAAATTTTTCTACATATCCATTAAAAGTTATGTAAAATTTCACCTATTTGGGGGTGTTGTGATTTTTAAATGTATTTTTATGAATCAAATGGAAATTTACTCCATTGTCATATTAATATAACTTTATTTAAGTTAAGTTTCTATAAAAGTTAAGTTGACAATATTTTCATGTTATTTTATATTGTATTACATAAGATTTTGTGTATTGATCAAAATGAGGAATGTATATTTAATATTGTATAATCTTATAGTTTACTGTAAAGGTAAAATGCTGTGAGAGGTTTTTTCACTTTTGAGTCTATCGCAAAAGGCTATTCAGACAAGTTTTGTGACCAAGTTGCAGATACAGTGTTTAATGAAATATATTGAAGAGATCTAAATGCAAATGTTGTTTATGAGGCGCTGATTACCAGAAACTTGGTTCACATAATTAATAAAGTTTTGAATAATTATTATATAAATATTAAAAATAGCAAGTAAAATTTATGGTATGTAAATAATACAAAATTTTTGGGAGTTGTTGATTAATGAGTAAAGAAATAGAAATTCGTAATGAATTATTAAATGAAGAGGATGTTGTGAATTTTTTTGTTGAAAAAGGGATTGTCCCCTCAAAGTCAAAGCACCAAATTGATACGTACTATGATAATCCGGATGACAGCCTTTTTAAAGATCCGGATCATGTAAATAAATGGATTAGAATCCGCGAAGAAAACGGACAGTTGAGTTTTGCTTATAAACATTGGCTTCCTGAAGGTGCAGAAATTCGTACGTACTGCGAGGAGAAAGAATATCCTATAAATTCAAAACAAGAACTATTTCAACATTTAACCAATCTAGGATTTAGCACTAATTTTGTTCCTTTCATAGTGACGGACAAGCTTAGAAGATGTTTTATGTATAAAGAATGTGAGATTTCAATAGATAAAGTAAAAGACTTAGGTAATTATATTGAGATAGAGTATAAAGGTAAAAGCGAAAACATTGATGAAGTGAGAAAGCTTTTAAATGAAGTGCTAATTGAAATTGGTGCGAAGGTAGGCCCAGCAGATCATAAAGGTTATGCCTATCATATTTTTAGAATGCAAAAGTTTGAGGGTTAGTTTTTAAATGAATGATTTTGAGAAAATACAAATTTGGTTTTTAAAAATAAGACAAAAAATGGTTTATAAACCAGCCGAAATCATAAAAGAAATTTTCAAAAAGAAAATTGATAATAATTCGTTTCAAGTGTTGTGTCTCGGTGGGTTCGATGAAAAAGTATGCGTAATTTATTCTGAAGATATATCTTCTGCATTAATTTGTTCGATAGATAAAAAATTGAAAGATACCGTGTTTTATGAAAAATATTCTCAAAGGATAAATTTTTCAAATATTATCGATGATTTTGCAGTTATTTGTAATTTGAATTCTCAATTTTTTGGGGAATTGTGTTCTCCAAAAATCGCACTACTTTCTCTTGCTAAAAATGATGTTTATACTTTTCCAAGATTTGCACTTGGTATTTCGGATATTGCTCATTCTATTCGAAAAAATTTCCAAGGAACTGTTGGTTTATATGATTTACAGTTAAACTCGAATATTGATGATTTCATAAGTGACGTAAAAAACAGGAATGTGGACATTATAGGAATTTCCATGACATTCGGATTGTTTGATGTTTTGGAAGAAGTGTTGCAGTCCATTAAAATAGCAAATCTGAAATGCTCAATTGTTGTTGGGGGGAGTTTGGCGAGTTTAACTTATAAAGAAATTTTAAAAAAGTACCCGGAGGTTGTGGTTTCTCTCGGAGAAGGTGAGTCTTTTTTCGTGAAATTTATTGACTATTTTAATGGAAAAATCACTTTAAAAGACATTCCTGATGCAGCGTTTGTAGATAATAAATCAGGAGAAATTTTTCTGACGTCTCAAAGTAAGTTTTGTAAAAGTGCAAAATTATCTGTACCCGAATTGGATTTATTAATTCCTACGATAAAATCAAAAGGCGTATTTCAAATTGAAACTAGCCGAGGATGTTATAATTCTTGCACTTTTTGCCCCAGAAAACAAAAAGGTATGTGGCGCGGTAACCTTGAAGATATTGAAAAAGTAGAAACTTTAATAGATCATTTTTGCCATCGTTTAAAAAGTGAAAATTACAATCCTTCAAAATTTATAATTTATATTGTAGATGAAGAGTTTGTGGGTGGTGAGACGCCGTTATATCAAAACAGAGCAGTAAAGATAAGCGAAATTTTTGCAAAACATGATTTAAAATATGAAACATCTTTTAGAATGAACACAATTTTCAGTGAGCATTTATCACATGAAAAGAAAATCAAAAAAATTAATAGTGTTATGAAATTGCGTGATAATGGTCTGAACAGGACTTTGGTAGGAGTAGAATCCGGAGTAGAAAGTGTTCTGAAACGGTTTAACAAAAACGTTACATCAAACGAAAATGTAACGGGAATACGTTTATTGACGGGTCTTAATGTTCCTATAAGGTTCACTTACATAACTTTTGATCCTTTGATGAGCTTTGAGGAATTGAAAGAAACTTATTTTTTTCAGGGAAGAACAGATTTAATTTTAAAAACCACATATAGGGATGATGCAGAAAAATTATTGGATGCTGTACAAAATGAAAACGAAGTACGAAAAATTTCAAAAAATATTCCATTTTATTATTCAATACCTTATATGTTAGTTTCAATTGAGTGTTTGTTAGGGTCGGAATATTTGAAAATTGCAATTGAAAACAATTTAGGAACAGACAATATAATTACTGCGCTCGGAAAACAAGAAGTACATTATCTAGATAAAAGAATAGAAAAAATGAGCAAGTATTCTCAGCTTTGGATAGACAAAAATTTTGCAATAGATTATTCGTTAAAAAGTTTATCGAAAATTTATTCCGGCGAAGCTTCTTTAAATATTCGCAAGCAGCGGGTGTTATTGAAGACCCATGCATATCAATTATTGGGTAAGATGCTTTATATAATTGAGCAGAATTCAAAATTTTTGAAAAATTGTTCAGAAAAAGAAATAGAATTTGTTGAAGATCTGAGAAATAATTTTGAAAATATCAATGATTTAGATGAAATATTTAAAAAACTTTTAAATCATCAATTTGAAATACTGGTAAGTCAGATTTTTATTCTTAAAGAGAACCTCAAAGCTGATTTATCTTTTGAAGATTTTAATAAAATCAGTATCCAAATAAATAATTGGGAAAAGTCAAAAAATTGGGTACTTATACATAATAATTAAAATTTGGAGGATTAAATATGTTAAGCAAATCTGTAAGTATTAAAGCACAACTTCTGGCAAACGGAATAAGAATTGATGATTCTTTAATAAAAAATTTCAAAGGAGAATTTGTTGAAAAGCGCCGTGCTTTTGGAAATCAGGACCCAAAGGAATTTTTAAAATGCACAATTCCACAAGAAATTTATATTTCTCCAGAAAATGTCATATGTGCTGTTAATGTGAAAAATAACTCTAAATGGTCGTTGATTTATGAATGCGGTAAATACTGTGTAACCGACGGTGTTGAGAAAGTATTGGTTAGTTTTCCAAAAAGGCCGGATTTTTATAATAAGAAATTAAAGTCCAATCCCGAAATAAATGTCAATCAAATTATAACCTTATACGGTGGCAACTGCCTTGGAGTTTTTGCAAACAGATACTGTTCTTTCGGACCTGACAATCTTTGCCATTTTTGTTCTTTAAAGTGTAACCATGGAAAAGAAAATGATTTTTTGGATATTATAAAACCGGAAATTATGGAAGAAGCTTTAGAAATAGCCTTGGAAAATGCGGATGATATAAGGCAAATAGCTATTACTGGTGGGATATATGGAAGTTTGGATAATAGTTTTGACTATTTTTACAATCTTGCCCAATCTGCTTTAAAAGTGTTAAAAAAGGTAAATCGTGAAGATATAAGAATACTTCTTGTTATTTCGCCGCCAACGAACCGAAAACTTCTCGATCGTTTTAAAGGTATGAATATAAAGGTTTCGATGGATATCGAAGTGTTCAGAAAAGATTTGTTTGAAAAGTTTTGTCCGGGGAAGAACAAGCATGTTGGGTATCAAAATTTCATTGATTCTTTAATTTATTTAACTAATGTTATAGGTAAGGGTAACGTATATTCGATTTTGGTCGGTGGTTTGGAACCTATAGCGTCCTTCGAAGAAGGTGCTGATTTCTTTGCCAAACATGGAATAGTACCTGTAGTAAATGTTTTACATGTGGATCCCGGTACCAAGATGAAAGAAAGCGATAAACCCAGTGCAGAATATATTTTGAAATTAGGAAAAATACTCCAAAGAATTTATTCCAAACACGGTTTTGAGCCTTTTTATAATCATTGCGGAAGGAATTCACTGGATACGGAAGCTTATGAAAAGATGTTGGGGGAGTAGAAATTAATGGATAAAAGTTATTACGATGAAATTATTTCGCCATACATTAATAAATCGGCAACGACATGTAGCTATTGTGATAAATTAACCCCTTTGATTATTTGTGAGAGTACATATTTTTATGTAACTGCTGTGATAGGAAGTTATATGGAAGGTTATATTCAATTGTGCGCAAAAGCTCACAGAACTGCTGCCACAGGTGTTTACAGTTACGAAAGAGAAGAATTGGAGTTAATGAAATCAGTTATTAATGATACCTATAAAGAAGTTTACCAGACTGAGGGTATAGCGTTTGAGCACGGACAAGCGGGTTCGTGTTTATGGGGAGATAACCGTGAAAAAAATATGTTGAGCTTGTGTCATCATATGCATATTCATTATTTGCCTGTTGAAATAGACATAAATAATGAAATCAAAGAATTGTTTGATGAGGTTTACGAGGTTAAAAATATATATGATATGACAAAAGTGCGAACTGAAATTCTAGAAGCTGAACAATATTTATATTTCCAGAAAAAATATCAAACCGGATTTATGTACAATGTAAACGGTAAGGATGTTCCGAGACAATTTTTAAGAAGATGCGTTGCAAATAAGTTGGGCATACCAGAAAAAGCAAACTGGATTGAATACCCAGGTACTGAATTTTTTGAAAATACAATATCAAAATTAAAACCTGTTATGGAGAGTATTTATAAGCAAAAAATAAATAACTAAGGTGGGGGTTGAATTGATTTTTTCAGGTTATAGTTATGACCATATAGGATCACATTTTATTCTTTATGATATTGATTCAGGAGAGTATAAAAAACAATATTTAAATAAAGAATCATTTACTATTAAAAAATCTAAAGAAAGATATTGTACCGGAATCTATAATTTATCAACATTATCTTATTCGCCATGTCCTCAAAAATGCAAATTGGATTTGAAATCTAAAATAAATAATTGTAATGCATGTTACAGTAAAATAGGATTTAATCCTGCTTTTTATAATGCTCAAAAAATTTCACCTCAACAAGCTGAGTATAATAGAACTCCGCATGTTGTATATCTTGCCTATTTTTCTCCTTCTCATGTTAAAGTTGGTATAGCATCAAAAAAAAGGATGCCATTGCGTTTGTTGGAGCAAGGGGCAAGAGCGGCGTTTATTTTAAAAACTTTTCCGAATGCATATTTAGCCAGAGAGTTGGAAGCTAAACTGAGCGGAAGCAGTTACGGAATTTTGGAAAGATTGTTGTCGGATCAAAAATTAAAAATTATTTGCGAAAATATTTATAATTCTGAAATTGCAAACAAAACATTGACAGATATTTTAATGCAAATAAATATAGTGCCTGAAAGTGAATTTTTAGAATTTGATTCGACATATTTTTGTAAAAATCATTATGATTTGAGTGATTTAGAAATAATCAAAAATCCTGATTTTCTGTCCGGTGAAGCAATCGGTATGATTGGTGATGTAGTCATATTAAGGCAAAAAGAACGGTTAATTGCTGCTTCAATAAAAAAGTTTGTCTCTTACAAAATTAGTATAGACTATGGAATGAATTTTATAAAATATCCGATGAAAGTTGAGCAAATTTCACTTTGGTAGGGTATAAAGAAGTAGGGCCACATATTATTTTTTTGCAATCTTTATAAGAAAGAATATCATAAACAATAATTAAACTATCAAATGAGAGTTTAGGTAAAAATTTAAGGAGTGTTTTCAAGTGAATTTGTTTGATCAGTACAGAAATGATTTCGGTATATTTAGGTCAAATCCAAATATAGCTTATTTCGATTATGCTACTACAACATTTGTACCGGATCAAGTTCTTGAACGCTATTCTCGTTATAATAGGGAGATAGGTGTTTCGTTGAGTAGAGGAAATACACTTCTTCATAAAAAAGCACAGAATGCCTATGATGAAGCTGTTAATAATTTAATTAATTTTTTTACAAATAAATCGGATTATAGATTGATTTTTGGAAAAAACACAACAGAATTGATTAATCTGATTTCCTGTTCTATAGAAGAATATATAAAACCATTAGATTTTATCGTAGTAGGCCCATATGAACATCATAGTAATTATTTACCGTGGAAACGTTTGGCTGAAAAAACAGGTGCCTTATTTGTTGAGATGCCTATAACTTTGGATGGAGAAATAGATTACGATTATTTAAATAAAATTGCTCCTTCTATAAAGCTCCTTTCGGTTTCTGAGGTTTCAAATACAAATGGGTACAAAATAGACATTAATAAAATTTTAAATAATATTTCATCGAATGCGTTTGTAATGGTAGATGCAGCTCAATCTGTAGCGCATGGACCTATAGATGTAAATGATAAGATTTCGTGTATTTTTTTGTCTTCACACAAAATGTATGGACCCAAAAATATATCGGGTGTTTTAGTAAAAAATAAATTTTTAGAATTGTTAAAACCTGTTTTTTTAGGTGGAGGAATGGTGGAAACAGTAGGTTTAACAGAAACATGGATGACGGGTGAAAACAAATTTTTGGCTGGCACAATAGACGCCTCTTTAATTGTTCAGTGGTCTGCTGCGTGTGATTATCTTAAAAATATTGGTTTTAGCGAAATATCACGTAAAGAAAGATACATATATGAAAAAATAAAAAACAAACTTAAAAATATGAATGGCGTAACTGTTATTGAACAAGGTGGCCACGCGGCAACATCCTTAATATCTTTTGTTCATGAAAAAATTCATGCTCATGATATACAAGAATATTTTTCTCAAAATAATATTTTTGTTAGATCAGGAAATCTTTGCTCTCAGAATTCTCTTCTTAGATATGGTTTCAATGCAATAACACGAATATCTTTTGGCATTGGGATAACAGATAAATGTTTAAATAAAATGTTGAATGCTTTAGATTGTTTGGACAAAAAGGTCAATGATTTCACTCATAGTATAAATAAAAAAGTTATTATACCGGATGAGGTTTTATCTAAAGATGGTATTGCTTGTGGAGATGCGGTTGATTTAATCGGTGAAGTTAATGATGGAATTATTGAGTTCAACATTTCTGTTAATGGATGTTCTCAAGCTAAATGTGCAGCAAAAAAATTAAATGATAAATATAATAATCATGATATTAATTATGTTTTGAAGGACTGCGAAATTTACTACAATTCATTGGCTTCTTCATTGCAAAAACAATCAAAAGAATTTCATATAGATGAGTTTGCGTTACGTTCTGAGTGCATACTGTCGGTTATACGAGTTTTTCTCGAATTTGCAAAAAAATTAAGTAAAATAAAAATCGAGATTTGTGAAATTGATGAAACATCAAAAACTTTGGCATGTGATGCATGCGTCAGTATTTCAAGAATCAACTGGGGAAATCATAAAGTAAAGAAAGTTAAGCCTTTTAGGAGAAGCGAAAGTAAACTATGTGCAGAAAGACAAAGCGAGTGGCAACGTTGCGGTAAGTTATGTCTTTCTCAAAAAGAAATTTCCTTATTAAAAAATCTGTGTTGCAGTATGACAGACGATGATTTTGATTATTTATGGCGTAATAAATTGGATCAAATTATATTTGATCATCTTAAAAATTATAATATGCCAATTACTGATGTACGTTGGAAAAAGACTGTTTTCGCAAATCATAGAAAAAATGTTATTCGCCATGAAGCAGAATATATTCAGAATTTTATTAAATCCAACAATATCGTAGCGTCCTACGTCAAAGGAGCTATGAACCAAGATTTGTACACTGATAAATATGACCGTGTTTTTATGGATTATGACATTTTAGCAGGAAGCGCAAACGATGCATTCGATATTGCTCACTTCTTGCTAAATCGAGGCTTTCATATTTTGTTTGACGTGTTTTCTCTTAAAGAAATTCAAATTGGCAATAGAACAGAAATAACTGGACATTTTCATATGAAAAAATTTATTGATTATAGATATCAATTAATTATAGATGTAAGTTTTCCAGCTTATCCACTAGGGAGGATAGGACTTTTTTATCCAAAATTTGAAAAAGGAATTTTGTCTCAAGAGGAGCAATTTATAATAACTCTTTGCCATCTTTTTAAACATGAAGTTGTATTTATGAAAGATATCAATGATTTATATATGATGATAAAAAAAGTAGATTTAAACTATCAAATTTTGAATAAACTGATAGAACAATATGAATTGAAATTTTTCTTTTCAGTAGCTGTGTTATTTATTTTTGACAATTATGACATTTCTGAAAATATTAAGTTAAAGATAAAAAATATTATAGATATAAATGAGTATATAGACATTGTAAATAATTTTAACTTGTGGCCTTTCAATAGAGAAACTGTTTATAAGGTTAAAGAGATGGATTACAAAAAACGATTGTTAATGAGCGTTGATAAAAAAAGAATATATTTATTTCCTTTAATTATGTTTGATACACCATATAGAATTTCTAAAACTTCTATTAAACGTTTGGTGGAAAATTCTTTTGCTTTTTCTTCTTTGTGTGAGGGCATATATGAATTAAGAATAAAAAAATTAAGATTTTTACTAACATCTATGGGCCTATTTATCGATAACAGTTCAGATATTCAAAATTCAGGGCGAAAAAATGTAAGGGATTATGCAACTCAAATATTAAATATATGTGAAATTAAGGATTTTTTAGGCATACCTTATCTGACAAATGACTGGTATTATTAATTATTAAGTTGGTCGGAGGTGTAAAATTTGGGATTATTTATAAGTTTTTGCGGTCTTGATGGTAGCGGAAAATCAACACAAGCTTATATGTTAAATGATTATTTTAAAAATAAATGTAATTTAAAAAGCAATGTTGCGCTTAATTTCAAGCCTTCTACAAACACAGATAGATTAAAAAAAATAAGTTCAAATTTAACTAATAATTTATATGCGGACTTCCCTTCGGATGTTATATCTCTTAGTTTAGTTTCAGATTTATGGAGAAATATCAGTGAATCAGTCATTCCAAAACTTAAATCTGAAGAAATTATTATCACTGAAAGATTTTCGGAAAGTTTGTTGGTGTATGGCCCTCTGTTTGGAAGCAATGAAAAATTATTAAAAAAAGTTTTTGATATATTTCCTATACCCGATGTATATTTTTTTCTTGATTTAAACCCTGTTACAGCTTATCAACGTGTTATTGAACGCTCTGAAACAAGTGGCATAGCAGTACAGTATAAAGAAACCTTGCCAATAATGAAAAAAGCAGCAAGACAGTACAAGTTATTTTCTGAAAATGCTTGTAATGTGATAACGCTAAATATTGAAAATTTAACTGCTGAAGAAGTACATCATAAAGTTATCAGTAATTTGAAAAAAATCAACTTTAAATGTTTAAACGATATTTCCCTTAATTAAAGCAAAAATGGAGTGTGATTTTATGAAATTTTTTAGAAAAATTGTTGTAATATGTTGTTTATTTGTGATGTCGATTAGTTTTGGATTGTTACAATTCAATGTATTTGCAAAATCTAATGAACAAAAAAAATTACAAATTATGAATGTTTCCGATGATATTAAGATTAAAAGCCGAGTATTACCTGAAACGTTTGGAGGCAAGGCGTACGGTCTATCATTGCTCCATGAATATGGATATAAAATTCCTGATACGGTACTCATTGAGGCTACTGATGATTTGTGTACAATTGAAAGTGACGATTTTAAAAATTCTCTTCGTGAATCAATAAAGCATTTATCTGTTAATGGCAGATATCCTGTAGCTGTACGTTCCTCATGCACCAATGAAGATTCTTTTGAGGATAGCAAAGCAGGTCAGTTCGATACAATTATGGGAAATATGTCATTCGAAGAATTGATTGATAATATTAAAAAAGTTATCAACGGTTTATCAAAAGTAAAAGACAGTAAAGGAAAAATGGGAGTTATTATTCAACAGAAGATTAATGCGGACTATTCGGGCGTAATATTTTCATCAAACCCTCTTTCTTACAGTAAAAAAGAGATGATAATTAGTTTTATTGAAGGAATTGGTGATAAACTTGTATCAGGAAAAGTAAACGGGACAGACGTGCTTGTAAGTGTAAAAGACGAAAAATATAAACTTGTAAGTGATAAAGACATTTTACCACGTGATAGTTTGTTATTATTAGCACAAAAGTCCAAAGAACTTGAAAAAAAACTAAATTATCCTCTTGACATTGAATGGTCCATGGTAGACTCTGAACTGATTTTTTTGCAGTGCAGACCTTTGAGTAGTATAACAAAAGTAAAAAGTGGTCTACATTTTGTAAATAGTAAGAATTTATCTTCAATCCCAAAACAGTTGATTTCTCATGATAAGTTTAATTTACGATTGTCTGCTCAAAAAACAGATACTTTATCTTCTGATGCTTATGTCTTTATTCAAAACAATTGTTTTGAGCATACTGATTCTCCTCCTATTGAATTAAAAAAATCTTTATACTGTATAGGGCATAATGCGGTAATAACCTATCCTGAACATACGAATGGTAAGGTAATTAGAAGTTTTATAGGCGATAAATCAAATTTGACCAGATATATTCCGGTGTGTGATAAATATACTGTTAACTCTTATCCTAAATTTAAAAATATCAATGAATGCCTGAATGAATATTATTGCTTGACTAAAGATGATTATTGGATAACCTCTACTATAATTCAAGAAATTCTTGATCCGATTTATACAGGAATAATACAGAAAACATCCGAAGGATATATACTTGAAATAACGTATGGGAACTTTATATCTAAAGGTGTTGTGCCTACAAGTCAATATGTAGTAGATAATAATAGAAAAATTGTGTCAAGAAATGAGATACTTCAAAATTCTTGGTATCAAATTGTTGAAGGACATGTACTTTTTTGCTCTTATTTAGATAATAGTGTACTAGTTTCGCTATCCTATAAAAATATAAATGGTATTATTGATCTTTTTGAAAAATTATCAAATGGTTCAGATATAACTTTAGAATTCGGTATGTTAAAAGAACCGAAAAGTGAAAATATGATTCCTTTTTTAATGGATTATGTGAAAAATGATTCGAATGTTAGTATTTCAAAAACAGATATAGAAGAGGGAATAGTTTCTCAGGGTCTAGTCAGTGGAAAAATTGTTCACGTTTCAAATACGGATACAAACTCAATAGATACACATTTTCATGATTTAACCGATGAAAATCAAAAAAGCAATGAAAATATAGTTTTTTTCTGTCACAAGCCAGATATTGCATTATTAAAATTGTTGAGAAAATATTTGCCTGATAAAATTGGGTTTGTTTTTGAAGATTGCTCTTTATTATGTCACTTCGCTGTTCTTTTACGTGAAAAAGGCATTCCAGCTATAAAAATCGGCAGAGATTTTATGAATGATTTTAAAGATGGTAAATCATGCGTAATAGATGCTGTAACTCCTGCACTTGCAGGTTCTGAGCGAATATCTTTTTTAAATAATTAAAATATTGCTAAAATGCGAAGGGATGAAGTAACGTATTGAATGTTGATTGTGAAGAATTTATATTTTTTGATTTAAATTGTGATGCTGGTAAAAAACTTTTTGAATTTGAAAAATATAGAAAATGTAAAGGATTATTGAGAGCTTATTTATATGGATTACCGGTCGTACCTATTGGCGTAATTATTGATAGTTATATATCTGATAAAAGTATTGAATTTATAAAAAAAAAATTGGGTGACATAGTAATGTGCCGACCAGATGCGCCGTTACAAAGGTGGACCGGATTACCAAGTGGTAGAGATCTAAAGGTTGAAAATATAAACAATTTTTTAAAAGAATGTCGTGAATCTAATCCTTGTGCCATTTTATTATGTTTTTGTCATCCGTCAATATATTTTACAGGAAGTTTCGTTAAGAGACATTATATTTCGGGAGCTATGAATATTTTAATAGATTGGAATAATTCTATTTCTATGGAATATGTTGGACCGGGATTTGACTGCGGTGAACTGACAAAGGGACGAAATGTGTGCCATTCTGTAGCATATGTACCGTGGTATTTATCGGACTTACCTTCTAAATATATATGGAATCATGTGGAATTAAATCATATTGAGCATGAAAAATATAAAATTTCCAGGCAAAAACGTATTCATATGTTGTCTAAATCAGGATATGACATAAATGAATTACAAAATAGTATACCGGTTATAGAAAATTGTTTAAACAGAAAAATTTTTTTTGAAGTATATGAGAAATGTGTAAAAAATATAGTTAAATTTTCCCATGATTTTAGCGAAGAAATTCCCTTAGTTATTATGCTCAATTTTTATGAAGGATTCAAAATACATGTTTTCGAAATATGGGATGCTAAATCGTGATTTTAAAATAAAGAAAAAATTTGGAGAACGTTTATGCAAAAAATAGATGATATAATTTCAAAGCAAAAATTTTATAGTGACTATGTTAAATTTATTGGCAATACGGACAATACAGTTAATTATTCGAAAGAATTATTAGGCAATAGGGGTTTATCTTTAATTAAGATGTCCAATTTTAAAATTCCTATTCCTATGGGGTTTATACTAACAACAGAGGTTTATAAAAATTACTGTGAAAATAATTTTGTTTTAAATAAAAAAATTGAAAATTATATCTGTAAATCTATATTGCGATTAGAAAATTTAACAAATAAAAAGTTTTGTTATAATGACGTTTCTATGAACGAATCCAAGAAGTTTCCACTATTACTTTCAGTTCAAGTAGGTTCTAAAGATTCAATTCCTTGTATGCCTGATACTTTGCTGAATGTTGGTATAAATGAATTAGCTGTTAGGAAATTAATAAAACAAGGAGCGAAAAAAGATGTTGTTTGCTCTAAATATTTAGAATTTATAAAAAATTATTCTACTGTTATTGAAAAAATTGATAGGTCTGAATTTGAAAATATCCTAGGAACTTTCGAAGAGAAAATAGTGGGATATAAAAGGATTTATAAACAAAAAACTGGCGATGAATTCCCGGAAAATCCGAAAAAACAGTTAGCTGAGATAATTAAATTCATTTTTGAATGTTGGAATAGTCCAAGAGCTACTAGATACCGTGAATTGCAAAATATGGATAAAACTGTAGGGGTTTCAGTTATAGTGCAATCTATGGTGGATGATAATTATATGAATACCGGTAAAATAATTAAAGGGTCAGTATTTACTAGACATCCTATCACGGGTAAAAAATGCCTTTTTGGCGATATTTCAATGGATATACAGTCGGACGTTTATTCTGAAGTAGCCTTTACTTTAATGCCAATTGAACAATTTAGTAAATTGAATTTGAAATCATATAAAAAATTAGAAAAAGTTGTAAAAAAGATAGAAATGGCTTTTGGAAATATGCAATATGTAGAGTTTATTATATTAAATGAAGGTGATATTTACATAACTAAATCTTGCGATGGGAAACGAAGCGCACGAGCATCAGTTAAAATTGCATTAGATTTAATTGATGAAAATAAATTATCTAAAAAGGATGTTTTATCAAAATTATCTTTACATGAAATTGAATCTCTATTGTATTCTTTTTTTAAACCTGAATATTTAAAAAATGCTCTTAAAATAACCAAAGGTGTTGGGTTGGTTAAGGGAGTAGCTGCAGGGCGGGTTGTTTTTTCAACAAAAGCAGCTGAAATTTATAATGAAAAATGTCAAAATACAATTTTGGTAAAAAATGAAATGTCAGCAGAAGATATTTCAAGCATGAATTTTGTAAGCGGAATTCTAACAATTTCTGGTGGGGCAACTTCCCATTCTGCTGTAATAGCACGCGGTATGGGTAAACCTTGGGTTTCGGGATGTGAAAAAATTAATATTTCTGAAAAAAGTTTTTCAGTTGGAAAATTCATCATTAACGAGGGAGATTTTATTTCCATTGACGGCTCTACAGGTAATATTTATTTTGATAAACTTGAAATGACAACATTTACTTTTTCAGAAGATATATCCAAATTTTTGGATATTGCGGATTCACAGAGTAATCTTAAGGTATATGCGAATGCGGACAATGCAAAAGATGTTTTAAAGTCTATAAATTTAGGTGCAAAAGGCATTGGATTGTGCAGAACCGAACATATGTTTTTTGAATCGGAACGCATAAAATTAATGCAACAAATGATTTTAGCTTCATCAGAAACTCAGCGACATGATAAGCTTGAAAAGCTTTTACTTTTTCAAGAAAAAGATTTCAAAGAAATGTTTAAAATATTGAAAGATAAACCTCTAACAGTTCGTCTTATTGATCCACCATTACATGAGTTTTTGCCCAGATTAAAAAGTGAAATTGTGAGTTTATCAAAAAATTTAAATGATTCGGTTGAAAATATTGAAAAAACTATAGAAAAATTAAAAGAAAGCAACCCCATGATGGGTCATCGTGGATGCAGATTGTTGATATCTTATCCAGAAATTATTGAGATACAAACTAAAGCTATAATCAGTGCTGCGCTAACAGTACAAGAAGATCATAACTGCACTATTACTCCTAAAATTATGATTCCTTTTGTGGGTGATGTTAAGGAAATAAAATTTATTAAAAAAATTATTAATCAAGTTGCGGATAATATGATAAAAGATGCCTCTATGAAGTATAAAATTGGTGCAATGATTGAAATTCCTCGTGCAGCAATTTTGGCTGACGAAATTGCTTCTGAAGTTGATTTTTTAAGTTTTGGTACAAATGATTTAACTCAATTGACTTTAGGAATTAGCCGTGACGATTCACATAATTTTTTGAATCACTACATTGAAAATAATATTTGTAAATTTGATCCATTTTTTACTCTTGATCAAGCAGGGGTAGGTGCATTGATTAAAATGGCAATGACGCTTAGCAAAAAAGTTAATCCAAATTTGGAAATAGGTGTATGTGGAGAACATGCAGGGGATCATGAATCTATAATTTTTTTTAAAAATCTTGGCTTTGATTATATTTCTTGTTCACCTTTTAAAATACCTCTTTCGCGATTTTCTGTTTCTATATAAATTTAGTTGAAAATAAAAGTTTTAAATTTTATTTTGTAAAATATTGCAATTAATCTAAAAAAGGAGAGTTTTATTGTGTGGAATTCATTAATTTTGATGTTCAGTCAGTATGATAAAAATCGTAAAATAGCAGATGCTTTTAAGTGTATATGGTTTATATATTTATCAATAATCATATTTTTTAATTTTGATTTAACATTTTTGATTATTGAAGTAAGTTCATTTTTACTTACAACAATCTTCATTCGTCTTGTAAATGGGTTTGTTCCTAAGGCTAATGCGGTTTTAAGTATATTTTCTATATTGATTTATAGCTTTTTTATAGATGTTATATGTTATAATGTACTACCAGTTTGGAGAGAGAATCAGTCACTGAGTCAATATATTATGAATGGATTTATTTTTAATGGGAAGTATGTGTTTTTAAATATTGTTATATTTTTATCAGTAAATTTTTGCTTAAGATATTTAAGAAA
Organism: uncultured Eubacteriales bacterium; assembly: GCA_934692675.1. Classification (GTDB taxonomy): domain Bacteria; phylum Bacillota; class Clostridia; order Oscillospirales; family Acutalibacteraceae; genus UMGS1491. The sequence continues at coordinate 119,467 of CAKUUD010000004.1, read as the reverse complement.
TCACAAAATTAAAACTCATAAGTCACTTACTATTGCTTCAAAACATTTTTAACTGTTTTATTTTTGTGCTGTTTTTTGCAATACGGTAGTTTTAGAATCATCTTTTTCGAGTTGTGGTTTGGTGTATATTAAAGTAATATAGTATCTATCTGTTGAGTAAAAGTTTTACATAAGAATGAGAAAAATAATATAATAGCTACATAATATCTTTTACACCAAAATGCTAGGTTCCTATGTTTGACTTTAAGATTTTCCCACTTTTCATATATCATTAGACTACTTTTCCCTTTAACAAATCTCATAAAACTTGATAGACTTATTTTTTTGGCAGTTTCCTATTTTAGTGCAGACACTATAAGACATTTGCAATTCCACTTCTTATGTGTTTATATAAGAATTTCATCCTATGGGTTTCTATAAAATAAATTTATTCTCAAACCGTTTAATTATTTTTTCATAGGAGATAGGACTTGTATATCAGAAATACCATCAATATTATAAGTCTGAGGTAGTCTTTCAAAGCACAATTCTTTTATTTCTAAAACTATATCCTAAGGTCAAAAGCATTTTCAAAGCTTTTGACCTTACTTTTATTATTACCCCGCACCCACTTTAATTGATAAGATACGTTATCCGTTCAACTACTCTACTTATTTCGTTCATTTTTTCTTACCTATATAAAATAAATGTTTTCTCTTTTTTCGTTTAATTATATCATGGATTTTTTAAATTCAAAATGGGTGCAAATTTGTAACGATTGCTCATCTTATGTAACGATTATATTTTTTAGAGATAAAAAAAATTAACGATTATTTCCAAAATTAAAGAAGTAATCGTTACATAAAAACTACATTGTATCTAGATTGAGGTATTGGTATGGTGGACTTAAGGGGATTCGAACCCCTGGCCTCCGCATTGCGAACGCGGCGCTCTACCAACTGAGCTATAAGCCCACAAGGAATTATATATATTCTATCTTTTTTCAAAAAAGTTGTCAACAATCTGATTTTTTAATGCCCGTCTGTGGAAAATTGTGTTGAATTTGTGAAAAGTGAATATATTTTATTAATTAAATGAATAATTTATGAATAAGATTTCAAAAAATCATTTTTCAACTGAAGATTAATAAAAACATAATTATAGCATTGTGCCATTTTAATTTTTGTGATATAATACAACAAATTACTATTAAAAAATCAACGAAAGATGAGTTGTATGAAAAAATTATTTTTAATTAGTTTAATGTTATTTTTTACATGCGCAATATGCTTTGACGGAGGCGCTGTAAAGCCTTCCGTTGAAAGTTATTATTCCTCCGAAGTAGAATATTTAAAAACTCCAGAGGATATTAAATCAAAATGTTTTCAAAGGTTTTCTTTAACCGTTTTTGTTGTGCATGACGGCTTGGATTATTCCGCGCTGGGAGGGGTTTTTGATGCTCGTTCTTATAAATTTAGCAGCGAATCGCAAAGCGAATGCTACATTAAAAAGAATTATAACAACGCTTCAGAAATACTTGTTATGAACGAAAATGCCGCGCGGAATTTTTTTGGTAGCTTTGGCGAAACTCCTTTTATTAAAAAATTTGAAATATATTTTGTTTCCAATGACAGCAAGACCTGCGTTAATTCCATGGAAAATATGAAATCGTTTATCGAGGAAAACATTCGTCCCAAGTATCAATTTGCAAAAATAGGAATGATAAAATACGACATTCAGAAATTGAAAAAAGACCCGCCGATTTTAATCCCAAGGAGAAAATATCATCCCAAACACGTATGTAGAAGACCGTCGCCGCTCCGACAAATGGTTAGCTATGAAAAATTAAGTTATGTTAAATAAATTTTACAAATTATTAAAAAAATCTTTACAACTTGAGCAAAATATGTTACGATATACTCATAAAGCAAAAGATGCAGGAGGAAAAAGTTAATGAATAAGAAATTATTGTCCGGACTTATGGCAGGTATGATTCTTTTTAGTCAAGGAGCATCGTTAAGCGCACAAAAGCCAAGCGAGGGAGTAATTTCGAAATTCTTGAAAAATAATAAAGAATTGGTTTCAAAAGGAATAAGTTTGCTTGCATTGGCCGGAGGAGTTGCTTATATTTATCGTAACAACGATAACCCCAAAAATGATAGCCCTAAAAATGATATCCCCAAAGCTGATAAAATTAAACGTTTTAATCCGAAAAATGATGGTTCAAAAAAAGAACCCGTTCCTGTTATAAATTTAAGAGAAATTACTTATGCTCCCATTAGAAAGAGGGATTGTGGAGTTAAAGTGGAATACCCCGTCAACGTAAACAGCATTGGTAATTTCAACAGGACTATGGTCCAGGTTTTAATGGAAGGCCGTGATGTAGAAATCACTTCGTTCAAGGGGAAAGCTTCGGATGCTGTGAGGTTCATTTCAAATATTTCCTCTAAAATTGATAAAAGGATTTCAATATTAGCAGATGGTAATACTCGCAAACTGATTATTAGCAATGCCCAGAATTATGATATTTTGTTGAGATTAGAAACAAACAACGAAAACAAACCGGTATTAAGGTATTCATTTAAAGTGTCAGAACAAAAACCTGCAATAGGTTTGCATAACATATCAGCCCGACATGAAAAATATTTATCTCGCGACTTATCGGGCAGAAATAAATCTGTCAACTTGTCTAAGGGTTATACAATCGAAATAAAATATGACGATAAATGGAAATATATATGCGTTTACAACAATTCATATAAACATGAATCATTAAGCCAAGCGTCTGAAGAAGAAAGATCACGCCTTATAAATGAAATATACGACATTGTGAAAAAATCAGACGAAAAAGGGATTTCGGTAATTATTAAAAGCTATATAAAAAGAAACATCAATTCAAATAAGATTTCGGACGATGATAAGTATCAAGCTAGCGAATTTCTTAATGATCTTTGCGAGAAAATTGGAACGAAAGAATTAGAAGCCGTATTTGATTTGAAAGTCTATAACAAAGGAAAAGGCGATACTTTTAAAATAGAATTCTCTTTAGATGAGAACAAAAAGTTAGATGGTGTGGCAGCATTTTTAGGACAATAATTAAATAAATCAATGCAGCTGCCTTGGTGCAAAATTCAAGCTAAAATAGCTTCTGGTTTATTAAAATTAACTTAAAAATTTATTTGCAACTTTTTCTTGACGTATTATAATGTATATATAAATATTATTAAGAGGAGAAAATCAATGAATAAAAGAATATGTGCGGCAATTATGGCATCATGTGCTTTCGCGTGGAGTTGTTTCCCTTTGAAAGCGGAGTCTCCAAGTAAGTGTACAAAAGTTAAAAATTATGTAGTTGATTTTGTAAAGAAAAATAAAAATATTATAATCACAAGTTCTGTAGGAGCCGGGGTTTGCACAGCGCTTGCCGGAGCAGTGTATATTGCAAAGCAAAACGCGAATATTCGGATGGATTTTAGCTGTGTTAAAAACGATTATTTACTTAATGAATTTGAAAATGATTTCATAGACAATTTGCAAAAATTCAAAAATGTTTTAGTCGTGGATTCTATCGACTTGAATGGAATTCGAACTGTTTTTTCGCGGGCTTCATTTGTTCTAGGAGCACGAGCAGGAAGAACTTACGATATAAATTTAGTAAATATAAAATCCGATCTTGATAGCTTTTTGGATAATATAGGAAAAGGTAAAAACATTTCCAAAAATTCAAAATTCAAATTAACATTCACCAAAGAATTTGATAAAAACACAGGTGACCAAATACAAATCCAATTTGAAGAAAAGGAACAAGAAATCGATATCGATGACAATCAAAAAAATTTCGTAGCGGGACCGAATTTAGAATCACTTGAAAGTAATGGCGAGTTAAAAAATTTATTGAAAGAAGCCATCCTTTTCAGCATAAAATCAAGCTCGTGTGAAAAATCTCATGAAACTGAAAGCCAAAAAAACGAGATGATAAATAGATTATATACCGCAACAGAAAAATTAAAAAATGAAGTAATAAGCGAATTAGCCACATACATGATTTTGAATTTCTCTGATCGTAATGATACCAGTGATTTACAAAAGTCAGATCTGATTAAACTGATTAGGAATAAAACCGACGAAATAATCGAAAAAAATGTGAAAGAAAAAATCCCTGAAATATTAAAAGATTTCGAAAACTTAGAAAAACCCGATGGCGAGCCGCCCGAAGATATGGTCGATAATTTTTCGGAATTAGTTGTTGGAGAAATGATAAAAAATATTTGTAATGCTGTGGAAAATATGGAGTAAAATATTATTCCGTAAAGCTTGGCTGTAATCTTTGGAATGATTATTGTTTTTAGATTTAGTTTAAAAATCGTTTACAAATCTTATAAAATATGTTATAATAAGTTGTAGAATCAGAGAAAATTGGAGGAAGCTAATGAATAAGAAATTATTGTCAGTAATCGTTTCCGGAGCACTTTTGGCGGGGTTATGCCCGGCAGCAAAAGCTCAAGAAGTGACCAAATTTGGAAAAGTCAAAAATACTGTAGTTGACTTAATTAAAAATCATAAAAAAATAGCCATTGGCAGCGCAGCGGGCGCAGTTCTTGCCACTGGAGGCCTTACTTATTATCTTTTAAGAGATAAAAATAGTAATATGCCGACCTCAATTGAAGGAAAGTTTGTAGAATCCGAAAAAAACCTTATAAATGATTTTGTAAAAAATATAGATAAGTTAGGCCCGAATTTTAGTGTGGGAAACATAAGCGCAGATGGGGCACAAAAAGTTCACCAAGAAGCGGTTGAAGTCATAAATAATCAACAAAATTCAAAATCTTCAAAAGAAAAATTGATAATTTCAGAAAAAATCGAAGGAATCGAAGAATGGTCCAAAGACGCCGAAGGAACCTTAGTACTTACTAAGTCAAAATTAGATAATGGCTCTACAGAAGTAAAATTCAAATTTAAAGGAAAAAATATCACTGATTCCAATATTTTCAAAGAAAAATTAGAACCTTATGAAAAAAACTTGTCGGCCTCAGCTAACAATCTTAAAAGAGCAATAACGTTAACAATTGCTTCGATTATGTTCGGCGAAGATGCTGATAAATCTATGGATATTGTGTATTCCAGATTAAATGAGTTCAAAACCGCAATCATTGCTCGTCAAAATTTTTTGAGTCAAGAAAAAGGGCTCGGCGACAAAACTAATCTCTATAACGATAACGTATCTAAAAAAATGCCCGATATAAAAAATCATATTAAATGTCTTGTTTCCGGCGTATCGTGCGGATTAAAAAAACAAGCGCTAGGCGAAAAAAACGAAGCAAAAGAGTTGCTTGAGAAGATGGATATTATTGTAAAAAAACTATTAACAGAATCCGAAGCGAAAAAGAGCAATCTGATTAATGTGTATACAACAATGATAGTGAGAGTGGCTTACGCACAAATTATGGGAGCAATAGAGTAAAAAATTTGATATATTATTAATTGTTATTAAAATTTTTCTAAAAAGAATATTTACAAATGCCATAGAAAATGTTATGTTATAACTGTAAACATAAAAACTAGGAGGAAAGTTTATGAACAAAAAGTTATTATCAGGAATCATGTCAGGGCTTATGTTAGCAAGTTCATGCTCTGCAGTTGGAGCCGAAGCACCAAAAGGAATAAAAGATCGCATAATTAATAGTGTAGTAAATCATAAAAAATTGATATTAACCAGCGCAGCAATCAGCGCAGTAGCAGATGGCGCCGTGATTTGGTTATTGACCCACAACAACAACATTAAAATGGATTACAGCAAATTCACAGATTTTGAAAATTTCTTTGGTAATTTCAAAAAAGCTGCAGAAGCATGTAGAAAGAGCTTAACTGTATCTAATATTAAAGTAAGTGACGCTAATAAATTAGCAAGTACTCTTTTGGGATGTAACAACAAAGAAAGTGAAAGCACTAAAGAAATCGTTATAAAAGGTATCGACGGACTCGGTGATGATGCTCAAGGGACTTTAGTACTTAAAAAAGTGAAAAAAGAAGACGGAAACCTGGATATAACATTCGAAGTCAAAGAAAACAAAAAAGCTGAAGAAAAAAAAGAAGAGAAAAAAGAAACAACTGATGTAAACCTAGAAGACGATACAAAGAAAAAAGAAAACGAAAGTCAAGAACCCAAAGTGGAAAAAGATAAAGAAAAAACCGAAGGTCAAGTAGCTAAAGAAGACGAAAATAAAAAAAACGCATCAGAAGATTCCAAAAACAATTAAGACGACTCTAAAAAAGACGGTGCAGAGTAAGATAAATACGAAGTAGATCGTATTGTATAATCTAAGTAATAGTGTTTTTGGAAGTTAATCCAAGAATAATCGCAAATCACCCGGGCTTGTTCATTCAAGCTCGGGCGTTTTCTTGCCTCAAACTGCCCGGTTGATACTTAATCTATAAAATATTATAATTATAATAATAAAATATTTTTTGAGGTGAATAATAATGTCAGGACATAGTAAATGGAATAATATCAAAAGGAAAAAAGAAAAAACCGACGCACAAAGAGCAAAAATTTTTACAAAAGTTGGAAGAGAATTGGCAGTTGCTGCAAAAGAGGGTGGCGCTGACCCTACTTCTAACTCGAAACTCAGGGATGCCATCGCTAAGGCCAAAGCGAATAACGTCCCGAATGACAACATTGAAAGAATAATCAAAAAAGCAGCCGGCGGCGACGGCAACGATTACGAAGAAATCACTTATGAAGGCTATGGTCCGTTCGGAGTCGCCATCATAGTCGAAACTCTTACCGATAATCGTAACAGAACGGCCGGAAATTTAAGGCATTATTTTAGTAAATACGGCGGAAATCTGGGCTCGAACGGGTGTGTATCGTTTATGTTCTCAGAAAAAGGAATTATCGTTATAGATTCCGAGGACGTGGACGTTTCCAAGCTCGAAGAAGATGTAATTGAATCCGGTGCCGTTGATTTTATTGAGGATGACGGGTGTTTTGTAATCTATACCGAGAAAAATGATTATGAAGATGTATACAATTACCTAAAAGGTAAAAATTATAATTTTGTTTCATCTGAAATCGGCATGGTTCCGAGTACTTATGTCACGCTTTCGGAAGAAGATTCTTCAAAGGTAAGCACACTTTTGGACATCCTTGATGAGGATGAAGATATTAAAAACGTTTGGCATAATTTGAAATAACGTGGTGATGATTTTTGAAATATTTGGTCTTGGATGGAAACAGCATCCTTAACCGAGCTTTTTACGGCATTAAAATGCTTTCAAACAAAAAAGGGCAAATGACTAACGGAATTTATGGATTTTTATCTACTCTGCAAAAGCTTTTATTAGAGGTTTCGCCTCAAGCAATTGCGGTGGCATTCGATTTGCCCAAACCGACTTTTCGTCACAAAATGTACGACAGATATAAAGCCTCTCGCAAAGGCATGCCCGAAGAATTGGCATCCCAACTCCCGATTTTAAAAGAAATTTTGGTGGCTATGGGATACAAGTTGATCACGTGCGAAGGCTACGAAGCGGATGATATTTTGGGAACTTTTGCTAAATACTGCGAAAATAAGGGCTATGAATGCACGCTCGCAACAGGAGACAGAGATTGTTTGCAGCTGGTTTCTGACCATGTTTTTGTCAGGATTGCTAAAACTAAATTTGGAAAAGCAGAATCAATTTTGTACGATAAAAATAAAATAAAAGAGGATTATAACGTCACTCCCGCGCAATTAATAGATATAAAAGCGCTCCAGGGAGACGCTTCTGACTGCATTCCAGGAGTAAAGGGCGTGGGAGAAAAAACCGCGAAAAGCCTCATAGAAAAATACGAAAGTATTGAAAATATTTATAATAATATCGAAAATCTTGATATAAAACCAAATTTGAAATCCAAATTGCTCGCAGATAAAGAAAGAGCTTACCTGAGTTACGATTTAGGAAAAATAAATAAAGATGTTCCGATTGAGATAAATGACAGCGATTTTATTCCGTCTGAAATGGACACGGATAGTCTTAAAAAGATTTTCACGGAATTGGAATTTTTCAAATTTATGGATAAAATTGGAGTTTCTAAAAAAGTTGAATCCCAAAAAATAAATCTAAATTTTTCACAGGATTACAGTGGAATTTTAAAAAATCTCGAAGACAGCGGAGAAATATCTATTTTTTCCGAAGCAAAATCTAATTTAATCGAAAGATGTTGCATCTGCGACGGCGCCGATAATTATTATATTTTTAAGAACATTGATAATAATTTTCGAATTTTCTTGAAAAAGCTCTGCGAAAATAAAAACATTAGCAAAAATGTATTCAATTTAAAGAAATTTTACAAATCGATAATGCCCCTGAGAATCAATTTCATGGGTGAAATTTTTGATGTTCTGCTTGCAGCGTATCTTTTGAACCCTGAAATAAAAGAAGATATTTTTACCATGGCGCAAGGGCATGAGATTTTTCCGCCGAATTTGCCGGAAGAACTTACGGACGAGGAAAAGAAGTGCATAGAGACTTGCTATTTTATAGCTAAGCTTAAAGATTTATACAAAACCAAAATAAAAGAAAACAATCAGGAACATCTTCTGACCAAAATAGAACAACCCTTGTCAAAAGTTTTGGCAGACATGGAGCTCACTGGATTTTTGATTGATAAAGAAGGGCTCGAAGATTACGGGGGAGAACTTAATCAGCAGCTTAAAGCCGCCGAAGAAGAAATTTACAAACTCGCCGGCGAGGAATTTAATATAAATTCCCCGAAGCAGCTCGGAATAATACTTTTCGAAAAATTAAATCTCCCCAAAGGTAAAAAGTTAAAAAGTGGGTACTCCACCGGTGCTCAAATTCTCGAAAAGCTTCGTGGTTACCACCCCATAATCAATATGATTCTCGAATACAGAGCGCTCGCTAAATTAAAATCCACTTACGTTGACTCCATGGTTAACCTTATCACACCGCGGGGGCGAATTCATACTTCATTCAATCAAACTGAAACCCGAACCGGCAGAATAAGTTCTGCTGAACCCAATTTACAAAATATTCCAGTAAGAACCGAAAGAGGGCGCAAGCTCAGAAAATATTTTAAATCTCCCGAAGGCAGCGTTTTAATTGACGCGGATTATTCTCAGATTGAACTCCGTGTTATGGCTCATATTTCGGGCGATGAGAACATGATAAACGCCTTCAAAAACGACGAAGATATCCATTCTATCACGGCTTCGCAAATTTTCGGTGTTCCAGTTTCTATGGTCACTCCGGAGATGAGGGCACGTTCCAAAACCGTGAATTTCGGGATACTTTACGGCATGAGCGCGTTTTCGCTCGCCCAAGATTTGAAAATAAGCAGGTTTGACGCGCAAAACTATATAAATAAATATCTTGAGCATTACAGCGGAATCAATAATTATATGAATGAAATAATTTTGCTTGCCAAAGAACAAGGCTACGTTGAAACGATATTCCATAGAAGACGCTACTTGCCCGAACTTAATTCTTCTAATTTTTTACTCCGGTCATTTGGCGAGAGAGTCGCAAGAAACATGCCGATTCAAGGCAGCGCCGCGGATATTATAAAAATCGCGATGATAAATGTTTATAAAAGGCTCCTCGATGAAGATTTTAAATCAAAAATAATTTTGCAAGTTCACGACGAATTGATTATCGAGTCTCCTGAAGATGAGTCCGAAGAAGTGAAAAAATTACTAAAAGAAGAAATGGAAAATGCTGTGAAATTAAATGTCCCGCTGGAGGTTCATATTGCAGTGGGTAAAACTTGGTTCGATGCGAAGGAATAATTTTTATGTGTGAAATACTCATAGAGGAAAGCACTCCTCAGGATATCCCTGCCATGGTTTCGATAGAGAACGAATGCTTCTCGGAACCATGGTCAGAAAAAGGGTTTCAGTCGGCGTTTAATGATGGCATATCATATTTTATTTCTGCTAAAGCAAATAAAATTTTGGTGGGATATGCCGGCATGTATAATGTGTTGGATGAAGGTTATGTTTATAATTTAGCGGTCTCTGAAAAATTTCGAGGAAATAAAATAGGCAAAAAATTAATAAAAAATCTTCTTGACTACTCTAAAAATAAAAATCTTAGCTTTTTATCGTTGGAAGTACGAAAATCAAATCAAATTGCGATAAAACTGTACCAAAAAACAGGATTTGAAATCATAGGCACAAGAAAAGATTTTTATAATTTACCAAAAGAAGATGGAATTATAATGACAAATTATTTACAAAACGAATGATTGTAGAGGTAATTTAATTAAATGAAAATATTAGCGATTGAATCATCTTGCGATGATACATCAGCGGCTGTGGTTGAAGATGGTCGAAAAGTTATCAGCTGTAAAGTCGCCTCTCAAATAAAAGACCATCAAATTTACGGCGGCGTGGTCCCTGAAGTGGCTTCAAGAAAGCACATAGAAAACATTTCTCCGCTCGTAAAAAAGACTATCGAAGAGGCAAATTGCTCCTTTAAAACGATAGATGCATTGGCGGTTACATACGCTCCGGGATTGGTCGGTTCGCTGCTTGTCGGAGTTAACTTTGCAAAAGGCTTGGCGCTAGGGACAGGACTCCCATTGGTTCCTGTTCATCATATCAAGTCCCATATAGCTTCTTTGTATCTTTCAAACCCCGATTTAAAGCCGCCGTTTTTATGCCTTGTGGTTTCGGGAGGACATTCCAATATAATTGAAGTCAAAGACTACACAAAATTTAAAATTTTAGGCAGAACCCGTGACGACGCCGCGGGAGAGGCATTTGATAAAGTCGGTCGTAGGCTCGGGCTTGCGTATCCCGGCGGGGTGATGCTTGATAAAATTTCCGAAAACGGTAACCCCGACAGTTTCAAGCTCCCTGTGCCTCTTAGTGGAGAAGACACATACGATTTCAGCTTCTCAGGCATAAAAACCGCTATGATAAATATAATTAACAATTATAATCAAAAAAATCTCGAACTGCCTATAAATGATTTGGCGGCTTCTTTTAGAAAATCCGTGGTCGCTTGTTTGGTTTCGAATTTTTTAAGAGCTGCCAAAGAAAACGGCTACAGAACTCTTGGAATTGCCGGCGGAGTTTCGGCAAATTCGCTGCTTAGAAGAGAATTAAATGAAAAATGCCGTTCTTTGCACTACAATTTTTACGAACCAAAACTTAATTTTTGCGGTGATAACGCCGCCATGGTTGGTTCGCAAGCATATTATGAGTTTTTAAGCGGAAAAAGAGCTTCCATGAACTTAAATGCAAGGGCTGCCATGCCTATCGACGAAGATTAAAACAAAAAATAAAGCCTCATCGATTAAGATGAGGCCTTTTATATAATTAACAAAATTTTTATTTCATTTGCTGAGTGCAGTAGGTAACACTTGAATTTTCGAAAGGTGCTTGTGCATATTTACAATTATCGCATATATCAAAATTTACCGCAGAGTGAGTTGGCTCGAACTTTCCGCAATTGCAAACTTGAGATTTAAAAGTTTTAAGAAAGCAACTATCGATATCATTTACAACTTTTGCTCCGCCTACAATATCGTCAGTATCAGATAAATCTAATTCAGTTATATTGATTTTGTCATTTTCAAATTGCATTTAAACACTCCTCCGTTATTAAATTTCTATTTTTTATATCTTGTATACAGGTTATGATAACATCATTTAAGGAAAATGTCAACAAAATTTTTTTAATTTTTTGTTAATTATAAATATTGAATACAAAAATAATTTCAGATTCTAAAATATATTCCTAAAGCAAAAAATTATTGTTCAAATTACTAATGAGTCATCAAAAAATTCGCCATGAGCAAAGAAATTATAAATGCAGTGATGTCTGCGATCAGGGCACACGGAATAGTATGCCTGGATTTTTTTATTTTTATGCTTCCAAAATAAACGGCTATAGTGTAAAATGTAGTTTCTGTAGAACCCATCACCATGGAGCCAAGAGTTCCCATAAAACTGTCCGGTCCATAATTTTTGAGTATATTATCAAGAAGAGCTATGGATCCGCTGCCCGATACCGGCCTCAGCATCGCCAAAGGTAGAATTTGCGCAGGAAAATGAAAAACATTCGCGATGGGCGATAAAATATTTGCTATAATATCCAAAGTTCCGGAACTTTTTAGCATACTTACAGCGGTGATAAGCCCGATAAGCGAAGCGGAAATCGCAAAGGTAGATTTGAGTCCTTCAACTGCTCCTTCCAAAAAGGTGTCGAATATCGGAACTCCTTTATAAAGCGCTACGAATATTATCATTCCCAAAATAATGGGAATAATGTAAAATCCAAATTCATTCATTAATTTTTTATCACCTTTTCAAAAAATTTTGCACACGTCACTCCTACGATTAGCGCGCATATCGAAACAATCCACAAATATGGCACGATTTCCAGTGGGTTTTTGCATCCATATTTTTGTCTTAGCGTACACAAAAAAGTAGGAACCAGCTGGAGCGAAGCCGTGTTTATTATCACGAACATCGCCATATCGTTCGAGGCGGTGTCTTTTCTTAAAGGATTGCACTTTTGAAGTTCTTTAACGGCTTTTATTCCGAAAGGAGTGGCGGCGTTCCCGAGCCCAAGTAGGTTAGCGGTTATGTTCATGCAAATTGCGTGCACTGCCTTTTCATTGTGGGAGCTTTCCGGGAACAAAAATTTTATTATAGGCGTAAACAGTTTAGAAAGATATTTTGTAATTCCGGATTTTTCGGCAACTTTCATTATTCCTGTCCAAAACGCCATCATGCCCGTGATTGAAATTATTAAATTCACGGCGTCAAGCGCACCTTCCATGACTGAATTTGAAAGCGACGGAATTTTTCCTGTAGAAAATCCGCACATGATGCTGACCATGATAATCCCTGCCCAAATGTAGTTCATCATACAAATTCCTCCAAAAAATAAATACGAGTTTTTTCGGCTATTAAGCCGTTTTTTAGACATCAAAATAAAAAATTTAAAAAAAATAAAAGTCAGATATTGACAAAAAAGTCTTAATCTAGTAAAATTGTAAATGCGCGGTAAAAATTACTCAGTAGTTTAAATACCGCAAATAAAATCTTTCAACGGAGCGGTGCATAGAAGCATGAAATCAACTGGCATAGTAAGACGTGTGGATGATTTAGGAAGAGTCGTCATCCCAATGGAACTTCGCAAGAGTTTAGAAATTAGTTCTAGAGATTCTCTAGAAATTTATGTGGAAGGTGACTCAATTATTCTCAAAAAGTACGAACGCAGCTGTAAGCTTTGCGGCAGTACCGAGAATATCAAAAATTTTGAATCTAAGTACATTTGCGAAAAATGTATAGACAAGATTAGCCAACTTTAAATCATTCATTCGTACTAAAACTGAAAGAAGATTCGCCCATTTTCGGGCGAATCTTTGATTTTTTACTTTTATTTGTGATATTATGAAATCTGATAAACAATTGAAAAGAGGTTTTTAAATTGAAAAAAGTTCTTGTAGGTATGAGCGGAGGCGTAGACAGCTCTGTATCTGCATATATTTTGAAAGAAAAAGGATATGAAGTTTGCGGACTTACTTTGGATTTGCTCGAAGAAAGCAATCTCAGCGCCATAAATGATGCCAAGGCAGTGGCCGAAAAGCTCGGTATAGAGCACATCGTTCTGAATTTAAGCAAGGAGTTTAAGCAAAATATAATTAAATATTTTGTTTCGGAATATCAGAATGGAAAAACTCCGAACCCTTGCGTGATGTGCAATAAAAAAATAAAATTCGGCATGCTCCTTGATTATGCCCTTGAAAACGGATTTGATTATGTTGCCACGGGTCATTATGCAAATGTTTTGTATGATGAAAATCTAAATAGATGGCTTTTGAAAAAATCCGCAGCTGCGAAAGACCAAAGCTATTTTCTTTATAAACTCAGCCAGCACCAGCTTTCGCACATTTTGTTTCCGCTGGAGAATCATCAAAAATCATACGTTCGTGAAATAGCAAAGAAATTAAATTTATCCGTCGCAGAAAAATCCGAGAGCCAGGATATTTGCTTTATTCCCAATGGAAATCATACGGAATTTATTTTAAATAATTTGGATAAAAAATTACCCCAAGGAAATTTTTTGGATAATCACGGAAATATTTTGGGAGAGCACAAAGGCCTGATAAACTACACTGTAGGCCAAAGGAAAGGACTGGGCATATCCGCCGCTCATCCGCTTTATGTTGAAAAAATAGATGCAAAAACCAATTCTATAATACTTTGTGGTCCGGATGAAGGCTACAGCTCTGAGATAAAAATAAAAGATGTTAATTTTATAAAATATGATAACCCTACCGAACCGATTAAAGCATGGGTTAAAATCCGCTATAGAGCCACTCCGACGCCCTGCACGGTTTTCCCACTTAATGAAAACAAAGCGCGAATAGTTTTTGATTCTCCGCAAAGATTCCCTGCTCCGGGACAGTCAGCTGTATTTTACGATGAGAATGAAATAGTTATCGGCGGCGGAACAATAGAATAATTTGGAATTTTTTATATAAAATCAAATGTAATTAAAATTAATATGTAAAAAATACTAAGATTTATAATAATAATAAAATATCTATTGATTTTTTTAACATTAGAATATAAAATTATACTTAGCACTCATAAAAGTTGAGTGCTAATGAATACAATTATTACTTGAGGAGGTTTTTAATATGTCATCAGTAAGACCTATTTTAGACAAGGTAGTAGTAAAACCGGAAAAATCAGGGCGCTCTTCGGGAGCAGGAATTATTCTTGCAGGAAATACCAAAGAACAACCCATTACCGGCCGTGTAATAGCCAGAGGCCCGGGCGGAATGATTGACGGAAGAGAAGTAAGAATGTATGTAAACGATGGAGATATCGTGCTTATTCCTGTAAACATGGGCACTAAATTCACACTCGGCGGAGAAGAATATATAATTATCCGTCAAGAAGATATTTTAGCAATGATTTCTTAATTTAAATTTTTATTCAAAGGAGCATATTATTTATGGCAAAAGAAATTGCATACAGCGAAGAAGCAAGAAAAGCACTTCTTGCCGGGATAAATAAACTTGCAGATACAGTTAAGATCACACTCGGCCCTAAAGGCAGAAACGTTGTGATTGATAAAAAATTTGGTGCACCACTCATCACAAATGATGGCGTTACCATCGCTAAAGAAGTCGAACTCGACGATAATTTCGAAAATATGGGAGCTCAACTCGTAAAAGAAGTTGCAACAAAAACAAATGATATCGCTGGTGACGGCACAACCACCGCAACTCTCTTGGCTCAAACATTAATCCGTGAAGGAATGAAAAATGTTGCAGCCGGCGCTAATCCTATGGTTCTCAAAAAGGGCATAGACAAGGCGGTAGACGCTGCTGTTAAGTCAGTTGTTAAAAATTCAAAATCCGTAAATGGCACCGAAGATATTAAACGTGTTGCAACAATATCCGCTGCCGATGAATTCGTAGGAAGCCTGATTGCCGAAGCTATGGAAAAAGTTAGCTCCGACGGAGTTATCACAGTTGAAGAATCAAAAACTGCCGAAACTTATTCCGAAGTGGTTGAAGGAATGATGTTTGACAGAGGATATGTTTCTCCTTACATGGTAACCGACAACGATAAAATGGAAGCGATAATCGATGATGCTTATATTTTAATCACAGATAAGAAAATTATTAGCATTCAAGAAATTTTACCGCTTTTGGAACAAGTCGTAAAAACAGGTAAGAAACTTGTTATTATCGCTGATGATATCGAAGGCGACGCTTTAGCTACTTTGGTAGTAAACAAACTTCGTGGAACATTTACATGTATCGGCGTAAAGGCTCCCGGATTCGGCGACAGAAGAAAAGAAATGCTTCGTGATATCGCTATCCTCACCGGCGGTGAAGTTATTTCCGAAGAACTCGGCTTGGAGCTTAAAGATACCACTATGGATCAACTCGGTCGTGCGCATCAAGTAAAAGTTGAAAAAGAACGCACAATAATAGTTGATGGTGCAGGAAATTCCGACGAAATAAATGCTAGAGTTTCTCAAATTAAAAATCAAATCGAAGAAACAACTTCTGATTTCGATCGCGAAAAACTTCAAGAACGTCTTGCAAAATTGGCAGGCGGCGTAGCAGTTATTAAAGTAGGTGCTGCTACAGAAGTTGAAATGAAAGAAAAGAAACTCCGCATAGAAGACGCCTTGGCTGCCACAAAAGCTGCAGTTGAAGAAGGCATAGTAGCAGGCGGCGGCGTGGCTCTTGTAAACGCTGTTGCAGATGTAGAAAAAGTGGTTGCTTCTTGTGAAGGCGACGAAAAAACAGGTGCTTGCATCGTTCTTAAATCTATCGAAGAACCCCTCAAACAAATTGCTGTAAATGCAGGCTTAGAAGGTTCCGTAATAGTTCAAAACGTAAAGAGCAAAAATCAAGTTGGATATGGTTACAACGCTCTTAAAGATGAGTATGGCGACATGATTTCCTTCGGAATCGTTGACCCAACCAAAGTAACACGTTCCGCGCTTGAAAATGCAGCATCAGTTGCTAGCATGGTTCTTACCACTGAGGCCATAATAACAGACAAAAAAGAACCCCAACCCGCAACCCCGGGAATGCCTGACGGCGGAATGGGCGGCATGTATTAAAAAATACTTTAAATTTAGAACAGATCACAAGATCTGTTCTATTTTTTTAAATATTTTAGAAAAAATACATAAATATATATTGACGAACTTTATTTATATGTGTATAATCTATATAAAAATCTGATAAAATACTTTTTGAAGAGGAGGAATGCGACATGGCGGATCCTATAGAACCAAACAAGACTGTCCCCGGAACAGATGAGGGCAGCGATAAAGATAAATCTGTCGCCCAAGCAGGTGGTACTAACGAACCGAAACAACCTGCCGCCCAAGCGGGTGAGTTTGATACTGATCCCTGGGCGAGAATTGATGGAGCGACGGAAGGGTGGGATACCCTGAGTGCAACCGCAGTTAACGATGACGAAAACGGGGGTGGCTTAGGCAAGCTGGATAGTTTACTAAAAAACTTTAATTTGGAAGGAAGCCAAAATAAAGATCTCAATGCTAGAGCTGTGGAGGACTTGGACAAAATTCTTGAAAAGACTGGTATTGCAGGTATTACAGACGAACAGTTAGAAAAGGCGAAAAAAACGGTGGAGGAAATTAGAAAAAAACAGGAAAGCGAGAAAGCGATGAGAGAAGCAGAAGCAAATAAAAAAGATGAAGCCAGGAAAGCAGCAAGTAACAGGAAAAGGGAGGCACGTCGAGCTTCTTTGGCAGAGTATAAGGCAGAGGCTAAGAGAAAAAAATCGTTTTTTGGGAATATTGGACGTAGAAGAAAGAGCGCTCCTGCAGATTCTTCAGGTTCTAATTCTCCAAAAGTTGGCGAACTTGAGTGGAGATCTTTTAATACATGGGTTGTGGATTTAACGTCAGATCTTAAAAATTTTTCTATCTCATTCAACCAAATTGTATCTAAAAAAAGAAAAAAATTTGAAGTAGAACCACTTAAAAATGATGGAATATATAACTCATATAACCCTGTGTATGTTATTCATTATTTTAAAGACTTTTGGGATAAAATTAAGGGCTTTTATGAAGCAGAAAAAGTTGAGTTGGAACCAGGTAATGTAAAAGATTTTATAGACACAATAGAGAAAGAAGAATGGGAAGAGTATGGATGGGAGAACCCTGAGTTTTCAACAGATCCAAAAAATCTAAAAGGTGAAGAACCAAAGTTAAATAAAAAAAATAAAGTAATAAAAGCCTTTGAGGGATGGCTTGAAATAATTAAAAAGAATGTAACAAATTTGCAGGATAAAATAGGAAAAGAAAATATTGAAAATAATAAAAAGTATAAAGGAATCGATGATGAATCGGTGAACGACTTGTGGAAGGATTACGGACTTTATATAGAAGAGTACAATAATTTTGTAGGGAAAAAAAATAATCTTTTAGAAAGAAAAAATGAAGAACTATCGAAACTGATGGGTGCTAATGATCGAAAAGCCCGAGAGACTAAGGAAAGAATACTTAACCCGATATTTAGTAATGGAGAATTTGAAAATCTTACGCCTGCTAAATTATTCGAAAATTTTTTAACTAATGAAGCTCCTGCATGTAAAGAAAGGGGTAATCTTGGCGATAAATATGAAAAGTTAAAGGCCATTCTTGATGACGCGGAAATGACAAAGGGTGTAAACTCATTATGTAGATGCTTATATGATTTCCATGAAAAGTTATCTCCGGATAGTAGAGTGAACCCTATGGCAAAAGTTCTGAATCAGCGTACCAAAAACATTAGAGAGTACTTTGTTGATCCCGAAAAAGCAGGAAAATTGGAGAGAGGCTTTAAAGAACTATTGAGAGCTATAAAAGGTTCCATAGATAAGCTGTGGGGGGTTTATAATAATGTTCAAGGCGCTCTCTCAGGAGATGCATCTATTATTGGAAGCGATCATGAATTTAGTTTTGGAAAAGATGAAAAAAACTGTTGGCATGTGTACCAGAATGAAAATGAAGTAGAAAAAGAAATAGGGAGTATTGCAAAAGTATATTTTATAAAGGCCAGCAATGATGTAAATGCCAAACAGAATAAAGATAGTGAAATAAATGTTTACCCGAGAGGCCCGGAGGGTGAAGTGACCCTCTACGATGGGGCTTTCACATATGTCAGATTATCTTCCTATCTACAGGAAACACAAGGCTACTTGAGTTTTGAAAATAATTTTACTCCTAAGGAAGGAGAAGAAATCAAGTGCCATTACACAGATGAAGAAGGCAAGGAAAACTCCGTAACATTTAATGCCAATGGTATGGCGATAGAAATTAATCGCCAAGGTAAAATCACGACAGTAAACGAAAACTCAAATACATTTAAACAATTAAACCAAGCATTTAAAGGAAACCAACTCAGCTCTACCTCGCCGCAAAGCAATTTAGATATAAATAATAATGAAAAAAATGAAGGAGGAATTAACATGGCTGGAGATGAATCAAAAGAAGTCACTGGAAAGTGGACTAAAGCGAAGCCATCTGGTGAAAAAAGCGGTGAAGATATGATCGGAACTAACAGATTTATTGAAAATCAAGTTAGGAATACCCTCAATAAATACAATAGGTTTGCAGAAAATTACAATAAATTCATAGTTAAACCTTTTGCTCTTGGCGTTTTAAAAGAGCTTGATGGCGAAGAATTCTGGAATTATGATATTGATTATTGGAAAAACAGAGCTAAGGGGATAGAATTAGATGTACCTGAGAATGGTTCGTGGGAAGAACTACGGGATTGTTGTGAAAAGATAGGATCTATGTTGCTTCCCTATTTTTATAAAGCGAATAACTTGTATGAGGATTATAACGACAAACATGAAGATGTTTTCGATTTCGAATTCCTGAATTTTGATGCCCGTAAAAAAATAGAAAAGATGGGAAAATTTGTTGGAGCGGTGGACGCTATGGTAGACGATCTGCTGGCAAGGTGTGAGGACTTAGAAGCAGCTTACGGAAAAGAAGATTACCAAAAAGAAGTAATAAAAATAGAAGCAGCGAAAAGGCAATTAATAGATTTTGTGGCAAAATATAATGAGTTTTCATCAATTCGTAGTGAATTTGCGGAAAAACATATGGAACTTAAAGATGACTTTAATAAAGGTATTCTAAAGGATTACCGGGTAGATTGGTGGGATAAATTCGAAAAGTATGAACTTGGAGATCTTAGTGATATAAATCTCGTGAAGGTACAGTGGAGTATGGTGCTTGCGGATTTAATTGGAAAATATTTACCAACAGGAGAGTCTAATAGTACTACAAAAGAAATATTTGATATTGGCACCAAATTTAACAGTGCTAAAAGTAATGAAGAAAAATTAAGCATCCTAGGAAAATATCATACAGAAGCCAACAAGTTATTTGATAAAGTTAGTGCCAAGCTAATAGAATTAAATGATTTTTCCGAAAGAATTAAAAACAGGGGGAGTGCTTTTGAGGGCCCCAAAGGCAAAGAATCTGGAAGTGTAAACAGCGGTGCAAATAATTCAAGGTCTATTGACCATGATCTAACGATAGAGTTTGTAAATTCAAAAATTTTAGGTCTTACTACTTGTGTTAGTGAATATCGAAAATTTTTAGAAAAATATAAAAAATTTTTTGACTCGAATACTAACGCTGCAACAATTGTATATAGTAATCTGAATAAAGATATTTTTAATATTGATACATGGGAAAAAAGCTCCACTTTCGAAGTAGAGGGAGTCACAGGGAATATTAAAAATATATATCAGGTGTTAAATGAGTACAGGCGTATAGCAAAAGGATTGATTAATTATTTCAACGAAAAAGGAGATGCTGGCTTAAAACATTCTAGTAAGAAATATGTGGAATTTATTAAGGAATCTGATAATATAAATTTTCCTGATAGGAAGCCTTTCGATGCTGGGGATAATAGTCAACAGCAATTTGTAAGTGATGCAGTTAAATCGTTAGAATATATGATCATTGATCTTAATGGCGAGCTAGATAAGCTAGAAGAAGCCGCAGCTAATGGTGGCGAAAAAGCCAATGAAAATGTTATGAATACTAACAAAAATGAAAATGCCGAACAAAAAGAAGAAACAAAAGCAAACGAAACTGTAGAAGCTCCCAAATCAGAAAAAGGGGCAAAACCTACTGAGGCCAGCGAAAAAGCTACGGAGAGTAAAGGAATCACCCAAGAAGCCGATAAAAATGTTACCAATACTAACGAAAATGAAGAGAAAGAAAGGGAACTGTTGGACACCTCGTCGTCAGAACTCGGAGCTATAAGGATAGTTAATAAAGCTGTAAAAAAATACAATGAATTCGTAGAAGATTATAATGGATTTGTTGATGGATTGAAATCACCAAATGACCTTAAAGCCCTTATTACGAAAGTGTTGAAGAAAGAGCCTGAAGAGAATTCAATTTGGCTAAATAGGAATGTGAGGAGTTCCATATCCTTAGCAGAAAAATTTGAGACACCGAAAGACTTAGATGGAGCTTGGATGCAGCTAATAACTAAATTAATTAGGTATTTGCCAGAAGCTAATCGGACTGCATTTTCAACTAAGGCGAATAAAATTTCAAGGGCAATTATTAGTGACAACGACATAGATAATTCAGAAAAACTGAAGCTCATGGAAAAGTACAACAAGATGTGCGACAAAATGTTAAACTACACGAATAGTGTACTAAAGAGATTAAAAAGAAAAGCCGAACACAAAGGTTATCTTAAAAAGGAAACCGCCGAAGAAAAATTATTAAAGGAATTTGTGAAAAAATATAATGAGCTTTTATCACGTGGTTATAAAATTGCGCAAACTAGTGGTAACGGATCAGCTGGTGAAAAAGATACGGAGTGGAAGCTTAATTTTATTAAAAGATACCAACTGCACTTAGTTGATTATGAAGGTGACTTGCAAGTACGATGGTCTAAAGTGCTTCACGATCTAATTGATAATGTCTTACCAGAAGGAGATGTTAAAGAAACATTTGAAAATAGATTAAATAATATTAGAAACCTCGAAGTATTAGGAAATAGTGTGGACAAATCAAAAGTCTTAAAAAAATATCATGAATTAAGCGAAGAGTTATTTAATGAAACTAAAAACGAGCTAGATAAGCTAGAAAAAGCCGCAACTAATGGTGGCGAAAAAACCAATGAAAATGTTATGAATACTAACGAAAATGAAGAAGCTGAACAAAAAGAAGAAACAAAAGCAACCACCGAAGAAAACAAAGGGCTTTTCAGTAGAATTAAAGGTAAAGCCAGCAAGCTCGTAAGGAAAGGCAAAAAAGTTGTAGCCCATAAATTAGATAACAGCGAAAAAGAATTAGATGCAGCACAAAAAGAACTGAAAGTGTTAGACGAGCATGCTGGAGCAAGTGGAGCAGAGGGTCGATTCGTAAAACAAAGTGTAATGGATCAACCTGAGTATGAAACATTCAAAGCCGTTGGTCAAATTATAGTTAATACTAATACTAGAGGTAACTTTGGAAAGATTTTTGATAAACTTAAGGAAGGTCCCTCCAGTGCGAAAAGCTTAAGAAGTAAGCTAAAAGTCATGATCACTGACAACAATATCGACAAATGGAAATTAGAAGACGGTAAAGAATTTGAAGCAAAAGTAGGTGTTTTATATATCGGTATAGCATACTTGCCCAGTGGTTCCAAAGGTATTGAAGCAGCTTGCAAAGGTATGTCAGTTGGTGGCATAAAAGAAAACAATATGGATGAAGTCTATGCTGTAAATCATGCGATGAAAAAATTCTGCCGTGATGGAATCGTAGGCCATGCTCTTGTTAAAAAAGTAAAGGATA
Organism: uncultured Eubacteriales bacterium; assembly: GCA_934692675.1. Taxonomy (GTDB): domain Bacteria; phylum Bacillota; class Clostridia; order Oscillospirales; family Acutalibacteraceae; genus UMGS1491. Next base: position 97,156 of record CAKUUD010000004.1, on the reverse strand, counting down.
AACTCGGAGGACTTGTAAAAGAAGACAAAATTTCAAAGATAGAAAGCCAATTCAGCACATTGCTTAAACTTAAACGCGAAGCCGCCAAATTGGGAGGCAAAGCGAAAGATACTGCTAAAAAGGCCGCGAAAAAAATTGGAAAGTCTTCAGTTGGAAAAGCCGCTAAAAGTGCCGCTACTACAGCCGGAGGTGCAATTAAAGGTGCCGCTTCCTCAGCCGTTAAAACAGTATCAAGTTTACCTGGTAAGTTTAAAAAATCTAAAACAACAGACAATACCGTTAATCAAACATCAGCACAAGCACCAGCAGTAAATACAAAAAGTGGGAAAAAAGGAGAATCACATAAAGGAGTTTGGAAGAGCCTCAGAAGTAAACTACCTTTTGGTAAAAAAGGTGAAACTGAAGAAAATGAATAACCCCTAAAACAAAACCGACCCATTTGGGTCGGTTCTTTATTTTTTGGAGTGTTTTATTTTACAGAATATTTCCAAGTGTGGGTATTTCTACTTCTCTCAAATTTTTAAGTTCTATTAACGCGCTTGACGATTCCAGCCAAAAATCCGGGTCGTTGGAGTCCTCCGAGGTTTTTACTGTGCTTTTTATAAGGCTTATGGATTCCTCGATCTCTTCAAGCATATCGTGGTGAATTATAATCGAAAGCATAGTGTGGTTGTTTTCCCAAAATTCATCCAGTTCTTCAACTTCCGCCGCGGCAGCCTTAAATTGCGAGTTCGAAAAGCTATTTTGAATATTTTTTACCGCTGTAGCAGCTTTATCCGAAACTATCATCACGTAAAACATGCACAGCACGCATAATACAACGGCAAACCCCGATAAAATTGATGTCCATATTAATTTTTTCATTTTATTTCTCCTTTTTTATAATTTTATATTGTTTTGATTTTTTAGCGGTCATTATGAAAATTTCTTCAAGTTTTACTTTTTCTTTTTCAAAAATTTCACTTAGCCATTCTTTGCTTAAATCGCATCTTTGGAGCGAAGATTCCGAAATAATTCCGTCACTTACCACCACGGTTTCCAGTTCTCCGTCGGGTACTTTAAGCTTCAATGTCATTGCATCCGGGGGCTGTTTCTCGGATTTTTTCATGACGCTCATTTGACCATTTGTTTCCATTATCGCAAACCAAACGTCGTCCAGCGAAAATACATCAAGCTGTCTGAGCTGCTCCGAAAGATCCTCTGTGCTCAATCTTAAATATTCCATTGCCTTTTGGTCTAGTTTCCCTTCGTTTATCACGATAATCGGCTTCCCGCAAATCAGTTGGCGTATTTTTAAGTTTTTGAGCATTAAAAATGATGCCAGTATTTCGCAGCATATCAAAACTAAAATCGGAATTATCCCTGTAAGGAGCGGCTGTGCGGTGTTTTGCATTGGGATTGCCGCTATGTTTGAAATTAAAATTGTGATTACCAGTTCCGAGGTTTGCAAATCGCTTATTTGCCGTTTCCCCATCATTTTTATTGCGAAGATTATAAATGCGTAGAGTACAATTGTCCTTATCAGTGCTACTGCCATATTTTAAACCACCTTTTTGAATTTTATTCATATCTATCTTCGTCAAAATTTTGAGCGCTTATTCACTTTTGTTGAAAAAGAGGTATAATATGGGTATAATTTAATTTGTAACTATTTTTAAGAGGTGATTTATATTTTAATTTCCTGGGAAAGTCTGCCTGAAAATATGAAAAATGAAAAAGTAAGGGAATATTACGATATATTGCAGTCAAAAAAATGTTCTCTCATATTTAAAAGAATTTTTGATTTGATTTTTTCAATTTCTTTTGCTTTAATTTCATTGCCGCTGATGCTCGTCGTTGCTGTAATTATAAATCTGGATTCTCCGGGCAAGATAATTTTCAAGCAAAAAAGAGTGACCGAAGGCGGAAGAGTTTTTGAAATTTTTAAATTCAGAACAATGGTTGAAAACGCAGAAAAATTGGGCGCTCAAGTAACTACTGGCGAGGATTTGAGGATAACAAAATGCGGCAAATGGCTAAGAAAATTGCGCATTGATGAATTCCCTCAGATTTTTAATATCATAAAAGGCGACCTGTCTTTTGTTGGCCCAAGGCCCGAAGTTGTGCGCTATGTAAAAGAATACACCCCCGAAATGCTCGCGACTTTGCTCATTCCCGCAGGAGTCACTTCCACCGCAAGTATCCTCTACAAAGACGAAGCCAAACTCTTGGAAAATGCTAAAAATCCCGACGAGGTTTACATTCAAGAAATTTTGCCGGAAAAAATGAAATATAATCTTGATTATATAAAAAAATTCGGAATTATTTATGATTTTAAAGTAATTATAAAAACTGTCATAGCCGTACTGGCTAAGTAAGGAGACCTAAAAATGAAACGTACAATTAAATTTTCACCGCCGGATATCACCGAAAAAGAAATAGAAAACGTAGTTGAAACATTAAAATCCGGATGGATAACCACAGGCCCGAAAACCAAGCTTTTCGAAGAAAAAATCGCTTCGTATTGCGGTACAAATAAAGCGGTTTGCTTGAATTCCGCTACTGCTTGCCTTGAAATGACCCTAAGGCTTTTAGGCATAGGCCCCGGCGATGAAGTAATCACGAGCGCATACACATACACCGCTTCGTGCAGCGTTATTTGCCATGTGGGCGCAAAACCTGTCCTTATTGATACCAGGGAAAATTCCTTCGAAATGGATTACGAAAAACTCGAAAAAGCCATCACCCCAAACACCAAAGCGATAATCCCGGTTGACTTGGGCGGAGTGATGTGCGATTACGACACCATATTTAAAATAGTCGAAGGTAAAAAGAATATTTTCAAACCCTTGAATGGGGTTCAAGAGGCTATGGGTAGAATTGCTGTCGTTGCCGATGGAGCTCATTCTTTCGGTGCTTGCAGGAATAATAAAAGGTCAGGTTCTGTCGCGGATTTCACATGTTTTTCTTTTCACGCCGTTAAAAATTTAACCACAGCCGAAGGCGGCGCCGTTACTTGGCTTGGCGTGGATGGAATAAGCGACGAAGAAATTTATAAAAATTTCATGCTTCTATCTTTGCACGGTCAAAATAAAGACGCTCTGTCCAAATTAAAAGCAGGCTGCTGGGAATATGATATAATCTGGCCCGCATATAAATGCAATATGACCGATATAAACGCAGCCATCGGGTTATCTCAGCTCGAAAGGTATGACGATATCCTGAAAAAACGCCGCGAAATAGTAAAAAAATATAACGACGCTTTCTCCGACGAAAATATATCATTTTTGCCGCATTTATGCGAAAATTCAACCTCCAGCTGTCATCTTTACATTATGAGATTGCTCGGCAAGGATATGGATTTCAGAAATAAATTCATTGAAAAACTTGCTCTCGAAGGCATTGCTTCTAATGTCCATTACAAGCCCCTTCCCATGCTCACTGCGTACAAAAATATGGGCTTTGACATCAATAATTACAAAAATGCCTACCACTTGTTCGAAAACGAGGTAACGTTGCCGCTTCACAATCTTTTAACGAGTGAAGATGTGGATTACGTAATAGAAAAAGTAAAGGAAAATATTTAATTTTAAAGGGGAGATAGAATAAAATTGTTAAAATCTTACACTAAGCAAAGTTTTCGCGATACCGTCGTGGATGAATCGCTGTTCAGAAAACTTTTTATGATGACTTTGTCTTTTGAAATGCTTGCATTCGTAGACATAGCTTTTGGTGCGGTAAAATGCGTCCTTTTGATGTGGGGATTGTTTATACTCATAAATAATTATTTCTTAAACAAGCGCATTTTTAAAATAAAATACAAAAGTTTATTGCTTTCATTTTTAATTTTAATGGTGATAACTTCCGCGGTGCATTTTTCTATTTGGTTTATCCCGAATATAGCCCTTGCTTATTGCACTGCTGTGTGTTTTTTTATGTTTTATGGAATGTATACTGGTGAATCTTCCAAAAATTTTGAAAAAGAAATGATTTTTCTTCTAAAATTTTTTGTATATTTCGGATTAGCTGGCGCACTCGCGTCGATTGCAACTCTGTTTTGGCAGGGAGAAGGCTCGCTTTTTGGCTACCATTTGGGTATTTATTGCAATCGTCTTATCGGGATTTACACCAATTCAAATATCCTGGCATTTTCGATGATTGAATGCATGGTTGCTAGTGACATTTTACTAGATAAGTACATGCGCAAGAAGATTAAATTGACCGGCTTTAATATTTGTGTGATTGTTTTTGCTGCGGTTATATCTTGTGTATGCCTTTTCCTGTCCGATTCCAACGCCTCGATGCTCTTTTTGATTATTTACAGCACGATACGGGTCCTTTGTAGCATGTTTTTTAAAAATAAATTTTCCTATATCATTAAATTTATCACAAGCATAATTGTTTCGGTGATATATTGTGTAACTGTAATGATAATGTGCTTTTCCCTTCGAGATGTATGTCAAAGCTTTATCGGACATACAATAACCGGAGTTTACAGATACGAAGAAGAATTTAAATCTTCCTCCGAAAAGATAGAGATAGAAAGCAACAAAGATATAGAACTCGTTGACCCCGGTGACCCTCCCGAGTATAAATCTGATATAGAAAATATAAATGAACTGACCATTGGCCGCCACGAACATTATGACGTCAGCAGCGGCAGAATTACACTTTTTAAACAAGGTCTTGAAATATTTAAGCACCATCCCGTTCTCGGTGTAGGTCGGGCAAACTTAATTAAATACGGCAAAAAATATATAAAAGGCGGACTTATAAATTTAGATTTGCATAACGCTTATTTTACTATCCTGGTTAGCACAGGCGTGCTTGGATTTGGAATATTTATGATTTTTTCGATTTTGGTCGCCCTGGACGTTTGCAAACATTTGTTTTTTTGCAGCAAATTACCTTATTTTGGGGTGTTTTCCAAGCTGTTCTCGGCGTTGGTTGCCTACTGCGGCTATTGCTTGCTTGAAAAAGCCATTATCTTTGACATGACCTTCATGGTTGGTTTTTTCTGGAGCATCTTGGCTTACACCATGTGCTATATGAATTATAAAAAATAAAAGCGCCACCCGCTATGGGTGGCTATTTGTTTTACTCGTTTTGGGTTGATTGTTGTCTAATTAGAAGCGGGAAAATCCTCCCAAGATATATCTTCAATTGATATTCTTTTATCTTTTCGGATTGGTAGGAACTTATGGTTTGCTCGAAGAACTCTTGATGGCGGATGGATTCTACAGCATTATTAAATTTATCAGGGGTCAGCCCTAGACCAGGGAGCACCTTTTCGATATTGTTCGCAATCAATTCTCCCAATTGGGTATTTCCATTTTCTTTGTTATCTTCGATAAGTTGTTGGACCGACTCTATAGCATTTTTAATTTTTTCCCTCTGTATTTTCCACTCGCTATCTTCATCAGATTCTTCGTCGGTTTCATCGTCAGATTCGCCCTCGGACTCATTATCATAATCATCTTCAGCTTCACCATCTGATTCATCATCTGATTCATTCTCATATTCACTGTCAGATTCTTCTTCAGCTTCATAATCAGAATCTTTTTCCTTTTCTTTTTCTTCTTCGTACTCCTCGGAAAAATTTGTATTATTGGGCTCCTTTAAGTCAAATTCCTTTAATTTTTCAATATACTTATTTTGGTAAATTTCTGATTCGGGATTATTACCGCAAGAAGCCATAATATTAACTAAAATATAGAACTGACTGTTTCCGTATTTATTCATTGCTTCTTCGGCCTTTAAATCCATCACTGCGTGTTCTTTGTCTTTAAGTTGTGGATTAAACCTGTCAAGTATAGAGTCGAGTGTAGAACGGAGACTCTCGGCACCTTCGGCTATCTGATTTCTGGTTAATGTCACAGAAGAACCTTCATCACTATTACTAAGAATATTATATATGTGTGCGCATTCAGCAACTGTGAAATCAGGATATTTTTTTAATATATCTTTTGGCTTGACTAAATACAGGTTCTCTTCGAATGTGTCGTATGAAAATTCAAATTTTTGTTCTTCCGCTTTTTCGTCTTCGGGATTTTCGGCTTCTTCTGGATCTTTAAAATATTTTAAAGAGTAAATATAATGGTCACGTTCTTCGCCTATATTTTTATTAGGACAATTGTAGAATTCAGCCATAAAATTAATGGTATTAATGATGCGATCCATGCGAATATTTTTTTCTTCTTTAACCATCTCAGATGCTTCTTCGGCCTTTAAGCTCAGCACTTTGTCTGCAATTTTTCTAAGTCGTGGGTCTAGCACATTGGAGACAAGCGCATCATGAACCTCCTCGGCTCCTGCGGGTACAAGATTTTTTTCTAATTTTAAGCTTGGACTTTCGGGGTTTTCTTCAGCAGCACGAAGTATGGCACTACATATATACACGTACTCATCAACTTTGTAGTCTGGATAGTTTTCTAGTATCTCTTTTATGATGTCATATCTTTCCTTATTGCGTAATCTGTCTTTTGAAAAGACAATTTTTAATCCATCATCTTCTTCTCTATCTTCTTCAGGAGCTACTTCGTTATTATTATCTCCATTATTTCCCTCTTCGCGCTCTTCGTCCGGTTGTGGATTATTGACCTCATTTAAATTGAGTTCTTTTATATAATCCAAACAAGTGGATTGAAAACCATCAAACTGGAAGCCCGTATAGCAAATCGACATTCGCTTAATTAAAGCATGGAGCAGAGAGTCGTTTTCATTTTCGTAGCTAGTTATAATCTTATACGCTTCTTCGGCTTTTAAATTCATCATTTTGTTTGCATTGTTTCGAAGTTCTATATCATCATCTGCAAGAGCGGCGATCCTAGAACAGAGTTCATTGGCTTGCCTGGCTACCTGATTTCTGTTTAATACTACAACTTCTCCATCCATGTGTTGAAGATGATAATATATATATGCGCATTCAGCAATCGTGAAGGTTGGATATTTTTTTAATACATTTTTTATTTCGACACGACGCACCGGTATGTTGAATGTTTCTCGTGAAAGGATAATTTCTGGTCCCCCTTTAGAAGTTTCTATATTATCATCAGAGTTTTCATTGGGGACATAATTATTTTCCTCTCTTATCCTGGCCAAATTAGCTTCATGTCTTTCTTTTATGATTTTTTCGGCTTCTTGTGGCTTTTCGATCATATTTAAGTCAAATTTTTCTAAACAATCAAGATAAGAGGGCAAGACTTTCCTGTATTCAAATGGTTGTGGATTAGCTCCTGGCTTATAATGAGTGCATAATTCAGCCATGTCATTGACTAAACCACTGAGCTGATAATTACGGTATTTTTCGTATCTATTTATAAGCTTAAATGCTTTTCCGGCTTGTAAATTTAGTAGCTTTTCCGTCTTTTTTCTAAGCTCTTGATTATCTCCTACAAAAGAGATGATCGTATGACGGAGCTCGGTGGCCCCTGAGGGCATAAGATTCTTTTTTAATTCTAAGTTTGAGCCTTCAGTACGAAGTAAGGAACTATAAATATACATGCAATCAGCAACTGAGTAGTCTGAATATTTTTCGAATATACTTTCTATTAATGGATTGGCAGATTTGTCTCCTGAAAAAATAAGTTTTGGGTTATTCATAAGGATTTTGTACAATGCCGCCGCAGAAACCGCACCTCCGCCTATCACTCCCGCAGGAATACCATATTTTTTTAGATTTTCTTTCGTAAAAATTTTCTGTAGGTTTTCTTTTTTAAAAATTTCTTGTAGTTTTTCTTTTGATAAAATATTTTTAAATTTTTCTTTTAAACCATCTAATTTCCCTGGTTTAGCTGAAGTTGAGTTATCCGCGGAAATGGTTTGCATGGAACCTGTTCTAGCCTTGTTATCATAAGCGGACAGTCCCGGCGCGCCACTAAGCAGCATCAAAGAACTCATCAAAGCAGCCGAGCCTTTCTTCAGCTCGCCTTTTCCTCCTGCAATTTCGTCTAAATCTTCTTGGTTTAATTCCTCGTTTAATTCTGAATTTTCAATTTCTTTATCTATTTTTTTATCCATAAATAATTTTACCTCCCTCATATCCTGAAAAGTTCTTTAGAGTATCATATCATAAATCTATAATAAATTCAATAAATGATTAATTTTTTTATTTCTTTTTTACAATTATTTCAAAAGCCCTAATATTCTCTGATATCCCTCGCGATACCCTCAGAACTTATTTATATTATAAATTTAATAAAATTTCAATCAACATTTATTATTTAAAAAAGTTTTATTATTTTTTGAAAATACACTATAATATAATTATTAAAACAGCGAAAGTGGTGAATATATTATGAAAATAGGTTGCCATCTTATACCCGAAGAAGGCCTTGCGGCAGCAGCATTCCAAGCAAAAATTATCGGAGCAAATACCTTTCAGTATTTTACCAGAAATATTTTTGGGCGTTTTTGGCACAAGATTGACACGGGCGACGTAGACAGATATTTAAGAGCGTGCAAAGAGCATGGTTTTGCCGAAATAGTGGCTCACGCACCATTTACTATTAATCTTTGTTCCCGTACCGAAAGAATTCGAAACTACGGAAAAGTTTTGATGAAGGAGGATCTGGAATTTTTGGACATGATAGGTGGGGGATACTATAATTTCCATCCCGGAAGCCATACAAAGCAAGGCAATGAAATTGGAATTGAGCAAATTTCAAGCGCCTTGAATGAAATCCTGACTCCAACTTTAAAAACTAAAGTCCTGCTCGAAACTATGGCGGGCAAAGGCACCGAAATAGGGAGCAAATTCGAAGAAATTCGAGAAATAATAGATAAAGTAAATCTTGACGATAAATTGGGCGTGTGTTTGGACACTTGCCATGTCTTTGATGCGGGATATGACATAGTGGATGACCTGGATGGAGTTTTGGAGAATTTTGATAAAATACTCGGCCTTGAAAGGTTGCACGTAATACACCTCAACGACAGCAAAAATAAACTTGGCAGTCACAAGGACAGGCACGAAAAAATCGGAAAAGGAAAAATCGGAGAGGAAGCGATAAAAAGAATCGTAAATCATCCTGCTCTTAAAGACAAGGTATTTATTTTAGAAACTCCTGCCAAAATTTTGGAAGATTACGAAAAAGAAATTGCCCTGGTTAAGTCATTTTGTGAATAAAAACCGAAGGAAGTTTTAGATGGATAAAAATGATGATTTTAAAGGCGGACAAATAAGCAAAATAATTATTGATTCTTTGAAGCCTTTTTTGGAAAAAATAAAAAAAGTCGGATTAAAAAAGAGCATGAGCGCACTTTTCCCTGGAAAGGACGCCGATGCTTTCGTGCTGAAAAAAATAAAAAATCAGCTTGCCAAAAAAAGAGCCATAGAGCTCGGGAAAAATTTAGGCAGGCTCGAAGTGCAATATCGTTTCGATGGTATTCAAATAGAACCTTGCGGGATTTTAAGATTTTTAATAAAAAAAATAACAATAACCGATTTTCAAATAATACGGTCGTTTGATGATATTTTATCTCAGCTTGAAAACAAGTATCTCAAAGACGATTCCTACGTGATAAACAAAATAGACGAAATAATTTATAATTTATCCGACACCGAGATATATAAACCCGAAACTTCCGAAGAAAAAACTTTGTACGATATGGCGATGCTCATTTTGGTTAATTATTATAATTCGTCGAGCGATATGCCTCCTTGGGCTGACCAAGCTTTCGAAAATATCCGAAAAGGAAAATTCATAAAAAAATGGATAGAATTTCTTGCTCAGTATATTTCCGAAATGATATCCAGTGTAAGTGAAAATATTTTTATTAATTTTAAAGTTACATTTGATTCTTTTGCTGTTCGAACTTTTCTTAATCAACAAACAAATAAAGGCCAAATTTCTCAGCTCATTCGTCTTTTTAGGATAGATGTTAAAAAACTTATATACAGCTTTGCAAAAAATTACGTAAGTCCAAGCTTTATACGCGGTGCAGGAGAGATAATTTTGGAGCTTGCCGAAGATTTTTTAAGTGATATAAATAAAGATTGCACGTGCGAAAGCAATATAAATATTCATGATAGGCCTTTCGGCATTACTGTAAGTCTAGGTGAAAATCCGCACTCCGAACGCAAATTCAGGTGGTTCACAAACACTGATATTAAAAAATGTCACATAGAATATTCCTATTCAAAAGATTTTAAAAATTCGGCTATTTCCGAAGTCTCATCCAAAACAGTCAAAAAACTCGTCCCAGTTTTGAATTTAGGTTTGGTCTCAAGTTTTAAAATTGCCGAGTTCAGAAAATATTCCGCCAAACTCAGCAATTTAACCCCGGGCAAAATATATTATCGAATAATTTTTGATGACCAAAAAACAACAGATATTTTCGAAACGACAATAAGTCCCAACTCTGAAAAAATCAAGTTTTTAATTTTATCTGATTCTCAAGGGATGGTTCACAGCGATTATCAAACCTTTCTCGAAATGGTTGAATCCGCTCTTTCAAACACTTCGAGCCCTGATTTTATGGTGCATTTGGGAGATTTTGTAGATGACGGCAATAACGAAGAATTTTGGGACTGGATTTTGAATTCTGAAATTTGGAAAAATTATCCTGTTATGCCTCTCAGTGGCAATCATGAGGCTCGAGTCAATTCTCTCGCAGCCAATAACGGCATTGAAAATTCGGTTTTGTCTCATTTTAATATTCCGGATTTTCCTCCTCAAAATTCTTCCTACGGCGCATATTATAGTTTTGTTTGTGGGAACGCCACTTTTATAGTTCTCAACACCAATACGGGCTGTGACGAGAAACTTGATCGCCGCCAATACAGTTGGGCATTGAATATCGCAAAAAATGCAAAAACTCCTTGGAAAGTTCTCTTGACGCATAAAAGCCCTTACTCCAACGGCCCTCACCACGTGGATCCAGACGTAAAATCTATCGGTAGACAAATAATAAATTTGGTCTACGAAGGTAAAATAGATGTGGTATTCGGCGGCCATGATCATGTTTATTTAAGGACGCCATTTTTGGCACACGGAGAAAAAATTCTATCTTCAAAAATAAAAATATCCGAAAACGAATATGCATTAAAAACATATTCTACTCCCGAAGGCACGGTCTTTGTCACTCCCGGGACGTCCGGAGTGAAAAATTATAAGCAGTATTTTCCTATAGATTTCCCGTATGAAAAATCCATTAAATTGGAATCTCCTGTTTATTCTTCCGTCGAAATCACCGAGAATAGTTTTAAATTCACTGCATTTTCTTTCGATTCTTCGAAGAAAACTTTCGAAAAAATTGATAGTTTTGAACTCCTGAAAGATAATTCCAAAAATACGCATATCGATAGCGCGTCGGTTTCAAGATTTATAAAAAATATTCCTGATTGCCCGTGGGTATCCCATACAGAACGCCTGGGAAGGATTTTTGCGCTGTACGATAGTCTTGATTATAACGAAAAAGTTCTTGTTGAAAATTACTCAGACCTTTTGACTGCAGATAAAAATAATTTAAATTACAACAAAATTTTGCAAAGTAAAATAGCAACCGTAAAAACCAAACGCGAATTTATTGAGGCTCTTAATGACGAAAATATCGGCACAATTATCACTTTATGCGATGAAATAAAATTTGAAAACAAATTTGGCTTTAGGTCCAAAATATTTTTGAAAAGACCGATATGTATCAGAGGCCACGCAAAACTTTCAAATGTAAAATTTGTATTAGAAAGGAATTCTTTTGTAATATTTGCCGATAATGTTTGTGTGGAAAATAATAGAAAATGCGGTTCGCTTTATCGGTCCATGAGCTGTTTTGAACTCCATAGCGGTAGCGTTCTTATACTGAATGATAATGTTTCTTTTGGAAAAGCTTACGGTATGGGATTTAAAAAATATGCGATATGCGCCATCGGAGAAAACACCGCAGTTTATCTCAATTGCTCCGGTCAAAATTTTGCCGACCATGGTATTGTTTATGCTCCTCATCCGACTTCAAAAGTAGTTGTAAATTCCGGGAAATACCTTTGCGAGAAAGATAAATATGCCTTTGATGTTTCGGGTACCCTAAAAGTAAACGGAGGATTTATTCAAAGTATAATTGGTAAAGTTGGCTCAAACATTATAATTCAAAGAGGAATAGTAGGTGAAAATGATAAAACTGATTTTTGCACTCCCATAGAATCTTTTGGGAATATAAAGCTTCTAGGTGGAAAGATTCATTCTGTAAACGGCATATCTGTAATTTTAAGAACCAGGCCGGAAATTGTTAATTTTAAATCATCGGAGTCAGTTGAAATTTCAGGTAAGATTTTGTATTATGAATAATGAAATGCTTCGTCATAGGAGGATTTGAAAAATGGGTTGTTACAGGCGTTTGTCTCCTAGGGATAATAAAAAAGAAAATTTCTATAAAAATTCGAAAAAAGTGATGATTACAACTTTAAAATGGGGGACTCTCAGTGCCGGCATTTTGGCGATTTTGGGAGTCGGAGTTTTTTCGTTTTATACCTTTATAGATCGAAAATTTTACAAAGACGAAACCAAGGGCTTAACCTCGGCCACATCGCAACGAACCGATTTAAATGATACTCAGGAACTTAACGAGCTCGGTAGATATGAAATTGAAAGAGAATCAAAAAAAGCTGAAAAATTAACCGAGGATGACGCAGATTTTGGCAGCGAAAGCATAAAAAAATCCTATAATTTTTCCGATTGGAACAAATCTTGTAACTACGAAATGATGGTAATAAACAAAGATAATTTTATTTCCGACGATATAAATGTTAAAATAAAAAATTGCCGCGGAAAGGAGATTTCAGCGGTTGCATGCGATGATTTGGAATCTATGATAAGCGACGCAAAAAAAGACGGAATTGTTTTGTGGATTTCATCCGGATATAGAGATATAAATTATCAAAAAAAGCTCTTTAACAGGCAAGTGGAACGCGAAAAATGCAAAGCTGTTCTTACTCAAGAAGAAGCCGAGAAACGCGCCGAAAGAGTGGTCGCGCGCCCAAAAGCCAGCGAACATAACACTGGACTGGCGGTGGATTTTAACGGCGTTTCAAATGATTTTTACAAAACAAAAGAATACAAGTGGTTGATGGATAATGCTCAAAAATACGGCTTTATAGAAAGATATCAAAAAAAATGGAAAGATTATACAGGCGTAATTTATGAGCCCTGGCATTTTAGATACGTCGGTAAAGAAAATGCCCCAAAAATCAAAGACAGCGGGCTTTGCCTGGAAGAATATGTAGAAAAATTTTTAAGATAATTTTAAAAAAGGAGAATTTAAATGAATGGTAAAGTAAGAACTCGTTTTGCCCCAAGCCCCACAGGATATATGCACATAGGTAATTTAAGAACCGCACTTTATGAGTATTTAATTTCCAAATCTCAAGGCGGCGATTTCATTTTAAGAATAGAGGACACCGACCGCTCCAGATTCGTAGAAGGTGCTGAGGCGGTGATTTATAACACTCTTAAAATGGTAGGATTAAGCCACGATGAAGGCCCGGATATTGGCGGAAAGTATGGCCCTTACAGACAAAGTGAAAGAAAAGGCGAATATTTAACATACGCCAAAGAACTTGTTGAAAAAGGCGCAGCTTATTATTGTTTTTGCGATAAAAATGAAACTGAAGAAAATATTTCGGGTCACAAAGATAAATGCAGAGATTTAACCTCCGAAGAAGTTCAAAAAAATCTTTCCGAGGGCAAATCCTATGTTATTCGCCAAAAAATGCCCATGGAAGGCAAGACCACTTTCAAAGATATTGTTTTCGGCGAGGTTACAATTGATAATAAAGAGCTCGAAGACCAAATACTAATAAAAAGTGATGGATTCCCTACATACAATTTTGCGAATGTTGTTGATGACCATGAAATGGAGATTACTCACGTGGTTCGTGGCTGCGAGTACCTGTCTTCCACCCCTAAATATAATCTTTTATATGAGTCGCTCGGATGGGAAATCCCCACCTATATTCATCTGCCTTTGATAATGGGTCAAAACGAAGACGGTACGGTTTCCAAGCTTTCCAAACGTCATGGCGCAGTAAGTTTTGAAGACCTCGTTAAAAAAGGCTATCTCCCCGAGGCAATCGTTAATTACATAGCATTTTTAGGTTGGTGCCCAGATAGCAATCAAGAAATTTTTTCTCTTTCTGAACTCACTAAAATTTTTACCGCCGAAAGAATAAGCAAATCTCCCGCGGTTTTTGATTACAAAAAATTAGATTGGTTTAACTCCGAGTACATGAAGCTCAAAACCGACGAAGAGTTTTCAGATCTGGCATATCCTTATATAAGCAGTGTAGCCAAAAATTGTGACCCTAAAAAAATCGCGAAGCTCCTGAAAACTCGAATTTCCAAACTTTCGGATATCCCGGATTTAATTGACTTTTTTGAAAGTTTGCCCGATTATGATGTTAATATGTTCGAAAACAAAAAAAGCAAAACAAATCTTGAAATTTCTAAAAATGTTTTGGAAAAAATCTTGCCTGAGTTCGAAAATTTGGAATCTTGGACTTATGAGTCTATCCATGATTTGCTTATAAATTTTGCCCAATCAAACGAAATGAAAAACGGGACAGTTATGTGGCCGGTAAGAATCGCCGTTTCAGGCAAAGCAATGACTCCGGGTGGAGCAGTTGAAATCCTTGAAATACTCGGCAAAGAAGAGTCATTAAAAAGAATAAAAAATGCTATTTCAAAGCTTTAATAAGGAGTTAAAAATATGGAAAAAAATGAAATAAATTTAGATAAACAAGAAAATGATTTAGCGGGAAATTTTATTTTTGAAGCCATCAAAAAAGACATTTCCGAAGGCGGGAGATTTGCGCACGAAGACGTTCACACAAGGTTTCCGCCCGAGCCCAATGGATATTTGCACATAGGCCATGCCAAGGCGATATGCATTGATTTCGGCGCTGCCAAAAAATTTTCCGGGAAATGCAATTTAAGAATGGATGATACCAACCCCTCTAAGGAGGACGTTGAATATGTAGATTCCATAAAAGAAGACGTAAAATGGCTGGGCTTCGACTGGGAGGATAGGTTTTACTACGCTTCCGAGTATTTCGACGTCATGTATGAAAACGCCTGCAAGCTCATCGAAAAAGGCCTCGCTTATGTTTGCGAACTCACTCCTGAAGAAGTTAAATCCAATCGCGGTGATGCTTCCACGCCTGCAAAAAGTCCGTACCGAGACAGACCTTCAAGTGAGAGCCTTGAACTTTTCAAAAGAATGAAAAACGGAGAATTCCCCGACGGAAAAATGACTCTAAGGGCCAAAATTGATTTGAGTTCAGGGAATTTCAACATGCGCGACCCCGTTATTTATAGGATAAATCATTCTTCCCACCATCGTACTGGAGATAAGTGGTGTATTTACCCCATGTACGACTATGCGCACCCCATCGAGGACGCCATGGAGGGCATTACTCATTCTTTGTGTTCCCTTGAATTTGAAGACCACAGGCCACTTTACGATTGGGTTGTGAATAATTCTGAATTGCCGCAAAAGCCCCGCCAAATCGAGTTTGCAAGGCTCAACATAAATAATACTGTTATGAGTAAACGCAAGCTCAGAAAACTCGTCGAAGAAGGTGTTGTTTCGGGTTGGGATGATCCCAGACTTCCTACGATTTGTGGTCTTAGACGTCGCGGTTACACACCTGCATCGATTCGAAATTTCTGCGAAAGAATAGGTGTTTCCAAGGTTATAAGCACCGTCGAATATGCCTTTTTGGAGCATTGTCTGCGCGAAGATTTAAACCTTAACGCGACTCGTGTAATGGGCGTTTTGAATCCAATCAAACTTGTAATTACAAATTATCCGCAGGAAAAAACTGAAATTTTTGAAATCGAAAACAATCCCAACGATCCCTCCGCAGGCACACATAGCGTAAGCTTTTCGAGGGAAGTTTATATCGAAGCCGAAGATTTCATGGAAGAACCTTCCAGAAAATATTTCAGATTGTTCCCTGGCAACGAAGTCCGCTTAAAATCGGCGTATGTCGTAAAATGCACCGGGTGCAAAAAAGATTCCTCTGGCAACGTAGTTGAAGTTTATTGCGAGTACGATGAAAATTCCCGAGGCGGCAATACTCAGGACGGACGAAAAATCAAGAGCACGATTCATTGGGTCGACGTTAACACCGCCGTTGACGCAACTATAAATCTTTACGATAATCTGTTTTCTGTTCCCGATCCGGAATCTGAAGGCGATTTCATGAAGGTTTTGAACCCGGATTCGTTGAAAGTGTTAAAAAATTGCAAATTGGAAAATTATTTAAAAACCGCCGAGCTCGGCAGCTCCTACCAATTTATGAGAACCGGATATTTTTGCCTTGACAAAGATTCATCCAAGTCAGAAAAATTGGTGTTTAACAGGAGCGTTGGCCTAAAAGACAGCTTTAAAGCAAGTAAATGATACTTTTGATTGACTTACATAGGCATATTATGGTAAAATTTAGGATATCTAGATAAATATGCTTAAAATGTGGGGGACATGAAGATGTTGTTTATTAAAAAGATTTTAAAAATCACAAAAGTATTTGCTGCTTTATTTGTTGTCGGAGCGGTGGCATCTACTGTAAATATTTCGGCTACTGAAGTTAAAAGCAAAAATTCTGTTGAAAAAGCCCAAAATTCCGAATTTTGTATAAACGATTCTGGAGAATTGGTTTCATACACTGGAGATTCTGCCACGGTAAAAATTCCAAAAAATGTAAAAAAAATAAATTATGGTGCTTTTTATGGCCATCATGAAATTCAAAAAATTTTGTTTTCCAAAAAAATAATTTGCATCGATGATTACGCATTTTACGGTTGTTCGGGCCTGAAAGAAGCCGTTTTGCCCGAATCTCTTACAACTCTCGGGAGACTGGCTTTTGGAAATTGTGAAAATATGGAAAAAATTTACATCGGAGCCTCTGCTTCCAATATCATGGAGCTTTCGATGTGCGGATGCCGTTCTTTAAAAAATATAGAAATAAATCCTAAAAATAAGTGTTTTAAATCAATAGATGGTATAATGTTCACAAAAGATGGAACCGCTTTGGTGACTTGCCCTCTGGATCGAAAAGGAAAAATCATAATCCCCGAAACCGTGATAACCATCAAGGAATGCGCATTTTACGATTGCAAAAATATAGAAGAAGTTTGCGCGGGAGATAATTTAAAATATATTGATGAAGCAGCATTTTACGGGTGCGAAAATTTAAAAAGAGTTAATTTTGGAAATTCTGTTAAAAAAATTCGAGCATTTGCCTTTGCAGATTGTTCATCATTGAAAAAATTTAATACCTCCGAAAATCTTACCGCGATAGGCAATAGCGCGTTTTGCGGATGTAAAAATTTAAAAGAAATTTTGATTTTATCGAATAACATTGAATTTGGTCATAAAATTTTCGAAAATTGTTCTGGTTTAATTGTAAAAGGTTGCTCTGGCGGTAAGGCAGAAACTTACGCCGTGAAGCATAAACTTCATTTTCAAAATGTTTAAAATTAGAAATATATTTGCAAAATAACAGCATACATTGATATTAATTGAATTTTTAATTTAAATTTGGAAATAAGTGTAAAAAATAATTATTTTAATCAAATTTATTGAATATATTTAAATTTGGTTATTTACAATTTTAAAAGGAGCAGTTATAATAGATAAGTAAATAATATTATATGAAAGGATTGGATGATCTATGAATGATGCACAACCTACAGGTTCTGCACAAAAAGAGTTTAGCCCACTTAGATCGGCTTTGTGGCCAATACATGGCTACGAAATGAAAAAGTTCTTACCAATGAGCTTTTTAATGTTCTTCATTCTCTTCGTTTATACAATGGTTAGAGATTTGAAGGATTCCCTAGTTAGAAAAGAGGCAATAGGAGGGGGATCTGAGCTTGTTCCGCAGCTTAAATTATGGTTTGTTATGCCAGCTGCTTTTTTATTAGTTATAGTTTATACTTTCTTACTCAACAAGTTTGGATTTAAGAAAACCTTTTATATTATGGTTTCTTCTTTCATGGCATTTTATGCAGTATTTCTTTTATTCTTATACCCAAATCGTGCGGTTATTCATGCTAACGAAGCAACAGTTCGCGCAATGCAAGCATCATGGCCACCGTTCTTTTATTGGGTTATCCCGTGCCTAACTAACTGGTCCTTTACGTTATTTTATGTACTTTCGGAGCTTTGGGGAACCATGGCTATATCTTCGCTTTTCTGGCAATTTGCATATGAAGTTACAATGAAGAGTGAAGTAAAGAGATTCTTCGGTCTTTACGCAATCGTAGGAAACATCGGTGTTGTATGTTCCGGCGGACTTTTGAAAACTCTGGCAAAAATGCCTGGCGATGCTCACATATACATAAGTATTGGCGCATGTATAGCTTTCGGAATCGCAACTATGGCTATGTACTGGTACATTAACGCTTTCGTTTTGAAAGATCCAAGACTTTATGATCCGGCTCAAGTTAAATCCAAAAAGAAAAAAGAAAAAGTCGGTATCATGGACGGCGTTAAAATTTTATGTAAATCTCCATACCTGTTAATGATCTGCGCAATCGTTCTTTGTTATGGTATTGGAATTAACTTCTTCGAAGTAGTTTGGAAAAAATACACAGATAGAATGGTTAAAGGCGCAGCCGGAGTTTCTGACATGATGGCAAACCTCTCCATGCTTACAGGTATTTTAACAATCGTAGCTTCTCTCCTCGGTCAAAACATTTTAAGAAAAACCAAATGGAGAACAGCAGCTCTTATCCCAGCATCTATTTTAGCTATTTTCGGTGCAATATTCTTTGGAATAGTGCTCTACGGTGAATATGTTTCTCCAACAATTTTCGGAACTAGCTTTGCAGTTCTTGCAGTATGGTTTGGACTTATCCAAGACGCACTTTCAAAGAGCGTAAAATATTGTTTGTTCGATGCAACCAAAAACATGGCTTACTTGCCTCTGGATGAAGATACCAGAACAAAAGGTCAAGCAGCAGTTGAAGTTATCGGCGGCCGTGCTGGTAAAGCAGGCGCATCTGCAGTTGGAATGTTCTTAACAAGTGTTGTTGCTGCAGGCTCTACATTAACAGATCACGTAGTAACAATCTCCGTTCTCTTCACAACAACAGTTGCTGTATGGATTGGCTCTGTATTTAACCTCAGCAAAAAATATGAAGCAAAAGTTGCTGAACAAAGCAAAGAAAAAGAAGCTCAATAATTTAATGGTTAGTATAAATAGCGGTTGCGTTAGAGCAGCTGCTATTTTTATTGCTAAAAATTAAGAAAAACTCTTGATTTTTCTTAATCCATATGATAATATAAAATGGTACGACTGCAAATGATATGCGTTGAAGCGGGAGGTTGCGACTTATAGTCGGTTTTTCCGTGGAGTATGTCCGATTTTAAACCGGGCGAAAGTTCTAAGATTTTTTAACCTGAATTACATATTGTTATGAAATTTGTGTTGAAATCAAATACTTTTAAATTAACCGGGTTAAACTATGTAGTTTATCCGTTTTTATTTAATGAAAACGTGAAACACCCGGGCGAGTTGATAATTTAAAAGAGCCGCCCACCATTAACAATGTAAGGAGGCGATTTAATGGCAGTCAAAGAAAAAATCAGAATCAGGATCAAAGGTTATGATGTAAAACTTGTTGATGCAGCATCTCAAAAAATCATTCAAACTGCTTCAAGAACGGGATCAAAGGTATCAGGTCCAGTACCGCTACCAACTGAAAAGCAAGTCGTAACAATTCTCCGTTCAGTTCACGTCAACAAAGATAGCCGTGAGCAATTTGAAATGAGAACTCATAAGAGACTTATCGACATTTTGAAACCATCAAACAAAACAGTTGATTCTCTGATGAATCTTGAGCTCCCTGCAGGTGTTGAAATAGAGATAAAACTCTAATCAACGAACGCGCAGCCGAGGTCATGTTAGCCTGAAAAGGGTTAACCAATAACCTAAATAGGAGGAAAAAGTTTATGAAAAAGGCAATTATCGGTAAAAAAGTAGGAATGACCCAAATCTTTGACGAAAACGGCAAAGTTATTCCGGTAACAGTTGTTGAAGCAGGTCCATGTGTTGTTTCTCAAAAGAAGACAGTGGAAACCGACGGATATAACGCTGTTCAGATAGGATATGGGGACGTAAGACCCAAACTTGTTAACAAACCTATGAAAGGACATTTTGACAAGTCTGATGTAGCACCAAAAAAAGTGCTCAAAGAATGTCGTTTTGACGATATTTCTTCTTATAATATCGGCGATATTATTAAGGTTGATATCTTTGAAAATGGCGAAAAAGTAGATGTTATAGGTACAAGCAAAGGTAAAGGATACGCCGGTGTAATTAAACGCTGGAATTTTAGAAGGCTTAAAGAAACTCATGGTACAGGTCCTACGGTTCGTAAAGGTGGTTCTATCGGGGCATGTTCTGACCCTTCAAGAGTATTCAAAGGTAAAAAGATGGCAGGACATCTTGGAGCTGAAAGAGTTACAGTGCAGAATTTGAAAATTGCTAAGATCGATTCAGAAAACAATTTAATCGCAATCAAAGGTGCAGTGCCAGGCCCAAATGGCGGCATAGTACTTATTCGCGACAGTGTTAAAGCATAAGGAAGGAGGAATTGTGATGCCTAAAGTAGCAGTACTTGATATGACAGGTAAAGAAGTAGGAACAGTTGAATTATCTGATTCTATTTTTGGAATAGAACCCAACGTATCTGTTATGCATGATGTAGTTGTAAATCATTTGGCGAATAAACGCCAAGGAACACAAAGTGCGTTGACTCGCGCAGAGGTTTCGGGAGGCGGAAAGAAGCCATGGAGACAAAAAGGAACCGGCCATGCAAGACAAGGTTCTATAAGATCACCTCAATGGAGACACGGTGGTATAGTTTTTGCTCCAAAGCCACGTGATTATAGTTATGTTGTTAATAAAAAAGTTAAGCGTTTAGCTATGAAATCCGCTTTTTCGAGCAAAGTTTTAGATAATGGAATTATCGTTTTAGACTCTCTTGAAATGCCGGAATACAAAACCAAATCTATGGTTAATGTTTTGGATGCAATCGGAGCAAATGGCAAATCTTTGGTAGTTTTACCTGAAATCGAAGATAAAATCATCAAATCTTCAAGAAACATTCCGGGAGTAAAAACTTCTCAAGTAAACACTTTAAATGTATATGACATTTTAAACGCTCGTAAACTCGTTATCGTTAAGAGCGCAATCAGCAAAATTGAGGAGGTGTATGCATAATGTTGGCACATGACGTTATAATTCGTCCTATCGTTACAGAAAAAACAATGCTTGGAATGCCTAATAAAAAATACACCTTTGAAGTAGCAAAAAATGCAGGAAAAATAGAAATCGCCAAAGCTGTTGAAGAAATTTTTAAAGTAAAAGTTTCAAAAGTAAACACTTTGAAAGTTAGAGGCAGATTCCGTCGCCAAGGTAGATTCGGAGGCTACACTCCTTCTTGGAAAAAGGCTTACGTTACTTTGACCCCGGACAGCAAATCTATCGAATTCTTTGAAGGTATGGTTTAGTAGATATTTTAAAGTTGAAAAGGAGACTTTGAAAGGACGTTATCAAATGAAAATGATGAGTTATTCGTTTTTGGTTGATGTAGTTTTATCAGTTATCTTGATTATTATTTCGATTAATAATTTAAAATATTACTGGTTTGGCGCTCCCGGATATAATCTTTTTCTATTGATACTGAATCTTATAATCATAATATTCAATATTTTCAGCATTATTGGATATTTTTCAAAACATTAAAAGCAGTGTAAGGAGGAGTCAGCCTCCGCAAAGCTTAAAATTTTTAAGGAGAGTGAAATAATTGGCAATAAAAAATTATAAACCGACTACCCCTTCAAGAAGAAATATGTCGGTAACCGATTATTCAGAATTATCAAAAAATGGTCCTGAAAGAAGCTTGCTTCGTTCTTTAAATAAAAAGGCCGGACGTAACAGCTACGGACGTATAACAGTTCGTCACAGAGGCGGCGGAAATCGCAGAAAATATCGTATTATCGATTTTAAACGTCAAAAATTTGATGTTCCTGGAAAAGTTATTTCTCTTGAATACGATCCAAACCGTTCCTCTCATATCGCACTCATTCAATACGAAGACGGCGAAAAAAGATACATTACAGCTCCTCACGGATTGACAGTCGGACAAGAAATTATGGCCAGCCCTTCAGCTGACATAAAAACAGGTAACGCACTTCCGCTGGTAAATATCCCTGTTGGTACTTTCATTCATAACGTTGAACTTTATCCTGGAAAAGGCGCTCAATTAGCAAGAGCAGCAGGAAACATGGCTCAGCTCATGGCTAAAGAAAACGGTATGGCACTTCTTAGACTTCCTTCAGGAGAATTAAGAAATGTTCGTGCAGAATGTATGGCAACAATCGGTCAAGTTGGTAATATAGACCATGAAAACGTTAAAATCGGTAAAGCCGGTCGTAAACGCAATATGGGCTGGAGACCAACAGTTCGCGGTTCTGTTATGAACCCATGTGATCACCCGCACGGCGGTGGTGAAGGTAAGTCACCAGTTGGACGTCCTGGACCCACAACACCTTGGGGTAAACCTGCTCTTGGATACAAAACAAGATCTAAGAAGAAGGCTTCAAATAAATTTATTGTTAAACGTAGAAACAGCAAATAATAGGGAAAGGAGTGCATTGCATTGAGTAGAAGTTTGAAAAAAGCACCTTTTGTTGAGGCTTCATTATTTCAAAAAGTAGAAAATCTCAACAAAGCCGGTGAGAAGAAAGTACTTAAAACTTGGAGTAGATCTTCAACAATTTTCCCTGAATTTGTAGGACATACGTTTGCTGTTCACGATGGACGTAAACACGTTCCTGTATATGTCACGGAAGATATGGTTGGACATAAACTTGGTGAATTTGCGCCAACAAGAACATTTAAAGGTCATGCCGGATCAAAAACAACGGGTAAAAAATAACCTGCGGAAGGAGTTGTAATCATGGAAGCAAAAGCTCATTTAAGATACGCTCGCATTTCGCCACGTAAGGTTTCTATTGTTCTTGATTTAATCAGAAATAAACCTGTCGAGTACGCTATGGCAGTTCTTAAAAATACTCCAAAATCAGCTTGTGAGTATCTTGAAAAATTGCTTAAATCAGCTATGGCTAATGCGGTTAATAATTATCAAATGGACGCATCTCGTCTTTATGTTTCTAAATGTTTTGTATGTCCCGGACCTATTCTCAAAAGAATTAGGCCTATGTCTAAAGGCAGAGCATACAGAATCGAAAAAAGAAGCTCTCATGTTACTATAGTTTTAGAAGAAAAAAATTAGTGGAAAAGGGGGTTAACTATGGGGCAAAAAGTAAATCCACACGGCTTTCGTGTAGGAATAATTAACAATTGGGATTCACGTTGGTTTGTTAAGAAAAAAGATTTTGCGGATGCACTTATAGAAGACTATAAAATTCGTAAAGTTCTTACAAAAAAACTCAAAGCAGCAGGAGTTCCTAAAATAGAAATCGAAAGAGACAACTCAAAAGTTCGTCTTCACATTCATTGTGCAAAGCCTGGCATAGTCATTGGTAAAGGCGGCGCAGAAATCGAAAAACTTAAAGTTTTTTGTGAAAAATTAATAAAGAAACCTGTAGTTATTAATATCGTTGAAGTTAAGAATTCAGACGTTAATGCTAAATTAGTAGCTGAAAATATAGCAGCTCAGCTTGAAAAGAGAGTTTCGTTCAGACGTGCTCTTAAACAAGCTATGGGACGCTCTATGAAAGCTGGTGCTAAGGGCATTAAAACACAAGTTTCCGGTAGACTTGGTGGAGCAGAAATAGCTAGAACCGAACATTATCATGAAGGTACTATTCCGCTTCAAACTATCAGAGCTAACATCGATTACGGTTTTGCAGAAGCTGCAACAACTTACGGTATCATCGGTGTAAAAGTTTGGATTTATAAAGGTGAAGTTTTAGCAAATGCTGCTAAAGCTGAAAATGTGAAAGGGGGCCATAAAGATGCTGTTGCCAAAAAGAACTAAGTACAGAAAAGTTCATCGTGGAAGAATGACAGGTCGTGCAATAAGAGGAAGTAAAGTTTCTCACGGAGATTTTGGCCTTCAAGCTTTAGAGCCCGCTTGGATAACTTCAAATCAAATCGAAGCAGCTCGTGTTGCTATGACAAGATTCTGCAAAAGAGCAGGAAAAGTTTGGATAAAAATATTCCCGGATAAACCGGTTACTAAAAAACCTGCCGAAACTCGTATGGGTAAAGGTAAAGGTTCACCGGAATTTTGGGTATCAGTAGTAAAACCACAAAGAGTTATGTTTGAAATCGGTGATGTTCCCGAAGATATCGCAAGAGAAGCTATGCGTTTGGCAGCGAACAAATTACCGATTAAATGCAAATTTGTAAAAAAGCAGGAAACGGATGGTGAGGTGTAATGAAGATTTCAGAAATCAAAACTTTAAGTGCAGACAATTTAAACACTAAACTTAAAGACCTTAAATCCGAACTTTTTAATCTTAGATTTCAGCTCGCTATAAATCAGCTCGAAAATCCAATGCGTATTCGCGCAGTTAAAAAAGACATTGCGAGAGTTCAAACTGTTATTCGTGAAAAAGAAATTAGCGAAGCTTCTAAGGCATAGTGGAAGGAGGGTACACTTTGAGCGAAAGAAATATGAGAAAAGTGAAAGTTGGTAATGTTGTAAGTGACAAAATGGACAAAACTATCGTTGTCGCTGTAGAAGATATTGTTAAACATCCACTTTATAATAAAACTGTAAAACATACACAAAGACTTAAAGCTCATGACGAAAACAATGAATGTAAAATCGGTGACAAAGTCAGAGTTATGGAAACAAGACCTCTTTCTAAAGACAAAAGATGGAGACTTGTCGATATCGTAGAAAAAGCTAAATAATTTAAGGTTAATTAAAAAATACTTAACCGGTTAGGAGGAAGGATAACTGTGGTACAGCCTCAAACTCTTTTAAAAGTAGGCGATAATACAGGTGCTAAGGAAATTATGTGCATAAGAGTTCTTGGTGGCACCGGTAGAAAATATGCCGGAATCGGTGATGTTATAGTTGCTTCCGTAAAAAAAGCATCACCCGGTGGCGTTGTCAAAAAAGGCGACGTAGTTAAAGCGGTTGTTGTTCGTACAGTAGATAAAGTTCGTCGTGAAGACGGTTCTTATATAAGTTTTGACGAAAATTCAGCTGTAATTATTAAGGAAGACAAAAATCCGAAAGGCACACGTATCTTTGGACCTGTAGCAAGAGAATTGCGCGAAGACGGGTACACCAAAATACTGAGTCTTGCTCCGGAAGTTCTTTAACAGGAGGTGTTTACTGTTGTTTAAAAAAAGTAGAAATAAAGCGGCTCGTTCCGGTAACGGTACCGTCCATGTTAAAACCGGAGATACAGTCGTAGTTTTGAGCGGTAAAGACCGCGGAAAACAAGGAAAAGTTGTTGCAGTCAGCCCAAGAGAAAGTAAGCTGATTGTTGAAGGCGTTAATGTTGTTTCTAAGCACGTTAAGCCCCGCAAAGCAGGTCAGGAGGGCGGCATTGTAAAAACTGAAGGTGCTATGTATGCTTCTAAAGTTCAATTAGTTTGTCCTCATTGCGGTAAACCAACCAGAATCGCTCATAAAATTATGGACGATGGTTCAAAAAAGCGCAGCTGTAAAAAATGCAGTGAAGTGCTGTAAGGAGGATACTAATGGCAACACTTAAGGATTTTTATAAAAATACCGTTGCACCAAAACTTCAAGAAAAATTTGGGTACAAAAACGTTATGCAAATACCTAAAATTGAAAAGATAGTTATAAACGTAGGTGCCGGAGAAGCAAAAGATAATTCTAAAGTTATTGGTTCTATCCTCGAAGACTTAAGTACTATAACAGGTCAAAAACCAGTTGTTTGTACTGCAAGAAAATCTGTTGCAAACTTCAAAATTCGTGAAGGCATGAAAATCGGCGCAAAAGTAACACTTCGCGGCGAAAAAATGTATGAATTTTTAGACAGATTTTTCAATTTAGCTCTTCCAAGAGTTAGAGACTTCAGAGGAATCAATCCGAACTCTTTCGATAAAAAAGGAAACTACAACATGGGAGTTAAAGAACAACTTATATTCCCAGAAATCGAATATGATAAGATTGATAAGATTCGTGGAATGGATATTTCAATTTCCACCACAGCAAAAACTGATGACGAAGCAAGAGAATTGTTAAGACTTATGGGCGCACCATTTGCAAAATAAGGAGGGAATATTGTGGCTAAAACGTCATTGAAAGTAAAACAGAGCCGTAAACAAAAGTTTTCAACTCGTGAGTACTCCAGATGCAGAATATGCGGAAGGCCGCATGGTTACCTTCGCAAATTTGGTATATGCCGTATTTGTTTTAGGGAGCTTGCATACAAAGGAGAAATCCCAGGCGTAAAGAAAGCAAGTTGGTAAGATTTAGCAAAGGAGGTAAATGAGTTATGCAAATTACAGATACAATTGCAGATTTACTTACAAGAATTCGTAATGCAAGTTCTGCAAAACACGAAACAGTTGAAGTGCCAGCTTCAAACATGAAAAAAGCTATTGTTGAAATTCTTTTTGAAGAAGGTTACATCAATAAGTTCGTTGTATCCGAAGATGAAAAGCAAGGTATGATAAAGATTTATCTTAAATATACCGAAAATAAAAAGCCTGTTATCACAGGTCTAAAAAGAGTTTCAAAGCCGGGCCTTAGAATTTACAGCGATGTAGAAAATATGCCTAAGGTTATGAAAGGCTTAGGAATCGCACTTATCTCAACATCTAAAGGAATTATGACCGACCGCAAAGCACGTAAAGAAAATGTCGGCGGTGAAGTTCTAGCATTCATTTGGTAATAAAAAGGGGTGACAAAAAATGTCAAGAATTGGAAGAAAACCCATAAATATTCCCGCTGGAGTAGACGTAAAATTGTCTGACGGCGTATTAACGGTTAAAGGTCCTAAAGGTACTCTAACTCAAAATATTCATCCTAAAATGGAAGTTTTAATTGAAAACGGAGTAATCGAAGTTAAAAGGCCAAACGACCAAAAAGAGAGCAGATCTCTTCACGGTTTAACAAGAACTCTCATAAACAACATGGTTGAAGGAGTTACAAACGGCTTTAAAAAGGAACTTGAAGTTAATGGTGTAGGTTATCGTGTTCAAATGCAAGGAAAAAATCTTGTTATGAATTTAGGTTTCTCTCATCAAGTTACTATGCCTGAAATTCCGGGAATTAAATTGGAAGTTCAAGGAAATAAAATTTCCGTTTTGGGTTGCGACAAACAGCAAGTAGGACAATATGCAGCTGAAATTCGCGAAAAACGTCCACCGGAACCATATAAAGGTAAAGGTATTAAGTATGTTGACGAGGTTATTCGTCGCAAAGAAGGAAAAACAGGTAAAAAATAATTAGGAGTGTGAATCATCATGGTAAACAAGGCAGATAAAAATCAGGCCCGTTTGAGACGCCACAGAAGAGTTCGTGGTAAAATTTCGGGTACAGCCAGTCGTCCTCGTATGAATGTTTTCCGCTCCAGGAGTAATATTTATGCTCAAATAATCGACGACGTTAAAGGCGTAACTTTAGTTTCGGCTTCATCAGTTGAAAAAGATTTCGGAATGTACGGCGGCAATAAAGAAGCAGCTAAAAAAGTTGGCGAAATTATTGCTAAACGTGCTCTCGAAAAAGGAATCGAAAACGTAGTGTTTGACCGCGGAGGATATATTTTCCACGGACGCGTTAAAGAGTTAGCAGAAGGCGCCAGAGAAGGCGGACTTAAATTTTAATTTAGAGGGAGGGAAATACTTTTGGCTAGAATAGATGCTTCAGTGCTAGATTTAAAAGAAAGACTCGTTGCTATAAACAGAGTTTCTAAGACCGTAAAAGGTGGTCGTATTTTTAAATTTGCCGCTCTTATGGTAGTAGGCGACGGAAAGGGCCACGTTGGATTCGGTATCGGCAAATCAGGCGAAGTTCCTGATGCAATAAGAAAAGGAATCGAAGACGCTAAAAAGAATCTTATAAAGGTTCCTTTGAAAGGCAGTACCATTCCTCATGAATTTATCGGAGAATATGGCGCAGCAAGAGTATTGATGAAACCTGCCGCACCAGGTACCGGAGTTATAGCTGGCGGACCTGTTCGTGCAGTTGTTGAATCAGCAGGAATAAAAGATATTCGTACAAAAGCTCTTCGTTCAAACAATCCTTGCAACGTAGTAAGAGCTACAATCGAAGGATTAAGAAGTTTACGTAACGCTGAAGAAGTTGCAGAGCTTCGTGGCAAAACCGTAAAAGAAATATTAAAGTAAAGGGGTCAGCAGTATGGCATTAGAAATTAAATTAGTAAAAAGCTTGGCTGGCCGCATTAAAAAGCAAATTGCGACAGCTGAGTCATTAGGACTTAGAAAAATCAGCGATGTTTCTGTTCAACCTGATAACGAAGCAACTCGCGGAAAAATTAACGTAATTTCTCATTTAGTTGAAGTTACCGAAAAATAATTTGTATATTATTGCAATTTATAATTTGCAGGAGGTGAATTAAAATTGGAATTACAAGATTTAGTATGTACAGAAGGTTCAAAAAAGAATTCTAAAAGAGTAGGCCGTGGCCACGGTTCAGGTTGGGGAAAAACAGCCGGAAAAGGTCATAAAGGTCAAAACGCAAGATCAGGTGGCGGTGTTCGCCCCGGTTTTGAAGGTGGACAAATGCCTCTTCAAAGAAGAATACCTAAGAGAGGATTCAACAATATTTTTGCTAAAAAAGTTATAGCTATCAATGTTGGTGATCTCGAAAAATTCGGTGAAGGTTCAGTTATCGATGTTAACGAACTTATCAATATGGGCCTTGTAAAACGTGATTTTGATAAGATTAAAATCTTAGGCAATGGCACCCTTTCTAAAAGCTTGACAGTTAAAGCACAGATGTTTTCAAAGTCTGCAGTTCAAAAAATAGAAGCAGCAGGCGGGAAGGCTGAGGTGATCTAATTGATTAAAACAATTATTAATTCTTGGAAAGTCCCGGATTTAAGAAAAAAATTATTATTTACAATATTTATAATTATTGTTTTCAGAATAGGTTCAGTTATTCCGGTACCGTTTTTAAATGTTGAAGCGTTGGCAGGACTTATGGGCAGCTTGGGAGAGAACGGCGCAGTCCTTACTTTCCTTGATACCATCTCGGGTGGTGCATTTGCTCAGGCAACAATTTTTGCAATGTCCGTTTCACCTTATATCAATGCTTCGATAGTAATTCAGCTCATGACTGTAGCACTTCCGTATCTTGAGTCTCTCCAAAAAGAAGGAGAAGAAGGCCGCAAGAAATTGATGGCAATAACAAGGTATTTAACTATAATTATCGGACTTATGCAAGGTACAGGATTTTATATGTACTTAAAATTCAACAGCTACGCAGGTCAATCAATAGTAAAATACACCGAAGGAAGCGCAGGAATATTTACTGCAATAGTAATAATTTGTTGCTTTACCGCAGGAACAGCTCTTATGATGTGGCTCGGTGAGCAAATAAATGTAAAAGGCGTGGGCAATGGAATATCAATACTTATGTTTGCCGGTATAGTTTCCAGAATGCCAAGTCTTATATCTAAGTTGGTTAGATATTTCCAATTAGCACTAAGTTCTCCGGAAACTTTCGGAAAATTCTTTGCTTATGTTCCGGTATTTGTGTTTATGTTCTTCTTCATGATGTGGATTATAGTGTTTATGAACGATGCCGAGCGCAGAGTTCCTATCCAGTATTCAAAACGCACCGTTGGAAGAAAAATGTATGCAGGACAAAATAGTCATATTCCTTTAAAAATCGGAATTGCGGGAGTTATGCCAATAATATTTGCGTCTTCGATTTTGTGGGTGCCAAATATGGTAGCATTTTTCGCTCATCCAGAAGGAATTATGAAAACTATTTTGGAATCATTCAAAATTAACGGGCCGGGCTACACTATAGCTTATTTCTTCTTGATTTTGATGTTTGCTTATTTCTACGTTTCAATTACTTATAATCCGATTGAAATGGCAAATAATCTTCGTCAAAGCAACGGAGTAATCCCTGGTATACGTCCCGGAAAACCAACAGCAGATTACTTATCTCGAGTGCTTTCAAAAGTTACACTCATGGGAGCTTTGTTCTTAGCGTTTATCGCTTTGCTTCCTATAGGATTTGCAAACTTGAGCAATATGCATGATTTGTCCATGGGTGGTACATCGATTATAATTATGGTTGGTGTTGCTCTCGAAACAGTTAAGCAAATGGAATCTCAACTTATGATGAAACATTACAAGGGATTTTTAGATTAGTAAATTTATTTTAGAATTTTTTCGCCTGAATTCGTAAATTTTTAAAAAGGGGTTTATTAAAATGAATATTATTTTTCTAGGTGCGCCGGGAGCAGGCAAAGGCACGCAATCGGCACGCATATCCGAGCATTTTAAGATTCCTACGATTTCGACGGGAAATGTAATAAGAGAAGCGTTGAAAAGCGGTTCTGAAATGGGATTAAAGGTTAAATCATATATAGATAAAGGCGATTTAGTCCCTGACGATGTAGTTATTGGGATAGTCAAAGACAGAATAAGTCTTGACGACTGCAAGAATGGTTTCATTCTTGACGGTTTCCCAAGAACTCTTGCGCAGGCCGAGGCTCTGGATAATCTTGGAGTAAATATTGACAAAGTTATTGATATTGAAGTTGATGACGAAGTTATTTACAAAAGAATGTCCGGACGTCGCATCTGCAGCGAATGCGGAAGCACTTACAATGTTGAAGGCGCCGGTGGCGTTAGACCTAAAACAAATGGTAAATGCGACGTATGTGCAGGTGCCCTTGTTCAGCGTATGGATGACAAGTTAGAAACAGTAAAGCAGCGTCTTAAGGTATATTATGAACAAACCCATATATTAAAATCCTACTACGACAAGCAAAATAAAAGATTTGTAATAGACGGTTGCAAATCGGTTGACGATATTACAAAGGATATAATAAAAGTATTAGAGGCGTAGATAATGATAGTTTTAAAATCATGTCATGAACTTGAACTTATGAAAGAAGCCGGAAAAATTTCAGCCCGAGCACTAAAGCTTGGAGGCGAAGCTGTAGAACCCGGAGTTTCTACCGAATATATAGATAATTTAATTCATAAATATATCGTTTCGATGGGAGCTAGACCTTCTTTTTTGGGTTATGGTGATTTTCCAAAAAGTAGCTGCATATCTATTAATAATGTAGTCATTCATGGCATACCAAGCAAAAAACGTATTATCAAAAGCGGAGATATCGTAAGCATCGATGTCGGAGCCTGTATTCATGGATATCACGGTGATAATGCTTACACGTTCCCATGTGGAGATATCTCCCCCGAAGCCCAAAATCTTCTAAAAACTACTAAAGAAAGTCTTTATGAAGGCATAAAAAAGGCTAAAATCGGCAATAGAGTAGGGGATATCGGTAGTACGGTTGAAGAGTATGTCAAGGCACGTGGCTACTCGGTGGTTCGAGATTTTGTGGGTCATGGAGTGGGTGCGTCGCTGCACGAAGATCCTTCGGTTCCTAATTATGGTAAACCCGGGCATGGCCCAAGGCTTGTCAAAGGTATGACGATAGCGATTGAGCCTATGGTTAATGTGGGAACTGAAAAAGTGGTAATTTTAGATGATAATTGGACTACTGTCACAGCAGATAATAAGTTATCGGCTCATTTTGAACATACGATATCAATTACGCCGGATGGTCCACTTATTCTTACAAATCCGGATTAGGACGGTGTATAATGGAAGTAAAAAAAGGTGCAGTAGTTATTTCTAAAGCAGGTCATGATAAGGGCGATTTTCAAGTCATAATGGATTTTGACGATACGTATGCGTACGTCTGTGACGGAAAATATCGACCCTTGGAAAGACCAAAAAAGAAAAAATTAATGCATTTAAAAGTTACCAACACGGTTTTAGAAGAAAATTTAATTAAAACAAATAAATCCATTCGCGGTGCTCTAAAACCATTTTCAAAATCATAAATTTTTGTGATTAAACGATATAATACAGCAGAGGTGGTGGAGCAAGCAGAGAAGTATTTTGAAATCCATTCAAAATGCAATGCTTATTGATATGTCGAAAGAAGATACTATAGAATTAGAAGGCGAAGTTGTGGAAGTACTTCCGAATACAATGTTTAAAGTAAAACTTCCTAACGAAAAAGTAATTCTTGCTCATATTTCAGGTAAACTCAGAATGAACTATATAAAGATAGTTCAAGGAGATAAAGTCGTTGTAGAGATGTCTCCGTACGATTTGACCAGAGGAAGAATTACATGGAGAGTTAAAAATAATCAGAATTCAGGCGCGCAAGTAAGCGATGCCGCTAAGAGTAAGAGTTTGGAGGGAAATGAAAGTGAAAGTTAGACCTTCAGTTAAAAGAATTTGCGATAAATGCAAAATAATAAAAAGAAAACGCAGAGTAAGAGTTATATGTGAAAATCCTAAGCATAAACAAAGACAAGGATAATAAAAAAATACTATGGAGGTGGGTTTAAGAATGGCCCGTATTTCAGGCGTCGATTTGCCAAGAGACAAAAGAATAGAAATTGGTCTTACCTATATTTTTGGTATAGGCAGAACAACAGCAAAAGAAATTATTGCTAAAACAGGTGTAAATCCTGACACAAGAGTAAGAGATCTTACCGAAGATGATGTAGCTAAACTCAGAGCTTGCATCGACAAGAATTACAAAGTTGAAGGTGACCTCAGAAGCAATATCGCATTTGATATCAAAAGATTAATCGAAATAGGATGCTATCGTGGCATTCGTCATAGAAAAGGTCTTCCAGTAAGAGGACAAAGATCTAAAACAAATGCAAGAACAAGAAAAGGTCCAAGAAAAACAATGGCTAACAAAAAAGGCTAATTATGTAAGGGAGGAATAATTTAATGGCAGTACAAAGTGGCTCCAAAAAAACTTCTGTTCGCAGACGTCGTGACAGAAAAAATATTGAACGAGGAGCAGCTCATATACAATCAACATTCAATAACACGATTGTTACAATAACAGATATAGAAGGTAATGCTGTATCTTGGGCAAGCGCAGGAGGACTCGGATTCAGAGGTTCTAAGAAATCAACTCCTTTCGCAGCTCAAACAGCAGCAGAAACAGCAGCAAAAACCGCAATAGAACACGGTATGAAAACTGTTGAAGTTTATGTAAAAGGTCCAGGGTCAGGACGTGAAGCAGCAATTCGTGCTCTTCAGGCAGCAGGACTTGATGTTAATATGATAAAGGACGTAACACCTATTCCTCACAATGGTTGTCGTCCGCCAAAAAGAAGACGTGTTTAATATAAAGGAATCGGAGGTGCAATAAATAGTATGGCAAGATATACAGGTGCGGTTTGCAGAATATGCCGCAGAGAAGGTCAAAAATTATTTCTGAAAGGTGAAAGATGCTACAGCGGAAAATGTGCATTTTCCAGACGTTCTTACGCTCCGGGACAACATGGTCAAGGACGCAAGAAACATTCAGAATACGGCTTACAATTGAGAGCTAAACAAAAAGCAAGATATTATTATGGTGTTCTTGAACATCAATTTGCTCATTATTTTGAAATGGCTACCAAGATGAAAGAGGGTAAAAAAGGCGAAAACTTACTCGCAATTTTGGAATCCCGTCTTGATAACGTCGTTTATCGTTTAGGTTGGGCAAGTTCAAGAGCAGAAGCAAGACAACTTGTTGTTCATAATCACTTCAGTGTTAACGGACAAAAGGTCAATATTCCTTCTTTCTTAGTAAAAGTCGGAGATGTAATTTCTATAAATGAAAAATCTCGCGAAAGCGCTAAGATTAAATCTGTTTTAGAGTCAAACAGCGGAAGAGTTGTTCCAAAGTGGCTTGAACTCAATTCAGAAAAATTGGAAGCTAAAAAAATAGCTATGCCGGCAAGAGAAGATATAGATCTTGATGTTCAAGAAACATTAATAGTCGAATTGTACTCCAAATAATGTTACATTATTTTTTATCGTAGCATATTTTTTGAGGCGATTGCCTCAATATTTAAGAGTATCAAGGAGGATTTAATGATAGAAATTGAAAAGCCTCGGGTTACGGTTGAAGAAGTGTCTGAGGATAAAAATTATGGTAAATTTGTTGTAGAACCTCTTGAAAGAGGTTTTGGAAATACTTTAGGGAACAGTTTAAGAAGAATTCTTCTTTCTTCCCTCCCGGGAGTTGCTCCGAGCAGTGTTAAAATTGATGGCGTAATGCATGAATTTTCCACTATCCCTGGAGTTAAAGAAGATGTTACTGAAATCATCTTGAATATCAAAGGCCTTTTGGCAAAGATACAAGGTGATGAACCTAAAACTGTAGAAATAAATGCAGTTGGCCCATGTGAAGTAACCGCAGGAATGATAATTCACGACAGCGATGTAGAAATTATAAATCCTGATTGCCACATTGCCACACTTGGCGAAGGCGCTAAACTTCGTATGGACATAACCCTCGGAAAAGGCAGAGGATATGTTTCTTTGGAACGTCATAAAGCGAACAATCCAAACCCCGTTATAGGAGTTTTGGCAGTTGATTCTATTTATACTCCTGTTCTTAAAGTAAATTATAAAGTGGAAAACACTCGCGTAGGTCAGATAACTGACTTCGATAAACTTTCATTGGAAGTTTGGACAAACGGCGTAATCAATGCCGAAGAAGCTGTATCAATCGCAGCTAAAATACTCATAGAACATTTTAATTTGTTTGTAGAGCTTTCAGAAGTCGCCGAAAGAACAAACTTGATGGTGGAAAAATCTACTCCATCCACTCCTACCGATTTAGATGTAACAATCGATGAAATGGAACTTTCGGTAAGGTCTTTCAACTGCTTGAAGAGAGCCGGAATCAACACAGTTCACGACCTCACAAGCAAAACTGAAGACGAAATGATGAAAGTAAGAAATTTAGGGCGTAAATCACTTGATGAAGTAATTGAAAAATTACATTCAATGGGACTTGATTTAGCTAAGCCTTGCGAATAATTAGGGTAAAAGGAGGTAAAAATATATGTCAGGTAAAAGAAAGCTCGGTAGAGCTACAGCTCACAGACTTGCAATGTTAAGAGCACTCGTAACTTTTCTTTTGGAAAATGGTAAAATAGAAACTACTGTTACAAGAGCTAAGGAAGTTCGCGCACTTGCTGAAAAAATGATAACAATAGCTAAAATCGATAGCCTTCACAACAAACGTATGGTTTTCTCTTTCGTAACCAAAAAAGAAGTTGCAAGAAATCTTTTTGAAAAAATTGCTCCAAAATATGCGGATAGAAACGGTGGTTATACCCGTATAACCAAACTTGGCCCCAGACGTGGAGATGGCGCTGAGATGGCAATAATAGAATTAATTTAATTCAATAAGATTACTTAAATATCGTCCATGTCGCTTTGATACATATAGTTCGACATGGGCGAAATATATATTTTTCGTGAGCAAATTTACATAGAAAGAAGGGAAGTAGAGTTAGTGCGCTTAAATTAGCAGCATTTACTCGTAAAATAATGGATTTGATGTTATTTGTAGCAATAGGTTCTTTGATTTCTCTTTGTTTTGCGGGCTTTTTGTTTAACAGAGTAAAAAGCCATTCCCAAGGTACCGAAAAAATGATTAAAATTTCATCTGCGATAAGCAAAGGTGCAGATGCATACTTAAAACGTCAATATAAAGGCGTTGGAGTGTTTTTTTCAGCGGTATTTGTCGTGCTTTTGATTTTATCATTTTGTGGGTACCTAAATCATTTTGTTCCGTTCGCATTTTTAACAGGTGGATTTTTCTCCGCTCTGTCCGGATTTATAGGCATGAAAACCGCTACCATGGCGAATGCACGTACTGCTTTTGCAGCGAAAGAAGGTCTTAACAAAGGCTTGAAAGTTGCTTTCTCTGCAGGTGCAGTTATGGGATTTGTTGTGGTTGGACTTGGACTTTTAGATTTATCTATTTGGTATTTCTTCCTGAAATATTGGTATACAAACGTCGAAGTCATAGCGAGCGAATCTTTAAGAATTCAAAGTATTACCTCTAATATGTTGACTTTCGGAATGGGCGCTTCTTGTATGGCGTTGTTCGCAAGAGTTGGCGGTGGAATTTTCACAAAAGCAGCCGATGTCGGCGCTGACCTCGTAGGAAAAGTAGAAGCCGGAATCCCTGAAGACGACCCAAGAAATCCCGCTGTTATCGCTGATAATGTTGGCGACAATGTCGGTGACGTCGCAGGAATGGGTGCTGATTTATATGAGTCTTATGTCGGATCCATCGTTTCAACAAGTGCCCTCGCAGTGAGCGCAGGATTCGGTATGAAAGGCATGGCAGTGCCTATGCTTCTGGCGGCTCTGGGAGTAATCGCTTCAATTATTGGAACATTTTTCGTTAAAACCAAAGAAAACGCAGGTCAAAAAGACCTTTTAAAATCTTTGCGCACAGGAACTTATATAAGCGCAATAATCATAGCAATCGCTTCATTTTTTGTTATAAAATCTTTGTTACCGCAATTTATCGGAATTTTCTACGCTATAATCGCAGGCTTGGTTTCCGGAGTTTTAATCGGATTCACCACCGAATATTTTACTTCTGCAACGTACAAGCCAACCAAAGAATTATCCAAAACATCCGAAACCGGTTCCGCTACCGTTATTATCGGAGGCCTTTCTTTGGGAATGAACTCAACAGTTCTCCCCGTTATAATCGTAGGCGCAGCCGTTCTCATCAGCTTCTTCTCTTGCGGCGGTAACGTAAGCAATTTAATAAGCTTCAACCGCGGACTTTACGGCATCGGCGTGGCAGCAGTCGGAATGCTTTCGACTCTCGGCATAACCTTGGCAACAGACGCTTATGGTCCGATAGCAGATAACGCAGGCGGAATCGCCGAAATGTCCGAGCTCGGAGATGAAGTTCGTGAAAGGACCGACGCTCTTGATTCTCTCGGAAACACCACAGCAGCAACCGGAAAAGGTTTTGCTATAGGTTCTGCGGCTCTTACCGCTCTTGCTTTGATAGCCGCGTACATTTCTGAGGTTCAAATACTTTCCCCAAAAACAGTTTTCAATCTTAATATCACCAATCCTCCTGTCCTCGTTGGATTGTTCATCGGCGCGATGATTCCGTTCTTATTTGCTGCTCTCACCATGGAAGCAGTCGGAAAAGCCGCTCAAAGTATAGTTCTGGAAGTCAGACGTCAATTCAAATCCATAGCAGGATTGCTGGAAGGCGAAGCCGAACCCGATTACGGTTCATGTGTGGATTTATGTACAAAATCTTCTCAAAAATTGATGATTTTACCCGCTGTCCTTGCGGTTGTTGTTCCGATTGTTGTCGGACTTATTCTTGGAGTTAACGGCGTGGCAGGTTTCTTGGCAGGAACCACAATAACAGGGTTTGTTTTAGCAGTTATGATGTCAAATGCAGGCGGTGCCTGGGATAACGCCAAAAAATATATAGAAGCCGGCAATCTCGGCGGCAAAGGCTCCGATTGCCACAAAGCTGCCGTTGTAGGCGATACAGTTGGCGATCCTTTCAAAGATACTTCCGGTCCGTCTATCAACATTTTAATTAAGCTCACTTCTATGGTTTCCATAGTTTTCGCAGGACTTACCCTTGCGTTCCATCTTTTGTAAATCATAAAATGATTAGTAGGTGATTAATATGCCCAATATTGTAAAAGCAGGCGCCATGTGTATGTGTTCGTTCGGAGCTGCACCATTGCCTTTGACTCCTATTCAGCAACAAGTTGTTTCTGCAGGAGGTGCTCCGGCTTTAACTGTTATGGATTTTCCAACAGGAACTTTTGGTGTGTGCACGTCTCCTAAAAATCCTGCTACGAAGCCTTTTGGAAGTGGGCCGTGTGCTTTCGCCCCCATGCCTCCGCCTCTTTCTGCGTGGGCTCCGGGTGCTCCCAAAGTTATGCTTGGACAATTTGCTGCACTTACGGATTCAAGTAAGTTAAGTTGTATGTTAAGTCCTACGCCGTACAGTATTTCTATTATGCCTGGTGGTGCAGCTCCTACAGTCAGTGCTTAATTTAAATTTAAAAAAGCTTCTGCAAACCGCAGGAGCTTTTGTCTTTTATATTTATTTCATAAAAAACATTTGATTGTTTTTGAAAAAATGTTATAATATAATATATTAATTTGTAGAAAGGGGATAGTTATGGTATATTATAAAATTGCGGAAGGTCTTAAAGAGTGCAGCGGGCTCGCAGATTACGACGGCGAGACTATACTTCTACTCACCGGCGAGGAAATGAAAAAGAGAACGGACATAGATAATCTCGCCATTCCGAATTATAAAAATGCCCACTGCTGTAAGATTACAGTTTTTAAAAATTGTGCCTCGGGAGATATTTCCATAGTCAGCAAAGATAAAAAAATGCTCAGGACTAATTTTGGCTTCATAATAGAAAAAAACAGAGTGATTTTTATTGACGACGGCAAAGCTGTTCAGAGCATAATACGAAAAATTGCGAAGAATAAAATGCACGATAAATTAACTCTTGAAAGATTTTTGTACGAATTTTTTGAAATTATAATCGAAAAAGATTTAAGATACATCGAGGAAATGAGTGACCGCCTTGTAAAAATAGAAACCGCAATTATTCGAGGAATTTTATCGGATTTCAACTCCATGATGTTCAACTTTAAGCGAGAGATTTTACTTTTCTATAGATATTATAATCAACTTATGGACATCGGCTACGAACTCGAAGAAAACGAAAATGGATTCTTTTCAGAAGACGCCGTAAGAAGATTCGAAAAATTCACTCGCAGAGCCGGACAATTAAGAGAAGAAATTCAGTTCTTAAGAGAAACCTCAAACCAGCTCCGAGATGTTTATAACTCTCAACTCGACGCCAAAACAAACAAAATAATGAAATTATTAACTATCATAACTATGTTCTTTATGCCGACCTCAACTATAGCCGCCTGGTACGGCATGAACTTCACCACTATGCCGGAACTGACCTCCCCGTTTGGGTACATCGGATGCATAATATTCAATATCCTGGCAATTATTTTCTGCTTGTGGTATATGAAAAAGAAAAAAATTATGTAATATTAAAGACCTCGCTACAATCAGCGAGGCCTTTTTCTGTCTAATTCAATTCTTTAAAGTACAGGTCGTACCAAACAATAAATATATATATCGTCCAAACTTTTCTGCTGTTGTCAGCTTTTCCGTTGTAATGGTCATCCAAAATTTTAATCAGCTCTTCGCAATTAAAGAACTGCTCGGCGGTGTCGGATAAAAATGCATCTTTCACTATGCCGTAATATTTTTTGTCACGAAGCCAAACTCTTGTCGGCACCGGGAATCCCAATTTCTTCTTTTGAGCTGTGTCAATCGGCAATCTTTTCATCGCGGCTTGTCTTAAAGCGTATTTTGTGTTTTCTTTGTTGACTTTAAGATTTGCCGGTATTTTGGAAGCAATCTTGAACACTTCTTTATCCAAGAACGGCACTCTCAATTCTAGAGAATTAGCCATGCTCATGCGATCAGCCTTCAAAAGAATATCTCCGACCATCCACATATTTATGTCAAGATACTGCATCTTTGTGACGTCGTCATAATCTTTTGCTTTTTCGTAAATCGGTTTGCAAAGATTTTGAGGTCTTGTCGCAAGCGCAGGGTTTTTAAGTATTTTCTGCTTTTCTTTTTTGGAGAACATAAAGGCGTTTCCGATAAATTTATCTTCGATTTTATTCGCGCCTCTTATTATGAATCCTTGGCCTTTAAATTTGAACGGAATTTTTTGAACCAATTTAGCAAGGAATTTCCTGAATTTCTTAGGAAGGATTTTTTGATATGTTTTGAACACTCTCGGCTCGTTATATATTCCATATCCTCCAAAAAGCTCGTCCGCGCCTTCGCCCGACAACACAACTTTTACATGCTCGCTTGCAAGCTTTGAAACAAAATAAAGCGCAATGCAGGCTGGATCCGCAAGAGGTTGATCCATGTGATATTGAACTTTTTTAATGGACTTCCAAAATTCATCCGAGCTTATTACTTTTCCATAATGATTTATTCCGATTTTTTTGGACAAATTTTTCGCCCAGCTCATTTCATTGTATTTTTCCCCAAAATCAAAACCTACTGTGAAAGCTTTTTGACCTGAAAAATATGACGAAACATAACTGGAATCTATTCCGCTTGATAAAAAGCATCCTACTTCTACATCGCTTATTCTGTGGGCTTGTACTGAATTTTCAAAAGCCTTTTCTATTTCGGCTGTAGCGGTTTCCAAATCCATGTTTTCATCAATGTGAAATTCCGGATCAAAATATCTTTTTATCTTAACTTCGCCATCTTTATACCACAGGAAATGTCCTGGCATCAAGCAATATATGCCCTCGAAAAATGTTTCCGGCGGCACGGCATATTGGAACGAAAGATAATTATCAAGCATCTTGTAATTTAGCTTTCTTTCCACAGTCGGGAAAGCCAACAAGCTTTTTATTTCCGAACCGTATATAAAATTATCTCCGACTTTTGTCCAATGCAAAGGTTTTATTCCAAATGGGTCTCTCGCAATGAATAAAGATTTATTTTCTCTGTCCCAAATCGCAAATGCAAACATTCCTCTGAGTTTCGGAACAACTTCTTCGCCCCATTCTTCAAACCCGTGAATAATTACCTCCGAATCGGTTTCGGTGTAAAATTTATGGCCGGCTTCCAATAGCTCGTCCTTCAATTCTTTGTAGTTATAAATTTCTCCGTTGAAAGTTAAAACCAGAGTGTTTTTCTCATTATATATCGGTTGGTCTCCGCCACCCAAATCAATGATGCTCAAACGTCTGAACCCCATGGCGATGTGATTGTCGCCGAAATATCCCGCGCTGTCCGGGCCTCTGTGTATTATTAAATCAGCCATGTTTTCTATAATCTTTGATTTGTCGATGACTTCACCTGTAAATCCGCAAATTCCGCACATGTTTATTGCCTCCAAATATTACTTTTTTTACGCATTGATTATACCATGCAGCCCTATGATTTTCAATTAAATATAGGTTTGATTTTTAAAATTTATTATATACAAATGATAATTGATCTGCTGCGAATTGTTTTTTTAAATAAAAAAGCCACGCGCATTAGCGTGACTAAAAATTATTTTGCCGATTTTTCTAAGTAATATACACGTAACAACCCTAAATCACGGCACATACCTTCTAGAGTGTCCAAGCTCCAAATTTCTTCGCCGTCGTCGGTTTCAACTTTGCATAGATCTAATTTGACATTAACATCGGTTAGGTGTATAACGCCCGTTTTTACACCGATTGTCAGCACTCCAAAATCTTCAAAAAGAGAAATTATAAGCTTTTTCAAATTTGAAAGCCCGTTTGCAGTTGAATCATCTTCAAAAGGTAGATTATATACCTTGGGTACGTAGCAGTAGTTATATGGACAAGGCTTTTTCGTACGTACAAGTATTTCTCTTGAAGGATACAAACGTTCAACATCTATTAAATCCGCCAAGGAATTTTCTCGTATAGTTTCTATGTCATATACTTTGTGTAATCTTAGAAGTCTTCTCCAAAATAGTCTGCCTTTTTTGTCGTCACGTGCTTGCAATACGTCTTTTGCCATTTCATAGTAACGTCTAAAAGCAGGGTTCGAAGTGTTTTCAGGAAGAGGTTTTGATGTTTTAGAAGCTCCTTCTTGCATTGCTTTCATTAATCGAGCTTGGTTCAAATTTACGATGCATCTGACAAGGTATGTTTCAAATTTATTTGCAGCGATAGTTTGTCCTACTTCCAAAAATCTTCTCGCAGTGCTCATATTTATGGTGAAACTTTGAGACGGACCTTTTGATTTTGAAGGAATTGGTTTAAAAGATAGAGGCTTCATTGCGCTGAGACCCGTTATGCTTATTGCAGCGACAATTGAACCTAAAATTAATTTTTTAAATAATTTCATTTGCTAGATCCTTTCTTTTTATTTGTTTTATTTAATTACGGATAGGCTATAAAATGTTCTTTAACCATGTTTTATGATATTATAATTTAATTTTAATTTCAATGGCAAAAACCAAATTTTTAACATTATTACACTAATTACGAGAATGACGAAAAAAAACTATAAACAATATTGAATCTTATAAATTTATCCAATGTTAAATTTATTCCTGATTAAAATTCTTTGCATGTGCCAAAAATATTTTTACAAAGATTTTTAGGGAGTGAAATTTCATGGAAATTAAAAGAGGAGATATTTTTTACGCAGATTTGAGCCCGGTTGTCGGTTCGGAGCAAGGTGGCGTTCGCCCGGTACTTATAGTCCAAAATAATGTAGGCAACAAGTACAGCCCCACGGTGATTGCCGCAGCGATAACAAGCCAAGAAATGAAAACAAAACTGCCTACTCACATAAATTTAGCCTCGGGAGGTTGCGGCCTTGCCAAGGATTCCGTGGTGCTCTTGGAACAAGTAAGAACAATCGACAAGAAACGACTTAAAGAAAAAAGAGGCTGCGCAAATAAATCCGCCATGGATAAAATTAATGAAGCACTGACCATAAGTTTTGGATTAAATGATGTGTATTAGTCTACATATCAGCGTATTTTTATGGTATTTATTCCAATTATTGATAAAAATAACTTAATATAAATTATTATTTAGTGAAAAATTAATGGTTTAACCGCGAATGTCGTGATATAATACTGGTGTATATTTAAATAACATAAAAAAACATCTTATAAACCTTTTTTTATAGTACTTTTGATTTAAAACTCAAATTAAGTTTATAAAAAGGTGTTAAGATGCAAGAAAAATGGCAGAGGAATGAACAAAAAAGGAGATGATGCGGACGATCCTCTGAT
This sequence comes from uncultured Eubacteriales bacterium, assembly GCA_934692675.1. Lineage (GTDB taxonomy): Bacteria > Bacillota > Clostridia > Oscillospirales > Acutalibacteraceae > UMGS1491. The sequence goes on along the minus strand of CAKUUD010000004.1, from coordinate 54,320 downwards.
AGAAAGGGAAGCTGTTGAAGGAGAGATAAGGATGTTTGAGGAGAAAGAAAAACAAAATTATCGAAAAAAGTTGAAATCTGAAAATACCCTTGACTATTACCTTACTGAAAAGTTTTCTGAAAAGGATACAGATTGGTGGAAAAAAGGTGCTCTGGATGAACAGGATTGGATTAATGATAAAAAGTACGACTTTTTAAAAAATAATATCGAAATATCTAAAATAATTCCAGAAGATACTTTTAAAGACCATGAAATTCCTGATAGCTTCGGATTTTTTGAAACTTCTTTTGGCACTATGGAAGTGGGATACAAAAAAAATAAAAGAAATAACGAAATCGCCTTTTCTTTAATGCCCGAAGAAATAAAAGAGGAAAAAAATATAAAAGAAGATACACTTGATGACCCTAACAATTATTTTGGAGGGGAAAAAAATCGTTTAACAAAAAAATTTAGAGCCAGCAAGATAAGTTTTAAAGTGAATCCTCAAAGTAAGCAAATTGAAAAACTTATAGATGACGACGATGGTATGCATGACAGGCAAGACAGTTTGCTCTACCAAAACGAGAAAGACGATGAAAGGCTGGAAGACTTAAAGCTTATCGACACAAACAATGATCCTTCCTACAAGGAAAGAATCAATAATGAAATGGACAACATCAGAGAAATTCAAAGAGAAAAAAACCAAGACAATGACGCACTGGTAGAAGATATAGAAAAATTTATGAATCGCTTAAAAAGGGAAAAAATCAATAAAAAGGTTGATTCCGACGACGCAATGACAAGAAGACGTCGAATAGCGATGCTTTCATTAGAAAGAGATTTATCAGCGCTGGATTTAATTGAACTTAAAAGGATGCTTGAAAAAATGATGAAAAGAGAAGAGATTAAAAATTTAAAAGAGTGTATTACATTAAGGAAAAAAATTAACCACCTCGACAAAAAACAAATTGTGGACTCTATAAAAAGCTTGGCTGCTTTTTATCCGGAGATTTTAGACTAAGTTCGATTAACAGTAAATTAGGGCTCATTTCCCTATTTTATTAGTTAAATAAAGCGAGTTTTTGCTCGCACAATACTTTGAAAGAAATCTGAAATTTTTTCAAATCGTTTTCAAAGTAATTTAAATTATATTTTGAGTGTCAGAAAGGAGTGAAAGGTTCTTGCTACTAATCTAGTAGAGAACCGAGATGATTATGGCAGAGTATTTATCTCCGGGAGTCTATATCGAAGAATTCGATAGCGGTCCAACCCCCATGCAGGGCGTGGGAACAAGTACAGCAGGATTTATTGGTGTTGCCGAAAAAGGTCCTATATCAGGTATGCCTGTTTTGGTAACCGGTCCATCAGATTTTAGCAGAAAATTTGGCGGCTACTTGCATGAAAATGAATTTGGTCAATACAGATTTTTGGCTCATGCAGTAAATCAATTTTTTGCAAACGGCGGTTCAAGAGCATTTGTTATGCGTGTAGCACCTGTTGATGCTACAATTGCAAAAGCTTCATGCAAACAAGGGAAAGACGGAGTTGTAAGCATCTCCGCAACAAACCCAGGCGCATGGGGAAACTCAATAATAGTTTCATTTGAAGAAGTGAGCAATAGCAAAACTCAAATATTAGAAGATTTAGGTGAAGGAAAATATCGTTTCAAAAGTGTTGCAGGCTTTAACGTTGGTGACGTAGTATGCGTCAAAGGCGGAGAAGAGGAACAATTTGGACTGATTAATAACTTAGCCGGTGATATCGTAAGTTTTGCAGAACCTTTCGAAGGAGATGTTGTTGACGCAGGACTTCTACCTAAATTCACAGTAAATTCATGTGAACTTGATATAGTTGTGGATTACAAAGGTGAAGTCGAAAAATATAGCGGCGTAACATTTAATTCATCAGCTCCTTCATTCATAGAAAAAGTTATGTCCAAATCAGAAATTGTTTCTGTTAAAGCTCAACCAACCGAAGAAGCTGTATCACCAATGGATGTAGTGAAACAAGTATTTTCCGGCAAGGGCGATGCTATAAAAGTAACACTTTCAGGAGGATTTAACGGTACTGCAGCAAGCCTCAGCGATGCTGACTTTATCGGTAAAGATGAAGGCCCTGGAGCAAGAACAGGTATTCAATCGTTTATCGATAACACTGATGTAAGCATCATGGCTATTCCAGGAATAGTAAGTCCAAACGTACAGCTTTCACTAGTTTCACATTGTGAAAACTTGGCAAGCAGATTTGCTGTTTTGGATGTTCCAATGACTGCAAAAACAGTTTCAGACATTTTGAAACACAGAGATATCGTAGACAGCGATTACTGCGCTATGTATCATCCGTGGATTCAAGTATTTGATCCGCTTGACAAAAAAGATACCTTTATTCCGCCTTCAGGCTCAATAATGGGTATATTTGCAAGAAGTGATAATGCAAGAGGTGTTCATAAAGCTCCTGCAAACGAAGTTATTGCAAACTGCACAGGTTTGTTTGTTAACTACAGTGTTGCAGAACAAGATTTATTGAACCCGAAAGGTGTAAACCTTATCAGGAAATTCCCAGGTGCAGGAATAAGAGTTTGGGGAGCAAGAACAGCTTCATCCAAGCCACTTTGGAAATATGTCAACGTCAGACGTCTCTTTATTTACCTTGAAGAATCCATCAAGGCAAATACAAACTGGGTTGTATTCGAACCAAATGATGCAAATCTCTGGTCACGTGTACAACGTACGATAGAGATGTTCTTGGAAGGCGTATGGAGATCCGGCGCTTTGGTAGGAGGCTCACCTTCAGAAGCATTCTTTGTTGATATCGGCCCGAACACAATGAGTAAGGATGATATCGATAACGGAAGAATGATATGCGTAATCGGTGTTGCCCCTGTTAAACCTGCTGAATTTGTAATCTTCAGAATTACTCAAAAAACAGGTGAATAATAATTAGATTTTAAAAGAAAGGAGAATGATTATATATGGCAGACGGATTAGCTACTACCGGTATTCAAGAATTAGGTACAGAAGTACTGTCTACCAGTGCTAGTGTAACAGGTGGTTTATCGGCACCTATCAGAGGATTTAGATTTACAGCAAATTTTGAAGGACTGGGAACTACTTCTTTCAAATCTGTATCAGGATTTTCATCGGATGTTACTGCCGTTGAATACAGAGAAGGCGGATTTGGATATCTTACAACAAGAAAGCTTCCGGGACTCGTAAGCTACGATGATATAACTCTTGAGAAAGGTTTATATCAAAATCCTCTCTTATACAATTTCTTCAATGATTATTTGGAGGGAAATAATTTTACCCCGGTTAATGCTCAAATTATAGTTTATAACAACGCCGGCGTTCCTACAGCAAGCTGGACTGTTATAAATGCATGGCCGAAGTCTTATAAATCAACCGACCTTAGTGCAGAAGACTCACAAATCCTTGTTGAGACCCTTACACTTGCACACGAAGGTATTAAGAGAGATGTTAGTGTAGCAGCAGCTACCTAATTGAGATTTATTATTAATATTTTAACTTTTCTCCTCGCTCTTTAGCGAGGAGAGAAGCATATAATTTAAGAGGAAGAGTGATTATTAATGGCATTACCTTTTGAAACAGAAGTAAAATTTGAGTTACCGCGCGGATACGTAGACAAAAACGGAGAGATCCACAAAGAAGGAGTTATGAGGCTTGCAAATGCGGCAGATGAAATTGTACCTCTAAACGACCCGAGAGTAAAAATGAATCCGGGATATTTAAGTGTTTTATTGCTCGAAAGAGTTGTAAAAAGTTTGGGGACTTTAAATCGAGTTGACGCACACGTTATAGAAAGCTTGTTTACCGCAGATATGGCGTATTTGCAAGATTTATATCAAAAAATAAATGCTGTGGAGCCTCCGATGATTAGTGTCGTTTGTCCTAAATGTGGTCACGGATTTGAGTATGAAGTGCCTTTTTTCGGGGAAGCCTAAAAGGTTATCCAAGCAAAGTCCTATATGAAGAGATAGCTTTTTTGGCGTATTATTTTCATTGGTCCAGGGAAGAAATAATGCTTCTTCCGCACAGAGAAAGAATCAAATTCTGCAACGAAGTTTCCAAGATAAATAAAAAAATGAACGCCGATTCCAACAAGAATCGTAAAAATATTTTTGACATAAGCGACGAGTTTTAAAGTTTGATTTAGAGAGGTGCAATATAAATGGCTTTTGATGCTCAACAAGGTTCTCAAATTATCGACATGGGGTTTCATAAGATACCGGCTTTAAATGTTTCATCTTTAAAGTATTTGAGCTGTAACTTTAGATTTATTGTTACGCTCAATACCTTTACGTTTGGCTTTAAGTCGGTTTCAGGACTTTCTGTGTCAAGAGAATTAAGAACTATCGAAGAAGGCGGCGTGAATGACCACGGTATATTGGTTGGGCAGCCGGATAACTCTTCGCATACCTTGAGCTTTAGCAGAGGCCTGATGTTGCGCTTCCCGGAATCAGTTGACAAGCTGACTTTGGCAGCGGCACTAAGGCTCCCCGGAAACAGTGGCATGGCCAAACTTTTGAAGCTTATGGCTTCCTCGTCCATCAGCCCGCAAGCTTCTTTGGAAAAAGGCCCTGCATATGGTACTATAATGGCTTATGACCGAAACGGAAACCTAAGAGGAAAATATAGTTTTATATCTTTTGGTATAACAGAATGGAGAGTTTCGGATCTTGATGCAACCGATAACGGCCTTTTAATCGAGGATTTGACCATAGCTCATACCGGACTTAAACGAGAGCCCTTAACTGTGCTTCCTGCCTCTATAACTTCAATATCAGGAATAAGCGGTGCCTCTCGAGCTGACGAAAATGCTAAAAGAGCAGAAGAAAAGCTCGCTTACCAAAAAAATAGAAAAAAATGGGCAGAAAAACTCGGGGATTTGGAAAAAGAAAAAGAAAAGAAACAAGAAGAACTCGAAAAAATTAATGAATTAAATAAAAAACTTGCTAACGGGGAATTGGACGAAGCTGCCATCGCAGCCCTCTCGGGTGTGAGCGACGAAGTTAAAAAGATGCTCAAACAATCCCTCAAAGATAAGAAAGTAAGAGACCAGCGAGAGGCCGATACAAAGGCAAGAGAAGAAATTAGAAAGAAGATTAGAAAAGGCGAAGAGTTCAGCGAAGCCGACATGGAAGGCATGAGCGAAGCAGCCAAAGAAGCCTTCAAGAAAGAGCTCGCGGGTATTGACGCTAAGAAATCCGGAGCCTTGAGAGATGAAGCTAAACGTCAAGAACTTGACGAATACACTAAAAATCTTGAAGACGAAAAATCCTGGAAAGCCGAAGACGCCCAGAAAGCTAGCGAAGAGCAAGAAGCTAAAAATGCCGAAATGCGTTCTAAACAAATTGAAAATAATACTAGAGAAAATTACGAAAAAGCTCGTGACGAACGCAAAGCTCAAATTGAAGAACAAAATGCAAAACGTGCTGAACAAGTTGCAGCTTCCGAACAAGCAAAAGCCGAACAGCAGAATAAGATTAAAGAACATGAAGAAAAAGTAAAAGAAAATCAAGCAGCAAACCTAGAAAAAGTCGAAAAGGTTAAAGAAAAACAAGCTGCACAACAAGAAAAAGTTAACAAATATCTTGAAAGCACCAAGGAAGACCGTCAAAAAGCCAACACTAAAGCCAGAGAATTGAGAGCAAAACACGAAAAACAGGCGGCTGAACGTGCTAAAAAAGATAAAGAAGCTAGAAAAGAACTTGATAAATACACTGATTCTTTGAACACTAAAAAAGAAGCAAAAGCAAATCAACAGCAACAATTAGCGGATAAGCAAAACGAGGAAAATAAAAAGAATAGAGAAAAATCTATGAAAGAAGATTAAATTTATTAGTTAAGAAGGTGATGAATCTCTATGGAACTTGATAATCACATGTCTGCACTTGAACGCCATATTCAAAAGCTCCGAGAGGACTTAAAGAAAAAAGAACTAGAAATAGAATCCGTAAAAGAGAAAATTCAAGCTCTTCTTCCCGTCAAAATTTACACCAGAAAAGAATTAAAATTAATGGCGGACAAGCAAAAAAAGAAAGAAGATCAGAAAATCAATTACGAAAAATCTCATATTGATTTAATCACCTTAGACGCCATGAGAGAAGCCGATAAAATCCGAGATGAAGCGGGCTCAAGTGAATCTGAAAAAAGAGCAGCGGAATTAAAAGCTTTGACAATGGAAATACAGGCCTTGGAAAAAGATATAAAAATAAAAAATGAAGTAATTCAAGAAAAACACTCCAAAATGGAGAAACATCTGGCAGAAAAAGTTATAAGCGAAACTAAGCTTAAAAGGCTTGAAAGAAAAATAAAACTAAACCACAATATTCCTTCGCAGCAGCTGTCAGAAATGAAAAAAGAAGTTTTTTATTTGAAAAATAAAATTAGTTCTCTAAGGGAAAAATACTTTGTTATGTTGAGACAAGTAGAAAACACAGGAATAAAAGTTACTAGTTCCGAAAAAGAATTAATTTTAAGAAAGACTAAACTTAAAAATTTAACCTACTAAAAGCTATTTAATATTTCAAGGCGGTAATAAAAAAATGAAAGAAAAAAGCATTAATTCAACCGGAATGAAAGCTATGACGAACGTCAAGTCGCCCGGTAATTTAATAACTTTAAAGAATAATAAAAGCTTTTGCAATTATTTTATAAACCATAACTCAATGACGTCTTTGGTTGACAACAACGAAGAGTATGATTCTTCTCAAAGCAAATTGATTTATGATTTTTCCGGCACGTCATCGCCTTATGACGACGTTTTAGGAAAAATAATTGACCTTTTATTTCAACTTCGTGCAGCCCAAAGTGACCAAAATGTTTTTGTTCAAAACAATACAGTTGTACGTGAGCAAATTCTTAATCAACTTCAAAATGAGATTTTAAAAGTAAACCATAAGCTTTCTAAAAGTCAAATAAAAAATCTTGAAGTTATTTCAAGCAATTCTTTTGACGAAGATAAGCTCAACGAAATTTTAAAATCGTTTTTGGATAGTTCAAAAAAAAAATCACCCAAAGATGATTTAGCGCCCTACGGGCCTGGAATTTTAAATAATATTAATCTAAGAACGCTTGAAAATATCAGAAGGACATATTCAAGTGTTCTAAGTGCTGTTGTAAATGAGAAAACTCTTACTCACAGAATTTTTAATACTCAAAATTACGAAGATAAAACCTTTAGAACCGAATTAATTAATGTTAAACCGCCTGAAAGCAAAATCCCGGATAGCAAACCCGAATCGTCGAATCGTGCATATTCCGGAAAATTAATAAATAGAAACATAATTCAAAGCACCGAAGAAACAATCCCGGAATCTACACAATTTTACGAAGAGAACATAATAAAGAAGATTTCTAAAATTTCTCCCCGCATTAAAAAGACTAAAAAACTTACCCACGTTGACTTTTTAACAAAAGTAAATTCATTTGTTAAAAACATTCTGGAATCCACCGGAATTGAAACCAAATCAGTTTATAAAAATATAGAAAAAATAAAAGATTCCTATAAAAATAAAACCATATACGAAAGCAACGATATTTTTGATACCTCTCACAAACTTATAAACAGAGAAAACATAAATGTTGAAAGTGAAAATCTAAAAAATTCCGAAATTGAAAAACAAAATTTAAAAAAATACAGCTATCTCATAAGCGATAAATTCAATGAAATTATAAAAGACAAAAATATAATTTCAAAAGAATTCAGAATTAAAAATCAAAAATATCAACGCATGGTTGATTTTGTTGAAAATAAAAATAATATTATTTTCGAAAAAGATGCGAATCTCCAAAAAATATCAAGATTAATTACTTCTAATTCCAAAAATTTAATATATAAAACTACAAATCTTGAAACCGATCATCTCCAACATACAGATACAAATGCGATCATAAATAAAATTTTGGAAACCAAACACATAAAGGACATCAAAGAGCAAAACAAAGAAATTCAAAAAAATATAAACATAATAAAACACAGTGACGTACACGAAAAATATAAAATTAAAGATAATAAAACTTACGAAAACGAAATTTATTACGACAAATCTCGGCCGTTAACCCATAAAGTTGATACCGTGAAGCTTGATTCCGAAATTATAAATAAAGAAGATATTTATAAAGTAATTCCAAAATTAAAAAATGAAACAAAACTTGTAAAAACCGAAGTTCAAACCAACGTATTTAAAAATATTACCAAATTTTTGGAACCTATTATAAGTAAACGCTCTACCTTCAGCACTATAAACACAGAGCTAAATAGGGAGCACATAGGCAAAAAACTTACGTACCTAACCGATAAAGTTGGAAATGTACGAGAAAAAATTGTAATAAACGACTCGTATAAAACTTCCGATTCGGCATATAAAAATCCTCCAAAAGATTATATGGTTTACAAAGAAGAAATTTACGAGCGTGCTCCTGAAGTTCACAAGAAAAAAGAAGATAAGCCCGAACCTATTGAAAAAATTAAAAATAAAGAAGTTAAAAAATTTATCCCGCCAAAAGAAGAAAAACTAGATTTACCAAAAATTAAAAAAGAAATAATCGCAAGTACTCTAAAACGTGAAGACGTAGAAAAAATGATACGATCTCAGATAAGTAAAATAAATATAGATTCAATATCCAGACGAATAGTAAAAGACGTAAAAGATTCAATCGAGCTGGAAAATATAAGAAACGGAATATTTAATTAGATAAAGAAGGATGTTTGATATGGCTGGTATATTGGGAGCAGTAACATCAATGATCAGTGCCGCTGCGGGCTCTTTGATTTCAAAGCTCGGCGTCGGTTGCACTAATATTCCGGATGCTAAACCATCTTTTGAAATAAGCTTGGATGATAAAGCATTCGTATTTAGCAGTGAAGCATCTATGCTGACTGATGTAGTAGTGGATTATACAGTTTTTGATTCAAAGGCTGGCGCGTGTATTATTACAGTTAAAAACCCAACTATGGAAAATAAAGAAACCAAAATTCGTGTGACGAAAGATTTTAAGATACCCGTGGGTGCAAAAATTGTACTATCTATGGGTTACAACGGCACGAACGCGCCGATCTTTACCGGGTTTGTTATCAAAGTGGAAACCTCTGTAGAAAGAGGCATTGTCGAAACTCATACGAATCAAATTTCGGTATTAAGGCTCACGTGCGTGGATCCCAAGTGGTTTCTTATGAGTAATAAGAAAACAGATGACCACAGTAAATGCAAGACATATAGTGCAGTGGTTAAAGAGGTCTTAGGAGATAGCTGCTACGCTCAAAAGTTTGCGTTAGGGAACGTAGATATTAAGGGTGAACCCCAAGCGTCAGCTTTTTTTGGCAAAGTTGCTTGTCAGGATAATGAAACGGACTTCGATTTCTTAAAAAGGTTGGCAGAAGAAACAGGCTCTCTCTTCTATGCTGATGAAGGCGGAATTCTTCATTTTACTTCTCTTAACAGTACTAAAGCACCTAAGGGAATTATAAAAAAATTAACCCAAGAACAGGCCATGGAAGCAAGTTTTGAGATGGGTCGATATGATATTCCCACAAGCGTTATGGTTGTGGGTATGGATCCTAAAAATATGACTAAAACTATTAAAAATAAAATCAAAGACAGTACTCCTATCGGTAGCGGTAAGGACAGCGATAGTTCAACCAAAAACACTTTAAAAACATCAGATTATCTTTTAAGACTAGGCTTTCCTGTTACTAAAAAATACGTGGAATTCCGAGCTAAGGCGATTATGGATCTAAAAGAAATACATTTTATAAAAGCAAAAGTTAAACTCAAAGGAACGCCCGGATTTCAATTAAGGCAACAAATTAGTATTGGCGGTATAGCAACAATTCCTGCCAATAAATATTTGATCTCAGGTATTACCCATGAGTTTCATGCACAACCCAGCTCCGAATTTATAACGACTTTAACATTAAGTGCTACTAGGTCCAAGACCGTAGAAACAAGCAAAAAATTATAAATTAAACAGCGAGGTATATTATGAATCCTGATTTTGGTTTAAAAATTGGTACAGTTATACGCCCCAAGCCTGGTGGTGCAGGCGCATCCGGTGGCACTAAGATTGATCCAAATTGCGTTACGGTACGAATTATGGAAGGAATTGATGCCGCGGGACAACCTATTTACAAAGAAGTAACCGCAAGAGTTTTGGCTTCTTTTGCCGGTAGTACAAGTTCTGAAAAAGTGTCTTACGGCAGTGTCATAATTCCACAAGACGGAGAACAGGTTTTAGTCGGATACTTAGACGGCAACTCTCAGGGTGAAGCTTATATACTCGGGAGTGTATTTCAAGGTACAGTCAAGCCTCCGTACGACATATCTAAAGATGTGGCAGGCGGTGATACAAAAGCCGGCGAAAGTATGGTCATAAAGTTAAAAAACGGAACTCAAATATCAATAAATAATGTCAGTACTGATGCTACTTCAATTGTAATTACAACTGGAGGCAATAACAGGGTAATAAAACTTATAGATAAGAAAAAAGCCGAATCTTTCTTGCAAATTAGCGATAATGCAGCAAGCCCACAAACTTATTTAAAAATGGATTTTAAAAGTGGTGCAATTGAATGCAAAGCTGGTCAAAAAATGACACTTGCCGCCGGAAAAGGAGATCAAGGCTCTATAGTCATAGATGGAAACACCGGGAATGTTACAATAGGCAATAAAAAAGGAAACATTGTTATAGATTCTAAAGTCCAAGCAACTATTAAAGGTGCTCAGATGGCCATTGAAGGGACAACTAAGACTGATGTTAAAGGAAAGGCGATTAATGTAGGCGATGGAAGCGGTATGGTAGGTGTTAAAGGTGGTACAGTACAAATCGGTACCATGGTTAAACTAGGATAAAAATAATTACAAGAGAGGGGAATTAACATGCCGGTTATAAAAGGTTGGAAATTTCCTGTGCAAATAGATAAAAGTAGTGGGAAAATTCAAACTGTAGAAGATAATGAATGTGTAAAACAATCCGTAAGAGTTATAATAGGAACTCAACAATACGAAAGAAAAATAGTGCCTAATTTCGGCACAGATTTAAGGTGGTTTATGTTCCAGGTAGTGGATCCTCCTTTTATCTCAGAGGTTCGCAAAACTATCACGAACGCAATAAACAAGTGGGAATCGCATATCTCAAGTTTAAATGTTTCGGTAAATGCCTCTGCGGGCCCTATTTGTACCGTTACCACGAATATAGACTACATCACCGATATAGAACCTACTCAAGAACGAGTTTCTCAAAGAATAGATGCCAATGATTAGCAAAATTTTAGGAAAGGAAGTGAACCGAGCTTAGCTTTTTACCTCCTCCTAGCGAGGACGGGCGTGCGGCTCTTGAATATATGGGTAAAATTCCAAACCTTGATAATAGAGACTACAGCAAATTGTTAGAAGAAGTGAAAGAATTAGCCAGACAATATACGCCGGAGTGGAACTTTGATGAAAAAAGTTCCGATTTTGGTGTGGTATTTTCAAAAATATTTTGTAAAATGATGGAAAATACTATCAGCAAATATAACAAGACTTCATATAATCACTACCTTACATTTCTTAATATTCTCGGAACTCATTTAAGGTCTTCGGCTCCCGCTTCTGGTATGATTATTTCGCAAGTTGCTGAAAATATGAATTCTAAATATTTGGACAAAGGTACGAAGCTTTATGTAAGTTCCGATAATGACGAGGGTTCCGTTGTATATGAAACCACAGACCCTGTGACGGTTCTGGACACATCAATAAACAGTATTTGTATAACCGAAAAGAAATCGGACTTCATATCCTATGTTTATGATGTAAACGATCCCGACAACGCTGAATTTACTCCGTTTAGAATTTTTGATAATGTTCTTAATAAAAATCTGCAATCTCACATTGTTTATTTCAGAGATGATATGATATTTTACATGAGTAAAACTTGTTTGGAATTCAGATTTTTTAACAGACTATCAGAAAAAAGAAATAATTCTCTTGCTGATGTGTTTTCAGATAAAGATAATGTTACCTGGGAATATTATGACGGCAGAGATTGGAAAAAAATTGAATCCGTTGAAAAAATCGATAATGCAGTAAAAATATCTTTTGACGCGTGCACTCGTCCGGTCTCGGTTATGGGCGAAAAAGGAAGGTATATAAGGTGCGTATTCAAAAGAATTCCATCCGAGAATATCTATCTTACTTCAGTAAAATATAAATCTTTCTCGTCGGAGCTTTCCCCCGAAGCTTATATGCTTGATAATTTAGAACTCGAAAATCATGATTTTTACCCCTTTGGCGAGCAGTTCGGAATGTACAATATGTTCACCTTCTGTTGCGACGAAGCTTTTACCAAAAAAGGTGCAACAATCCAAGTGGATGCCGACGTGCAATTTGTAAAAATCAGTACAGATTTAAAAATGCCCGGAAAAAGATATAAAAGCATCATGACGGATACTGACTTTGCGGATTTGCAACCTGATGATATAGAAATACAAGGTTTGATTTGGGAATACTGGAACGGAACAGGTTGGGCAAGGCTAGAGTATGACGAAGACGGAAAGAACTTCCTAAAAGTATCCAAGAAAAATCAAACTCATAGGTCTTTCAAATTTAAATGCCCCGAAGATATCGAAAAAATTTCGATCGGTTCTTTTGAAGCTAATTATATCCGTGCAAGAATATCTAATATAAACAACCAATATGATTATTACGCCAATTATATCACCCCATATATTCATTCAATTTCCGTGAAATATCAATACGAAGGTGAAGGACACCGCTTAAAGAGTTTTAAAGTCGAAAATGAGTTAAATAAACGTGAAGTTAAAATCCCCGATACCGGTGAAGCGGTTGTTCTTGAAAATAATCTGTGCGAATTCCCGGCGATGTATATTTGTCTTTCCAAGCCTCTCGATATGGGAATAATCAGAGCATTTATAAACATAGAAGAAGGAATCCATAGATATAACCCGACTTTGAAATGGGAATATTTAGCGGATGACAACAAAGGAGGGTGCACCTGGAATCATATCGATACCATCGATGCAACCGACAACCTTTCCCATAGCGAAACCATTACGTTTATAGGTAGAAAAGATTTTAAAAAGAGCAAAATATTTGGCGCTGAAGGATATTTTTTAAGAGTGCTTAATCCCAATAAAAAATATTCCGATAAAAAAGATATAGCAAGCAGGCCGATAATTAACGGAATAGATTTTAATGCTGTTAAAATAATTCAAAAAAATTCTCGTAATCCTGAATATTTTTCAATAGCTGCAAATGAAGAAAACAAAGTTTGTTACCTTTCTGTGCCTAATGTTTCTGACGTAGAAGTGTGGGTAAACGAATTCGAAAATATTTCAACAGTTGAGCAAGAAAGATTTTTAAATATGCCTGCAAGCGCAGTTGAAGCTGAGTACGACGATTTCGGAAATTTGGAAAAATTATGGATAAAATGGAAAGAGGTCCCCAATCTTATCGCGTACGACAACATGGATAGAGTATATGAAATAGATTATCCCAAGGGAGAAATTAAATTCGGTGACGGAATTAACGGAAAAATTCCTCCGGAACAGTATGATGAAAGTATAAAAATTAAGTATTCCGTTTGTAACGGCGAAGAAGGCAACATAGAAAGCGGAGAAATCGAAGGCTTTATGGATTCATACCGAGAAATAGTAAGCGTTACGAATCCTTATCCGATTATGGGCGGAGTGAACATGGAAACTGTTGACAGTGCCGCCAGTAGGATGTTCAGTCAGGTAGCCGGTGGAAATAGGCTGGTTTCTTTGACCGATTTCGAAGACGCAATTAAATTTAATGACAGAAATATATACAGCGTAAAATGCGTTGCTCATGTGGATGAAGACAGCAAGCCAGCAGTAGGAATAACCTCAATAGCAATTCTTCCAAAAAAATTCATGCAAGGTTTCGAAAAATTCCAGGGAATAAAAAATCATATCTGGAAGTTTATTGATGAAAAAGCTCCGGCAACGCTTTCAAATTCAGTTCGCCTAAGAGTTTTTGAAGTAAGCTATGTAGAAACAAGCGTTTCGGTAGAGGTCGTAGTGGACGACTTCAATGCTTACCAGGGAGTTTACAGCGGTATAGAGAAAAAACTTGAAGAATTTTTAAATCCTGTTACCGGAAACTTCTCACGAAAAGGATGGAACATCGGGGACTTCCCTCAAAAAGAATTTATCTATAACTATATAAAGTCCGTGCCAAACATAAAATGGATAAAATCCGTGAATATATTCACCAAATTAATCACCCCCGAAGGTAAAAAAGAAGTAGACTGTGAATACATTAAAAATAATAAATTTGTAGTTCCGGTTTTCGGAACGCCAACGATAAATATTACCGTAGAGTAGAATTGGTAGGTGAATTTTATGATAGAGCTTGAAAATCTTGATAATCGTTCGCTCGACGATATTCTAGACGAAGCCAAAACTCAAATAGGATACTTGAGTACAGAGTGGACAAACTTTCAAGAAGCAGACCCCGGTATAACACTGATTGAACTTTTCAGTTGGTTAAAATCCGTTCAGCACGAATACTTAAATCGTGAAAAGCCGGCGGTAAGTCTGAAACTCCTTAAACTTCTTGATGTTGAAAGGCGAAAAAATAGGGGCTCCTCGACACTTCTTGAAATGCTCAATATAAAGGAAGATATATTTGTTCCAAAAAGAACGCAGTGGAAATCCGGAAAGATGGTTTTTGAAAATATAAATTACCAAACTTTAACAGGTTCCAATATTCTCAGTGTATGTTTTGAAAATCCCGAGATGCCGAGCACCGAAGAATATTATAAGTTTGACGGAAATAATGTTTACTACTTATTTGGCAAAGATATAGACCGCAAAAACGACAAAGACGTTCACAGGAGATTCACAATTAATTTTGATTCTTTCCTTTCCAAAAACAGTGTTATTAATATGTATTTTGGTGTTCATGTAAGTAAAGGCCTGTCAAGAAATCCGATAAAAGCTGGCGATGTTTTTGAAAAAATGGCAGATGTAGAGTGGGAATATTACGGTGAAGAAGACGGAAAAGTCGGTTGGCATAAACTTGAAGTAATCAACGATGATACCTATAATTTCCTATTTTCAGGTATAGTAAGAATTAAAATTCCGGGAAAAATGACTTCCCTTGAGGGTGAATATAAAATTCGAGCCACTCTCGTAAACGATGAATATGATTACCCTCCCAGAATAGAACGAATTCTTACGAACGTGTTTAAAGTTAAGCAAGAAGAAACAATCTGCGAAAATAAAATAATAAAAAAAGAAAATATACTCTCTGACCAAACAGTTAAATTATTCAGTAATTTAGCGGTCTACGGCCGAAGCGAAGTTTACTACAAGAAGAACGGCGGATGGATTAAAACCGGCTTGCCTACTTTCAAATCCGAAATAAAAAAAGGAACTTTAACGGTGGATTTGGAAAGGATTTGGGATAAAATCAAATGTTTAAAATCTTCCGAAGAAGCCGTCATGATTGTTTCATACAGCCAAGATGTCAGAAATAAAATTATAATCGGGAGTTCGACCGGGATTTCTGACCAGACGGTTGAATTTGATATAAAGGACTTGCTTTACGATAATATGGAGTTATTGATATCCGAAGAAGTAGACGGAGAAGAAACGTTCTTTAAATGGAAACGAGTGGATGATTTCTTTTCCTCCGGAAAATATGATCGTCATTTTATTTACGATGAAGAAAAAAAAGAAATTAAATTCGGTGACCATGAACACGGCATGGCTCCAAGAGTTGGTACAAATAACATAAAAATCTGTAACATAAAGCGCACATTCGGAGCGGACTCAAATATAAAAGCCGGAATGATTAATTCGGTTTCTTCGATGAATAATTCTTTGAAAAAAGCCGGAATCAGCCAAATCTCAGACGCTTACGGTGGCGAGGATATCGAAACAATCGAGCACGCAGCTGCAAGAGCGGCTGATATATTTAATAGTTCCGGACGAGCCGTAACAATACAGGATTATGAAAATATAGTAAAATCCACCCCTGGACTTATGTTCAGCAACGTGAAAATCCTCCCGAATTACATGCCCGGCGAAGATGTTTCAAATCAAAACTGCGTTACAATTGCAGTAAGGTGGAATCGGAAAGTTGGACTCACTTTGCCGAAAAGTTTTGAAAAAAATATAATGAACCATATCGAAAAATACAGGCTCATAAATACAAAAATAAAAATCGTAAGTCCTGAGTATATAGGTATTACACTTGAAGGAGAAATCGTTGTCGATTCATCTTACCGCGCAGATAGTCAAGAAATAGAACAAGAGCTTAAGAAATTTATAAATAAAATAAACGAAAACTTAGGTTCACCTCTTCATTTCAGCGATGTTTTCGGCATGATTGACAGAATGAAATACGTTTCACGTTTAAACAGTTTAAGAATTATTCCTTCAGGCAATTTTATAAAAAAGACAGCAGCAGAAGACATAATTATTCCTCCAAACGGAGTTTATTATATAAAGAAAACTAATTTTAATTATGTTAAAAGCTCAGAAATTTACAGGAGTTAGGGGGAAGTTTAAGTGGCTTCAGGAGCAAAGTGCTTTATACTTAACAGGGAGTCTGATTGGAAAGATAAAAGCATTATCAAAAATTTTAAATTTTCAGATGATAAATTCATATCTTACAATTCCAAAATGGAAAGCAGTATATATATATCCAAAGCGTTCGATAGCACTCAAGATGACACTGTATGGCACAGACTCAGGCTTTTTGCCGATGCATCGCCCGGCGTAGCGTTCAAGATTCTTGCTTATGCCGCCGATGATGCCGAGGTATTAGTGCCTATGCCCGGTAATAAAGGTCAAACTAAAGTGGATTTAAATGAATATATTTCCGACCCTACAATAGATATAAATCGAAAAGTGGATGTATTTGAATATATAGGCGCATCGATTTTCGAAAATTGCTTAGATGTGCTTTTGTATAGTTTAAAAGGTCGGTATTTGTGGCTTTGTTTTGAAGTATTCAATAACACAAATGAAAGTTTGAAAATAGATTCCATGAAAATAGAATTTCCTCAAATTTCTTTTGTTGAATATTTGCCCGAAATATATAAAGAAGGTCAGGAAAAAGATTGCTTCTTCCAGCGGTTTATAGGAATATTCCAGTCTATTTACACTGACCTCGAAGATAAAATAGATTTTACTCCTCTAAGTTTTGATGTTGACAGAACAAGCAGAGAATTTTTGAACTGGATTGGTGATTGGCTGTCAGTTCAGTACGCCGATATTTGGGGCGAAAAAAAGCTTAGAAAAATAATAAAAGAAGCAGTTAAAATTTATAAGCTAAAAGGCACCAAGAAATCTATTTCTAAAATTGTTCAGGAATATGCAGGGGTAGACCCGATAATTGTAGAACAATTTGACGTGAAAAATAATATGTATTATGATAATAATAAAGAAGTCATAGAAAATTTATTTGGTGATAATGGATATACTTTCACCGTAATGTTGCCTCAAAGCTATATAGAAGATTCCGAAAATTACGTGGAACTTTTAAAGCTTATAAATAAAGTTAAACCTGTCGATTCCATATGTAATTTAGTCGCTCTCAGTGACCAAATTTATCTAAATAATCACTGCTACATGGGGATTAATTCTTTTATAACCACTAGCGAAGCGCTGGTACTTAATACTAATCGTCCCGACACAAACAATCTGGTGATAATAAACTCCGCTGTAGAAAATAATTAGGAAAAGAGGAAAAAAAATGAAGAATAAACAATATTATTTGGCACAAAGAAATAATTATTTTTTCGGAAAGCTCATGACCGTCCGTGATTTTGAAAGCGAACAAAATTATTTTAATTCCAAACGTCGTCTCAATAACAAGATGATGGGAGGCTCCGGAATAGTATCAGGTTTAGATGTTATCCTCGTTGACAACAAGACTTTTTCATTGGAACCAGGTATGGCTCTTGACTATATGGGACGAGAAATAGTTGTTTCCGAACCCTATATCAGAAGGCTTAATGTCATAAAAGGCTTTGAAGAAAACAAAGGAAAAGGAATAGTCTACCTTTGCTTGGGCTATAAAGAAGATTTAAAAGAAACCACATTTTCTGTCGCAGGTTCCGGTAAATCCAGCGGCGTGAGTGAGGAATTTAATAGAATAAGTGAAGGATACGAACTCTTCTTAACTTCACAAAAGCCAACCCCCGAAATTAAACTTGACTACCTTATAAATAAAAACATTGAAATTTATAATAGCCAAGGCGTAAAATTGAGTGCTGTGATTTCAAAATATGTTAACCCGAAAAAATGCCTCAAAGTTACAATACTATTTGAAAAAGAAAATGTAGAAGCACCCGTTAGCTTTAAATTTGATATGCAGGGTGAATTCTTTAAAAATATTACCGGAGAAAAAGAAGTAAACGTAAGTTACGAAGAGACAGAAATTTCAACTTACAAAAGCTTTTCAAAAGACTATTATATATATTGCGATGCAGCTTCGGATGCTTCGGCAGATATAACCATCGATCACAAATCTTTCTCTTTAAAAATCGGTCAGGAAGAAACCCGCTTAGCCGAAGATTTCAACATTCCTGTTGCAATTACCACTACTCCGATACGTGATGTAATTATAAAAGACTATTACTCAAGAGATTTCATAAACACAATCGAAAACGTTGATAGCAAGTATATCTACCTTGCAAAAATACATCTTGTAAGTAATCAGCTTGATTATTTTATCGAAAGCTTTGAAAAACATCCATATAATCAATATATCTACAGCAATGAGCTCCTTGAACTCTTACAAGAAATCGACGAAGATACCGACAAAGCTCCCGTCGTATCTTCTGAGGACATAAAAGAAAAAGAAAAAACTATCCCCGAAGTATTTGAAGAAGAAAAACTTGCCACGAGCGAAAATGTAACAACAGGAGTTGAAAGAATAAATCTTGGCTTCAGCCCTAAAGTCGGAAAGGCATATTATTCCTATGAATTTGTTCACGGCCTCGGAGAAGGTAATGTTGCAATTATAACTGCAATCGATAACAAAGCAAATTACCTCACAGATGATAAAGGCCTCATAGTTTTTGGCGACAAAGGAATTTTCTCCAAGGAAGAAATATCCGTTTCCGCTCCGAATGTTAAAGTTGCCGCTATTGCAAATTCCAAAAAAGGTACAGTCAGATTAGGCGTAAGACTCCTTGAAAAAACAAACGCCCAAGCAGTTGACATAAGATGGTGGGCAATTAAACCGACCGAAGTTAAAGATGAGGATGAAGACTTGGTAATAGACGAAAATGTAAAAGTAGTCATTTCCCCGAACACCATTCACGTTAAACCCCTCGAACAAATTAGATTCGAAGCCCACATCGATGGAGCAATCAGCCAGGAAATCCGTTGGGAAATGGTTGAACCAAATACAGGTACAATCGATAATAACGGACTTTACACTGCACCTTCAAAAGAGGGCGTATATGAAATTAAAGCATATAGTGTTAAGTTTGAAAATAAATTTGATTCTGCATATGTTGTTGTTAGTTCCGCTGAATAATAAAAATATTTCTTAAACTGAATAAAATAATTAAAAAAAGCTCATTATTCTTTTTGTATTAATTAAGAATAAAGGAGCTTTTTATTATGCTTAGTACCAGAGCCAAGGCGCTTATCTCGGGATTTATTATTTCTGTGCTTGTTTCATTTACCGGCTTTTTTAACAGATGTGAATGTATAAGCGATAAAATTTTCAGACTACATATAATTGCAAATTCCGATTGCAAATTTGACCAGGATTTAAAATTAAAGGTTCGCGATAGAATTTTAAATGATTTTGGAAGTAAATTTAAAGATGTCGAAAATTTGACATGCGTTGAAAAATTAACCGAAGAAAATATTGAAAATATTAAAAAATCCGCTACTGACGAAATTAAATCAAATGGTTATGATTATCCCGTCGAAATATACTTAACCCGTATGTACTTTAACACCCGCACTTACGACGATATTTCAATGCCTGCAGGCGTTTACGATGCGCTTAGAATAGTAATAGGCGAGGGCAAAGGCAAAAACTGGTGGTGCGTTATGTTCCCGCCCATGTGCGTTCCTGCTGCTCAAGGCAAAGATGAACTTGGTACCGTTCTGAGTAAAGAAGAAATCAAAATCCTGGAAAGCAAAAAAGAATACGATTTTAAATTTAAAATTGTAGAAATATTTTCCGAAATAAAAAATTTTATTGATGATATCCTCAAGTTTTTAGGCTCCAGCATTTGCGAAAAATATAACGTAGATTGCTACCTGATTAATGTTTTACAGAACGTTAAAAATAGTTTTTTGGAAGATTTATAAAATAAAATTATAACAGTCCTTGCAATTAGATAAATTATTTGGTATTATAAAACTAAGCAGTGTAAAAAGAACTTAAGTGCAAAAATAAGTTTTTTTGAGTCTTGAATATTAATATAATAATTGTAAGGAGAAATTTATTATGGCAAAATGTCAACTTTGTGGAAAAGCAGTAGCTTTTGGTATAAAAGTTTCGCACTCTCACAGACGTGCAAACAAAATGTGGAAACCCAATGTAAGAAAAGTTAGAGCAGTTGTAAACGGAACTCCAATGCGTTTATACGCTTGCACCAGATGTATGCGTTCAGGCAGAGTTTCTGAAAATGCCTAAGATTTTTGTCAAGGATAAAAATTCGGACGAAAAAGTTTTTATTGAATATGTTTCAAACTTTGACCTAAGTCAGACTTTTGACTGTGGTCAATGTTTTCGTTGGAACAAAAATGGGAATTCCTACAGCGGTGTTGCTTTTGGCAGAGAGCTCGAGGCATTTTCTGATGGGGAAGATATTATCTTCGTCGGAACCACCCTAGAAAATTTCAATTCAATATGGAAAGATTATTTCGATTTTTCCACCGATTATAAAAAAATTGGTGAAAACTTTTCTAATTTTAATCCTGTTCTTAAAAAAGCATATGAATTTTGCCCGGGGATACGCATTTTGAGGCAAGATCCATGGGAGGCTTTGTGTTCGTTTATAATTTCGCAAAATAATAACATCCCTCGTATTAAAAAAATTATTTTGTCCTTATGCGAACGCTTTGGAAACAAAATAGAAAGTAATTATTCTTTTCCGAGCGCTGAGAAATTGTCTCTTCTAACCGAAAGTGATTTGCAACCCATAAAAAGCGGCTTTAGAGCTAGGTATATTTTAGACGCAGCGCAAAAAATCGCTTCAGGAGAGATAAATCTTCAAAAAATCAGTACTATGCCTATTGAAAACGCTCGCGAAGAATTGAAAAAAATAAAGGGCGTAGGCAACAAAGTCGCCGATTGCGTTTTGCTTTACGGAATGCATCGCCTGGAATCTTTTCCCATGGATGTCTGGATGAAAAGGGTAATGGATTATTTTTTTCCGGGTCAAACTTCGGAAATTTTTGGAGATTACGCCGGAATAGCCCAGCAATATCTTTATCATTACTCTCGTTCGAATCCCGAAATTTTTGAATAAATAAGAAACTATCCTCTTTCATAACAAAAAAGGATAGTTTTTTTATTTTCTTAGCATATTCTGCAATTCAAAAGTATTTCCTTCCAGCAAGGCCTTGCGTATTCTAGTTGAGCTTACAGGAGATTTATTGAATAGCACCGGATTAACTATTTTTGTGGTTATTCCGTAGTCTAAACAGATTCTTTTTAAATCTGTGGCGTCTGCAATTCCTCCTGCTCCAAAATGATAATTGAATCCGCATATTACCACCTTCGCATTCAAAGTTTTAAATAATACCTCGCGCACAAATTGTTCAGCGGACATATTTTTTATCTTTGAAAAATCCGCAACATACATAATTTCAATTCCTAAATTTTGCATAGCGTTTTGTTTTTCATCCATTGAAAAAATTTTCTTCTCTGGAATTTTCATTATTTCTGATTTTGGATTTGAAGAAAATGTAAAAACGGTGGGGATAAGCCCTTCTTTTTTGAATTTGGCAGTTTTTTTAAGTACTTTTTGGTGCCCTATATGAACTCCGTCAAAATACCCAAGCGCAACCGCTGTTGGAGATACTTGCTTTTCTAATGTATTGTAAATTTTCATTTTCATCACCGAGTTTTTGATTTTTAAACCATTTATATTTGTTTTTTATTTATTTTCAGAATGAATGCACTTTAAAACTTTTAATTCCTCTTTTAGAGTGTTTGCTTTTCCGACCCCTATAAAATTATTTTCGCAGTACAACCTATATATTTCTTCGTTTTGAAATTCACTTTCCAAATTTAATCTTGAAAGCGATAACGCTCCGCCATTTTTGAATCTTTCGGCTTGTGCTTTTGAAATTGCTATTTTGTCGTACCCCTCCAATAATTTGTCGGTTGGCAATAAATAATCTTCACATATTTTTTCTTTTGATAAATCTTTTAATTTTTCTAACGATATGCTGTTTTCTATTCTAAATCCGCCCGATAAAGTTCTTCGTAAATATGACATCATGGCCGGGCAATCTAATTTTTCACCTATATCCTGGCATAAAGTTCTTATGTAAGTTCCCTGAGAACAAAGTACCTTAATTTCTGCCTCTTGATTTTTTTCATCAAAGTTCAAAAGTTTCAAATCATATATTTTAACACTTCGTTCTTCTCGCTTAACTTCAATGCCTTTTCGAGCGAGCTCGTATAATTTTTTGCCATTTATTTTTATCGCCGAGAACATAGGCGGGACCTGTTTTATATCGCCCATAAATTGTTTCAAAGCTTCAAGAAACATTTTCTTGTTTACATGGCACTTTTTTTCAAGAATCACGTTTCCGGTAGAGTCCAAAGAATCCGTCGAAATCCCTAGTTTAATTCTTGCAATGTATTCTTTGTCGTGGTTAGTTGAGTAAATTTGAAATTTAGCCGCATCTCCCACAACAATCGGCAAAACTCCTGTAGCCATAGGGTCTAGAGTGCCCATATGGCCTATTTTTTTTTGATTTAATTTCTTTCTTAGCACAGCAATTACATCGAACGAGGTGTAATTTTGCGGCTTGTCAACAATAATAATTCCGTTCATTTTTTCCACCCAAATTCATGGATTAGAACGTCATTTATCTTCTCGTAAATTTCTGAAATGGTTCCGCTTATCGTGAATCCGGCCGCACGCTGATGCCCGCCGCCTTGAAAATATTCACAAAATTTACTTGCGTCAATATTTTCAGAAGTCCTGACGGACACCTTATAGATTCCTTCGACTTTTTCTCTCAAAGTAATTCCTATTTCCACGCCTTCGATTTTAATTGGAATAGATGCGATTCCATCGAGCTCGTTATCTGTTATTCCTATTTTTTCCATTTCATTTATAGATATGTGGGTTATCGCACATTTGCCACTGAAAAAATACACGAGGTTCTTGTACATATTTTTTTCTGTTTCCAGTTTTATACGCGATTTTTTTGTGAAAATACTTTCATTTATCTTTGCTACCGGCGCTCCGCATTCCATCAATTTTGCTGCTATATAATGCGAATCCGCTGATGTGTTCGAATATTCAAAACATCCTGTATCCGTTGAAATTCCCGTGTATAAACACGCCGCAATTTCTTTGTCTATATCTACACCCAAATCTTTTATAATTCTGTAAATTATCTCGCAGCACGCCGCTGCGGAAGGGTTAATGCAAGATAGGGGAGCCTTGAATTTATTCACTTTGTGATGATCTATGCAAACATCAATTTTATCTTCGTACGTTTTTAGTTCCGGTCTTAAAAGCGACGCCTCTGCAAGGTCTACCGAAATTACAGATTTACATTCAAAGTCCTCTTTCTTCACATAATCATACAAAAATCTAAATTTTTTAGGTATGTCATCTTCATTCAAAACTTTGGCGTGCTTGCCGAGCTTTTGAAGAGCCAGGCAAAGCCCAAAAGCCGAGCCCAGCGCATCTCCGTCGGGATACATGTGAGTGATTATATAAAAGAAATCATTGCTTTTTAAATATGATACTATTTTTTTATTGGATTCCATAAACGATATTCCTTTATTTTGAAAGTAATTCATCAATTTTTTTGGACATATTTATCCCGTATTCAATCGAGTCCGTCGGGATAAACGTAATGCTAGGAATGTATCTTAATCTCAATCTGTTGCCGATTTCCGACCTTATAAACCCTTTGGCAACATTAAGAATTTCTACTGCCTCTTTTGATTTTTCCATGCCTTCCAGAGCACTTACAAATACCCTGTAGCTCGATCCGTCGTGCGATGGAGCAATTTTTATTACGCTCAAAAACATATTTTTGAGGCGTGGATCTTTTAGCTCCCTCATTATTGCTGTGATTTCTCTTTTTATGTTTTCAAAATTATGTTCCGACCTATGGTTAGACATAAAAACCTCCGATTTTTTAATCTTCGCGGTATTCTTCCATTATAAATGCTTCGAAAATATCCCCGATTTTTATATCGTTGAAATTAACCAAACCGATTCCGCATTCAAATCCTTGAGCAACTTCCTTAGCGTCATCCTTGAAGCGTTTTAAAGATGAAATTTCATCTTCGCATATTATAACGCCATCTCTTACAACTCTTATCTTGGAATTTCTTGTAACTTTGCCCGAAAGAATATAGCACCCCGCAATTGTTCCGACGCTTGATATTTTGTAAACTTCTCTGCATTCCGCACGCCCGAGGTCTACCTCTCTTATTTTCGGAGCAAGCATACCTTTCATAGCGGATTTAATTTCTTCAATGCATTCATATATGATTCTGTAAAGTCTCATATCAACCCCACAACGCTTGGCGTTTTCTGCTGCGTTGGGTTCGGGCCTTATGTTAAATCCTACAATAATAGCATTTGAAGCGTTTGCAAGCATGACGTCAGATTCATTTATTGCTCCTACTCCGCTGTGAATTACATGGACTCTTACTTCAGGGTTGGATATTTTTTCCAAAGATTGTTTTACAGCCTCTACGGAACCTTGAACGTCACCTTTTACGATAACTTTAAGTTCTTTTACATCGCCCTCTTGCATTTGGTCAAACAAATTATCAAGAGTAATCTTGGTTCTGCTGTTAAACTCAGCTTCTTTGATTGCGTTTCTTCTTTGATCGACGAGTTCTCTTGCGAGCTTTTCGTCCGAAACAGCGTTAACAGTGTCTCCGCCCGTTGGTACCACGTCAAGACCGGTAATTTCTACAGGAGTTGATGGCCCGGCTGTTTTTACTCTAAGGCCTTTGTCATTTGTCATAGCACGAACACGGCCTACTGCAGTGCCTGCCACGATAATATCTCCGACCTTAAGTGTACCGTTTTGAATAAGAATAGTCGCAACAGGTCCTCTTCCTTTATCGAGTTTTGCTTCAATTACAGTTCCCTTAGCGTGACGGTTCGGATTAGCTTTTAGTTCTTTCAAGTCCGCAATTAAAAGTACCATTTCCAAAAGTTCATCAATACCTTGATTTTTCTTCGCAGATACTTTTATGCACGGAGTATCGCCGCCCCATTCTTCCGGCAAAATATTGTGTTCTGTAAGTTGTTGCATGACTTTTTCGGGGTTTGCGCCTTCTTTGTCCATTTTGTTTATCGCAACGATAATCGAAACTTTCGCAGCTTTTGCGTGATTTATTGCTTCAATGGTTTGAGGTTTAATTCCGTCATCAGCGGCTACAACCAATATGGCTATGTCAGTTACTTCGGCTCCTCTTGCGCGCATAGTAGTAAATGCTTCGTGCCCCGGTGTATCCAAGAATGTTATATCTCTGCCGTTTGCGTTGACTGTATATGCACCGATATGTTGTGTGATTCCTCCGGCTTCTGTCGAAGTAACATCTGCATGACGTATAGCGTCCAAAAGCGAAGTCTTTCCGTGGTCTACGTGTCCCATTACCACAACTACAGGGGCGCGTGGCTTTAAGTCTTCTTTTTTATCTTCGCTGTCATCGATTATCAATTCTTCAATGCTTACAGTTTCTTCTTTTTCTATTTTTGCGTGAAATTCCATAGCAACAAGGCTTGCTGTGTCAAAGTCAATAGTATCGTTTATTGACGCCATAACGCCCATCATCATTAGCTTTTTGATAACTTCTGCAGCAGTGGCTTTGAGCCTTGATGCAAGCTCTCCAACTGTTATTTCATCCGGAATGGACACTGTTAAAGGCTTTGATTTTCTTTCTTCAGCTATGCGGCGCAGTCTCTCAGCTTCGGTTTCTCTTTTTGCACTTTTAAATTTATTTCTTTGCTGAGATTTTTGAACGATTTTCTGCTTGGTAGTTGTGTTATCGCTCTTGATTTTTTCGGACGCTATTTTATCGTATTTTTCATTATACTTGTCTATATTCACGTTAACGTTTCTGGTGTTTATAACCAATCCATCCGAGATTTCTTGTTCAGGTTGAGAATTTTCTGAGCTTCCGGTCAAAATGATTTTATTTTCGAATTTTGGTTTTTGTAAATTCTGGTTTTTAGAATTTTTAACATTAGTTTCGGAAGATGTTGATTTTTTATCTGATTTTTTTGCCGAAACAGCTTTCGATTTTTTGGCCGACTTAGCGGTATTGTCTTCTTTTTCGGCTTCAGGTTTATTATTTTTAGCGGAAAAATATTTATCAAAATTTTCTACTTCGTTTTTCTGAGTATAGTATTCAAATATGAAATTCAATTCGTCTTCCGTAAGAGCTGTCATGTGTTTTTTCTCTTCGCCAAGGTGTTCTTTCAAAAGCGATATTACTTCTTTGCTTGCAATGCCCAAATCCTTAGCAACTTCGTGGACTCTGTATTTTATCATAATTTGCGCTCATTCCTTTCATTCTGGGTTTTACTAATAGAGATATTTTATCTGCAAAATTTTGATCTTTTATTCCGATTATTCCCGAAAATTTATTTGTTGCATGTTCAATCTCTTCTTTTGTTATCTCTGTGGGTAAGATGTCGATGGATTTTTCCAAATTATTATTGAATTCATTTATTTTTTCAAAAGAATTTTTTGATATATCCTTGGCAGTAAGTATTAATTTTATGTTTCCTTTGAGGATATTTTTTCTTACTTCGTCCATTCCAAAAACCAAATTTCCTGAACGTCTTGTAATTCCTAAAAAGGAAAGCAGGGATTTATTCATTTTTTAAAATCAGCCTTTCTAAAGAGTCATAAATTTCCGATTCAATTTTTGATGAAAAAGATTTTTCCAGGCGCCTTCCTTTCTTGGCTTTCAAAAAGCAGTCCGGGTTATTACATAAATATGCGCCGCGTCCTTCTTTTTTCTCGGTGCCTTTTAAAACTTTAAAAGTCTTTTTTTCTTGACATTTTGGTGATTTTACTATCATTAGCAAAGATTTTTTTTCTGCTATTTTTCCGCATCCGATGCACTTTCTTGTGGGAATATGCTTATTATTCTCCATAATAACCGCTTTCCGGATGTATATCTATTTTGTATCCCGTGAGTCTCGCTGCCAATCTTACGTTTTGTCCGCGATTTCCTATAGAAAGAGAAAGTTGATTGTCAGGTACGGTAACTTTGCAGGTGTTGGGAGCTTCTTCACCAAATTCCACATTTTTTACGTTTGCAGGAGCTAGCGCCGCCGCGATGAATTTCTTGGGATCTTCATCATACTCTATAAGATCGAGTTTTTCTCCGCCCAGTTCTTCCATCAAAGCGTTCAAACGATTTCCGTGGCTACCTATGCAAGATCCGATTGCATCTACGTTAGGATCATGTGAATATAATGCAATTTTACTTCTTGAGCCCGCTTCACGTGACACTGACTTAATCTCTATTATTCCCTCAGAAATTTCAGGTATTTCAGCTTCGAATAATTTTCTTACAAAATTCGGATGAGTACGTGAAATCATTATTTTTGGACCTTTTTCCGATACTTTAACGTCCGAAACATATACTTTTAAATGGTCGCCTTCTTTTACGTTTTCATTTCCGATTTGTTCGTTTTTCGGAAGAGTTGATTCAGCTTTTCCGATTCTCAAAGTGAATGCGCCTGTTTTTTCATCTACTCTCTCGATTAATGCACTTACGATTTGATTTTGTTTATTTTGAAACTCTTTAGTTATTTGATTTTTCTCACCGTCTTTTATCCCTTGACGAATAATATTTCTAGCAGTTTGAGCCGCTATTCTTCCAAAATCCTTTGTATCAAGCACAATAGCTACTTGGTCGCCGATTTCTATATGTTTTCTGATTTTTCTTGCGTCTTCCAAAGAAATTTCTTTTCCTGGGAATTCCACATTGTCGACTACTGTTTTAAAAAGCTCCACTCTAAAAAGTCCGGCCTCTTCATCTATACTAACAGTTACGTCTTCATTGCCGTCATAGCTGTTTTTGCAGGCGGTAAGAATAGCTTTGTGTATTTTTTCGAGCATATAATCCATGGGTATGCCTCGTTCTTTTTCAAGTAATCTTAAAGATTCAAAAATTTCAGCACTCATTTTTAAAATTCTCCTTTATTAATATTTTAAGTTTACGTGTGATATATTTTTTCTGCTTACAGAGACTTCTTCCGGATTTTCTATATATATATTATCCTTGTCAAAATTTTTAAGTTTACCGGTTAAAATTTTTTCATTATTGGAATCCGGTCTAATCAGCTTTATAGTTATATCACTTCCTATAAATTTTTCCAAATGTGAGTCGTTTGAGAGCTCACGATCTATCCCGGGAGAACAAACCTCCAAACAATATGAAACTGGTATAGGGTCAAACTCGTCCAAAGGTGCGTCCAATGCGCGGCTCATTGCTTCGCAGTCTTCCAAAGTTATACCTTCGGGCTTATCTATAAATACCCTTAAATACCAGTTTGGACCTTCCTTTACAAATTTTATATCCCATAATTCAAGCCCTAAATTTTGAGCTATAGGATAGGAAATTTGGCGAACGGTTTCGGTTATGCCGCCGCTTTTTGGTGTGTTTATCATTCAATCCCTCCATAATACGTGCAAAAGAGCGGGAATATCCCACTCTTTTTGGTCAACGAATAAAGTCCAAGACTTTTCATTATTTTATCACAAATTGTTTTAAAAAGTCAATAGCTTTTATATTATTTTTTTTCGGTATAAGTATTTTTTACTTTGTTTATTATTTTATTGGATGATTTATCTATCTTTATTATATTCTTTTGCAGCTTTTGATATTCTTGGCAAATAGCGTATAACTCATAGGGCGTAAGCTGTTTTATGGCGGCCATAGGACTAGTGAAAATTTTTTCTCCGCGGAAATTACATAGGCACTGCGAAACAATGCACGCGTACTGACTTATATCCTCACTAAGCTTTTTATCAAAATTTTCAGATATTAATTTTTTTGATGTTTCGGTGTGCAGTTTTGTACAGAGCATAAAATCGTATGCGGAGAGTAATTTTATACCAAAATATTTTCCGGATACGATTATAGGTTCTATAAAATTGGATTTTTCAATATTTTGTTTTTGACTTTTATTAAACACGTATATTACCATCCTTGTTTTATTAAATTAAACTTACAATATCGAAACCAATTAAAAATCAAAAGATTTCGATATTGTTTAAAATTATGTAGAACTTTTTTCGAGTACTGCTCTTTCATACATGACTTGATTTCCGCAATAAAAGCTTTCGGATTTTTTTATAATATAATTTTCTCCTGCGCATGTTATTATTGTTGTGTCAGGATAAGTACTAAGTTTAATTTCCGGAAGACCAATATATAAAAATTGTTCGGTTTTTGTCGAATCGGTATAATCGCCGTAAAGGCTGCTCTGAACATCCGAACGTAATGGCTGTATAATGGCTTTTGTTTCTATGGGAGAAGAAGTGCTGCTCGCTTTGATTATGACTGTCTGGCCGTATTTCAATATAATTTTTCTTGATTCTGCTACCATTTTTTAAATCCTCTCGAAAAAGAAGTCGGTATCTTCGAGTATAGGAGAAATAGCTTTTTTAGCTTCCATCCACAATCTGTAGGCCATATTTACGTTAGACTGTAAGTCGTTTTTTATACGTAATTCTCCCGCTGCAAAAGATTCCGCATTGCCACCCGAGGCACGACATAGTGTATATTTATAGAAAGCCAGGGTAGCTGCAGCTACGTTTAATTTTCTTTCATAGGCAGAGATATCAGCACCACTTTTTAAATTTGAAGCAATTTCTTCTTGGGCATCTTCGCACATAGGAATATATTCACAAACTTCATTTTCAGGAATTCCGGATATAAGTACAAAACGCTCTAAAATTGTTTGTAAATTCACTTTAAAAATCCTCCTATTAAATAAGTGCTTTCCTGCTCGTAATAAAAAGCAGGAAAGCGTCTAAATTTATATCTTGTTAATTAGATGATTGACTAGTGTTAGTAATTGGATTTATTTGGAGACATTTAATAGCATCTGTACAAATTGGTGAAAATCCTCTTATAACGCTAATTGCGGCTTGATTGAGCTGTTGGTCAATTACTTTATCGTATTCAATTGTTAAGTTTCCGGACTGTACCATTTGAACAGCAAAATCTTTATCGAAAGCAAGAAGTTTTTCTGAACTGGTTGTTTTTAATGAATTATTTACGATCAAGTTTGCAGACATAGGATTTATAAATTGGCTGCAGCCGTGCATGTGAGTATCTGTATGTATATCTTTTATTTGATCGATATTCAAAATTGTAGAAATTGTTTCTGATGCGCCGATTATTACGTTTGGACTGTAAGAACCGAATGCAGACCACAAACTAACTACATCAGAATAAGCAATTTTAGATGCTTCGGTTGTGCTTACAGCACCCGTAGAAGGCATGATTGCAGTGATGAGATCGTCTAGTTGCTCATAAGCAAGATCCCTACCGATTTGTTTGAATATAACTGTCATTAAATCCAGGTTTTGGAATCTCATTGCTTCATATGAAGAAGAAAAAATTCTGCCGTATTTTTTAAGTTTTGTAAGACTTGTTCCATGTTTTACATCTATTTTTTTAATGGATGTAGCTTCGCCGACATATGAACCCGACCCAGAATTCGTATTGCTTTCGTCCTCGGAAGTAGAAATAGATCTATAATCTACTCCGTCGATTATGCTGGTTGCAGCTACGATTTCCGGTAAAATTTTAAAGGATTCGAGCCCTTGTTTTATTGCTCTGGAAATAAATTCAGGGAACAATACTGCTGAATCAGTCGTGCTAAAGAATTTTTCTATTTTGTCGCATGCAGGGCCGTTTACTTTTATGTCGAATCTTTTTAATTGTCTTTCATATGCGTCTAATCCTGCAAGTGGAGTTTCTTTATAATTTTCTGATGGGTCCAAACTTTCCAACACTTCAGTAAAGCTTTTTCCTCTTACGTTGTACATACCTTTTTCTAGTCTTATTGAATCACAAAATGACATTTTAAATTCCTCCGTTTTATTTTTTAATATTTATATCTTTCATATTTTGAATTGGGTATTGGAGCATGAGCTTTTTTTGGCTTCCTCTGAAGAAAATTGAGGAGTCAGCGGCATTACTTTTGAGGCTCTCTCTTTAAAACAGTCTCTAAATTGTGTGAGCTCTTTTATGGAGATTTTGTCTGCTATGCTTTTTATTAAAGAAGAGCTTATTTCAGGCTGAACTATACCCGAAAGTTTGATTACCTCTTTTTTTAACTCTTCTTTGAAATATTCTCCGGCTTCAGCTTTTTCTTTTAGACTTTTTATCAAAGAAAATACCTCTTGAGTTTCATTTTCGCTTAAAGTTAAAGTTTTGCCCGTACCCAATGCTTTTAAAATTTCGTCCATATTTTTTTCACCTCCTTTCTCATAAAACCTAAATGATTTTATAACTCCGGCTGCTTTTTGTGCCGGCACTGCCACAAAAGACCATTCGTATGCGTCAGTAGGATTATCGAGAGCTATGTAACAAATCGTATATTTCCCATTTTTGCGATATTTTTTGCCCTTTGTATGTGCACATGGCTCTTTGTTTATGTCTGTGCCGCAAATGGAGCAGATTCTATTTTTAACGGCGCATCCTACGCTCACTTCTTTTTTTATTCCCGAGTCAATTTCCAAAATGATATTTTCATTTTTTTGAGATTTCGGCATATAGCATTTGGCTATGAGTCTTTTGTAAGGTTCTCCGACGGTGTTTGATTTTTCAGGGACTTCTTCTGTGTAACAGTGATAAATTCTTGCAGTTTGATTTTTGCTCGAAGGCGTGTGGTCTATTATTCCGGTTTTTCCAACGAATAACTCGCACAGCTTGTCCAAGGCTTCATTAGTGAATTTTTCATTTTCTCTGTCGATTTCGTTGTCACAAAGAACGACATTGAAAGTGTATATTTCATCTTCAGAAAAATTCCTTCTGGTAAGTTTATTTATCATTTCTAAGTCTTGTGGCAAAATATGTACATCTTTCAAGTTTTTTATTACGTATCCGTCTTTCATTTTTAAATCTCCTCATTTAAATTTTTAAGTTTTTCGCCGTATGTTTCTTCTATTCTTTTTTCAATTTCGGCTGCTCGTGCGTTGGCCAGTCTTGTGTTAGCTATGTTAAGCCTGTCGCTTAAATCAACCATCTTCCATTTGATTTTGTACTCTTCGCAGTAGCCGTTAAATTTCATCCATAGGTCGCATATTTTCGATATCACAGGGTTCAAAGCTCTTCTGTAGGCTTCCAGTTCATTGCTTAGAATATCGGATTGCTGGGCGGACATTGTTTCGGTTGTTGACCAGTTTAATCCTAGTAAGAAAGGCGGTATAGATAGTTTGCTGACTATTTGTTCCAGCATTTGCCTTACGGGCACCTGGCTGTCAAGCACCGTGTTATCTGCGCCTATTACTTTTATATCTACGTCTCCGATTGCTACGAAATCGCTGGGCTGATATGTATCTTTCATCGCTTTGCTCCATTCCGAAGCTATTTGCGATGCTCTTTCTTTTGTAAAAGTTCTGTCGCCCATATCCGAAGAAGGCTTATATGTAACCGCAAATTTTATGTTGCCGACTCTTTCCCAGTTTATTCCTATGCTGTTATATATCTTTAATAGAATATCGCTGACGAAAGGCAGACCTTTCATAATTGAATTTCCGTAAATTTCGCCAGGCTCAGGGTTTAAAGTTGATATCAAAACAAGTTCCGGATATTTTACTTTTGACATCGTGCCATCCGGATTTTTTCGGCTTATTTTTATTTTTAGCGGATTGTTTCCCGTGCTGAGGTCGACGTCGTAAAGCGAAGCATTGTACAAAGCTTCTATCTTATTTGAAACAGGATTCACAACTATTTCACCTACGGCTGTTCCATAGGTCAGTAGCTGATTTAAATGGGATAATATAAATTGATTAGCGCCGATTGAACATGAATTTACGTGGACATTTTTTATAAAGTTGTTAATTTCTTTTTGAATGTCTTCGTTTTCGCATTCTATTTCAAATTCTCCGGTTAAACGTATGATTTTGGAAATTGCTGCGTCAATAATAGGCACAGCTTCTTTTATCGATTTATAAAGTTTTAATTCACAAGTCGAATCAGGCTTATAATTCCTTATTTGACTGAATGGATGCTTTTTTTGTTCATGTGCGGGTGCAATTTGAACAGTAGGAAAGTTTTGTTTTTTCTTTTTAAATAAATTCACTTTTAAGCTCCTTTTTATCTTGTAGTAGCCATTGCAAAAAATGGTTCGTCGTCAGTAGACATCAGTGTTGTAACAAAATATCTTATGTCGTCCATCGCATGGTCGTTTTCTTTAACGGGCACGTCTTTTGCCGAACTGTTATTCCACCTGTATAAAGAAAATTCTCGAATGGAATTCACACAGTTTTTACAAATTTTTATATCACCTCTTTTTAATGCGGTTCCGACCTCTCTTATGCCGTTTAAGACATTGTTTTTGGCGGGAATTATCGGAAACGTGACATGTTTTCTTAAAAGAGTTATAAAGCTTGCCGCAGACGGATCCACCGTCATGTAGCTTATGTATCTGTCATCTATTAATTTGCAGATACGTTTGTAATGTTCCTCGTCAGTTATAGTTTCACCCTCCTTTCTCGAATCGTAATAATATTCGTCTATTCTGTACCATTTTTCATCTAGTTTTCCCCAAAGACCGCAAGATGTAGGGTTTACTATCCCGTAGTCGCACGATAAAGCATACTTTGAGAAATTTTCTTTAGGTACATCGCAAAAGGGCTCTTCTCGTGACATATATGGGTAAACTAATCCTTCGACCGCAACCCATTTGCCTTCTATAAATCTCTGGTAAAAAGTCCCGGAATAAAGCCTTTCGTAACGCAGCTTCAAAGAAGGCGAAAGCGAAGGGTTATCATCCATCGTAAAGTGTATGTAAAATGCTCCACGCTGCGAAGATTTGAGTATCCACTCTTTATAAAACCAATGCCCGGGGTATTCCGGATTGCAATTAAACCAGAATTTTGAACCCGCTACAGAACATCTCGCAAGGGCTTGTTCAACGAATGATTTAGGCATAAGAGCCACTTCGTCAAACATCACTCCCGAAAGAGTCATACCTTGAATCAAAGACGCCGAGGATTCATCTTTTCCTCCAAAAAGATATATAGTGTTCTTTTTTCCCTTGTAAAAAATTTCAATCAAGTTTTCGGACAATTTTTGCTTACAATTGAACCCCAATTTTTTCAGAGTAGGCAAAAGGGGAGCAACAACATTTCTTTTTATCGAACGGATTGTTTTTCCGCATAGGGCAAAAGAGGCTCCGTCGAATTTATAAAATGCCCAAAGAATGAAAGAAATCGACATGCACACGGTCTTGCCGCTTCGAATGGAGCCGTCGCAAATTATGGCATCAAAATTTTCATAGCTTGAACCCTTGAACCACCACGAAAGAACCAACATTTGTTTTTTTGAAAAAGATTTGATTTCCATCTAATTTTCCGAATTAAACTGTTCTGAATTTAATTTTTCGAATCCTTTTTCAAGCGCTTTGTAAAAGGTAGAGCCTTCGTCTTTGGTGTTGGCGTCTATTTCTTCCAGTTTTTCAAGTGCTTTCAGCCTGTCAAAAAATTTAATTTCCATAGCGCCTTCACGCGGTTTCCGGATTTCTGCTATGTTGAATAAATCCATTTTTTCTAAATCTTTTGCAGAAATATTTTCGCAAAACAATAATTTTATAGAGTCGGCAATATTTCCAAACGCCAAACGTTCGTACCCACTTGTGGCTTTGTATTTTAAAGTTATTTTCTTTTCGGAATAAAGTTTTTCTATTTTTCTTGAAATTTTTGAATTGGAAAGTAGCCTTATTGCGGTTTCCATCGGCTTCTTGGTGTATCCTGCCAACCTGGCCGCTTCTGGTGCGTTATTTGTTTTGATGTAGTGATAACAAAAAGCCGTTTCCTTTTTTGTAAAAGAATCTTTAGCGTTTATCATATTTTCCTCCTTAAAAATGTTTAATTACATATTTCGTAAAAAACAGAGAGTTTTTTGCATAAAAAAGGACAACAAAACCGCAAAAAATAAATTTCTGCAAAATAAATATAAATTTACAAAAACAAAACAAATATATAGTGATATTAATAAAGAAAAAGCAAGGAAATAATTCCTTGCTTAAATTAATTATTCTTCATCATCAGGATGCATTATTTTATCGCCCACGTTCTTTGTGAAATCTTGGGCATCTTTCAGGAGTTGCCTGGATTTAAAACGTATCCATCTGTTGTTGTTTACTATATACATCGCAACAGTTCCTGCTATGCTTCCCAAAACCACACCAAGGGTTATGAGCTTAACCATTTTGCATATTTTTTTGCACATTGGTTCTTCGTGCCTTCTTCCGCAACAATTATTCCACATAATAAATCCTCCTTTACGTTTTAATTATTAAATTAACAAGCAATTTCATTGCTCTTATAATATTTTCCCCAAATTTTTTTTAGTTACGAAAGGATATATTTTGATTTTTTTATTACATTATTTTCTAGAAATCACATAAAACATCTTATTTGGATAAATTAATAGTAAAATCTTTTTATGGGAGGTAAAACTATGTCGAATAAAATTTTATCCCGTAAAAGAAAATTAAGATTTATGATTGTGTTGGCGATTTTAATAGGAATAACAGTAGGTATGAATTGTAAGTTTACTCCCGTGGCGCAAAGTGTTGCTACCGGCAAAGCAAAGTATATTATGTCCGATTTTATAAATTCCTCTGTAGTCGAGGATATGGAAAATTCAGGCGATATTTACTCCCAAATTACCAAAGTGGAAAGAAATGAAAAAAATGAAATCAGCGCCATATATACCGACATGAAAAAAATTAATTTTTTAAAATCTCACATAGCTTCCCTTATTCAGAATAAAATTGTGAACTTCAAAGAAAAAACATTCTGGATATCTCTCGGAACATTGTCAGGTTTTGAAATCTTAAACGGAAAAGGTCCAAAAGTCCCTATGAAAATATCTATTGCAGGAAATGTTTTTACAAATTTTAACAATAAGTTTTCGAATGCCGGAATTAATCAAACAATTCACCAAATATACGTAAATATTCACACCAAGATATGTATTACAATCCCCGGCAGCACTTGTACGAGCGAATCCGATGATGAAATTTTGGTATCCGAAACTGTAATTGTCGGAAAAGTCCCCAGAGTGTATTCATGTTCCGGAAATTTGGATCTTTGCAAGCTTCCGGAATCTTAAACCTGGTATTAATTTTATCCCGGAGCTTGACATTTATATCTTTTATTTCATATAATTTATTTGTTAAAATATAGTTTAATGAATGTATTTAAATATTCCCTCCGGAATGAATGCCTCCGGAGGGAACGCATATGATTTAATATTAGTAATTTATATGGAGTGATTTAAAGTGTCTAAACAGATTATTCTTACAGAAGAGGGTCTTAAAAATCTTGAAAGCGAACTTGAAAATTTAAAAACCGTAAAAAGAAAAGAAGTAGCCGAAAAAATAAAAGTTGCACTTTCTTTTGGCGATTTATCCGAAAACAGCGAATATGACGAAGCCAAAAACGAACAAGCAATTATGGAAGCCAGAATTCTTGAAATAGAAGCTATGCTAAAAAATGTAAAACTCATAAACGAACATGAGCTCAGCACAGACATAATTCATGTCGGCTCCAAAGTTAAAGTCCATGATATAAATTTCGACGAAGTTGTAGATTATAGAATCGTAGGTTCTAGCGAAGCTGACCCAAGAGAAGGAAGAATTTCCGATGAATCTCCGGTAGGTGCAGCGTTGCTTGGTCACAGAGAAGGAGAAACCGTTAGATTTTTAACTCCGGGCGGAGAATGTGCGTATAAAATAGTGGAGATATATAAATAAAAGTGAGGATTGATTTTGATGAGCAATAAGACAGAATCTGAAATTAGCGAAGCTTTATCTTCGCAGGAAGAAAACGATTTAATTAAAATAAGATATAATAAATTTGAAAAACTAAAAGAAGAAGGCAAAAACCCGTTTGAAATAACTTCATACGACTGCACAAGTGATTCCGCGGAAATAAAAGCCGATTTTGAAAATTTCGACGGCAAAGATGTCTCGATCGCAGGAAGAATAGTCAGCAGACGTGATATGGGTAAAGCTTCTTTTATGGATATACTTGATGGTGAAGGAAAAATTCAAATTTATCTCAAGATAGATGATATTGGCGAAGAAAAATATAAGGAAATGGCTCTCTGGGATATAGGCGATATCGTCGGATTGAAAGGGTATGTGTTTAAAACCAGAAGAGGAGAAATTTCAATTCACACCAAAGAAATTACGCTCCTTTCAAAATCGTTTTTACCATTACCCGAGAAATTCCACGGATTAAAAGATACCGATACTCGTTATCGTCAAAGATACCTGGATTTGATTTCTTCACCCGAAATTAAACAAACTTTTGTAAAAAGAAGCAAAATTATAAAAGCGATTAGAAATTATCTTGATGATAAAGATTTTACAGAAGTTGAAACCCCTATCCTAAATGTTATAGCGGGTGGAGCTGCTGCAAAGCCGTTTATCACTCATCATAATACTTTGGACATGGATTTGTATTTAAGAATCGCTCCCGAACTATATTTAAAACGCTTGATAGTTGGCGGCATGAACAGAGTTTACGAGATGGGGCGTCTTTTCAGAAACGAAGGTATGTCCACACGCCATAACCCTGAGTTTACTACAATAGAAATATACGAAGCATACTCTGATTATAAAAAAATGATGGATTTAACCGAAGAATTAATCAGAAGTTGTTCCATGGCAGCAAACGGCACAGAAGTTATAGAATACCAAGGGGTAGAAATAGATCTCTCCAAGCCTTTTGAACGCCTTACCATGCTTGAAGCGGTAAAAAAATACACTGGAATTGACTTCTTGGAATTCAGAGGAGATCTAGATAAATCAATCGAAGTTGCAAAATCTTTAGGCATAGAGTATAAATCCACCGATACTTGGGGAGATATTTTAAATAGAGCTTTTGAAGAAAAAGTAGAGGATAAATTAGTTCAACCAACCTTCATTTGCGATTATCCTGTAGAAGTTTCTCCTCTTACAAAAAGAAAACCGGATGCGCCATATCTTGTTGAGAGATTTGAATTTTTTGTCACTCAGCGCGAACTTGCAAATGCATATTCGGAGCTGAATGACCCAATAGATCAGCGTGAAAGATTCAAACATCAAATGGAATTAAGAGATGCAGGCGATGACGAAGCTAATATAATTGACGAAGATTTCGTAACTGCTCTTGAACACGGTATGCCTCCTACAGGTGGCTTGGGAATAGGAATTGACCGTCTGGTTATGCTCCTTACCGATAGCCCCTCTATACGTGATGTACTTCTTTTCCCGACTATGAAGCCACTTCCGAGCGAACAATAATATAAAAATTATGGGCAGCCTCAATACGGCTTGCCCATTTCTTAAATAAATCATTGATGATAAAAAGGAGACTGATTCATGACAGGACCCAATCCGAACAGTATCTACCCGAATGAAAATATAAAACAAATAGTTTATATAAAAAATGTAATTACCCGCCCGAATATCATCGTAGGAGATTACACTTATTACGACGACGTAAGTGGTGCTGAAAAATTCGAAGAGCATGTTACTCATCATTATGAATTTTTGGGAGATAAACTCATCATAGGGAAATTTTGCGCCATTGCTAGAGGAATTGAATTCATAATGAATGGGGCGAACCATAGAATGAACAGTGTCACGACGTATCCGTTTAACATTATGGGTGGCGGATGGGAAAAATTCACTCCATCTCTTGAAGATTTACCTCTTAAAGGAGATACAGTAGTTGGGAACGACGTGTGGATAGGTCAAAATGTTACCGTTCTGCCGGGTGTTCATATTGGTGACGGAGCAATCATCGGAGCGAATTCCCTAGTTTCAAAAGATGTCCCTCCTTATTGCATTGTGGGCGGTAACCCATGCCGAAAAATTAGACCTCGATTCGACAAAGAGCTGACTGAATATCTATTAAATCTTAAATGGTGGGATTGGGACGCCGAAAAAATCTTTAAAAATATGGATTCTTTATGCAGCGGAGATTTAAATAGAATAAAGAATATAAAAGACTAAGATTTAGCTATGTACCGGGTGAATATTTTACGAAAACATAGAATTTAAAATTGTCATAAGCCCTACTCCGGGGATCCCTAAAACAGAAGCCGTCGTGATACTCATTAAATTGAGCGGCACGCTAAGTCCTGTAAAATTATTTATAAAATTTAGAAATCCAAGCCCCAGAATACCGCTTATCGGCGAGCCCAAAGCTTTTAGAATAGGCCTTGGGCTTTTTATTATCAAATGAATGATAAATAAAAATACTAAGATAGATAATGCTGTTAAAATAAGTAAATTATTATTCATTTTTCAATCCTCGCTTTTAGGATATCTTATCCAATTTTATCTGGTTTATTAAATACCGATATCGTGCATACAAAAATTCTCTTCGGTGTATGCACGCTTCTATTAAATCGCTGTCTTTTTCCATTTGGAACCACATGTTTGTTTCTTCAATTTCCATGCACACATCTTTTATTTCGTCTATGAGTTCGTTTTTCTTTTTGAGAATCAATCTTTCTTCCACAAGTTTTTTTCTTTTTGTTTCAATTTTTTTTAAAAAATTTTTCAAAGCTTTCACGTTCCTTTTGGTTTTTTATATGTATATAAATAATTATCAGTTTTCTGGATTTTTATTCACTGGATAGATTTTAATCTGTAAATATTTTCAAAAAAGTTAGCCTGGGTTTACTTTTTTCAAAAAATATATTATAATTAAAAATATAACAATATATATTTATATTAAGAAGTAAAATATGACTCGTTTTGGAAAAATCAGGTGGTGTAAAAAAATGAATCTTAGTGAATTACCTGTCAATAAAAAGGCTGTGATTAAAAAAATCGGCAGCAGTGGCACCCTAAGAAGGCGCATGATTGATATGGGAATTACTCCCGGTACTCTTGTAAAAGTGGTGAAATATGCCCCGCTGGGTGACCCAATTCAAATTAATATCCATGGGTATGATCTTAGCATCAGAAAATCGGAAGCCGAAGCCATACAATTATTTGACAGCGAAAGTGATGCCGAAAAATATTTGAAAGATTCTTTAAAGTATAAAGCTCATACAGAAGACAAAAAAATAGTTCCTTTTCTAAATTTCCCTGCCAGCGATTCCGGCAAAAAAGACTTTACAGTAGCATTAATAGGAAATCCCAATAGTGGAAAAACTACTCTATTTAATAATTTAACAGGAAGTTATCAGTATGTGGGAAACTGGCCCGGGGTAACCGTGGAACGCAAAGAGGGTACAATTAAAAATATCGAAAAGAAAATCGACATAGTCGATTTACCGGGTATTTACTCGCTTTCACCCTATTCTCCGGAAGAAATTGTTACAAGAGAATATTTATTCAAAGAATCTCCTGATTTGATTGTAAATATAATTGATGCAACGAACCTCGAACGAGGCCTTTACCTAACAACTCAGCTCCTAGAGCTTGATTGCAGGATGATTTTGGCGCTTAATATGACTGACTTGCTCCTTAGCAAAGGAAAAATTATAGATTATAAAATGCTTGAAAAAGAGCTCGGAGTAGTGGTTGTTCCTATTTCTGCGGGTAAAAATCAGGGAATAGACATGCTTATATCTAAAATTTCTTCAATGTCCCGAGATAGAAGCAGACTTCGAAGAAAATTGGATATTTACTCTCCTGAAATTGAAAAAGCATTTTCAAAAATGGATTTGATTATCAATAAGGATTCGGAATTTAAGGTACATAACAGATTCAATATTGTTAAAGTTTTTGAAAATGACCCTTACGTGATTAAAGAGCTTGGAATTTCAGACAAGGATCTGGATAAAATAAGTAAGATTCGCGGTTATATAAGCGTTCTCTATGATAAAGAGCAAGATATTATAATTCCTGACGAGAGATATAAATATACATGTGGACTTTGTGCTCGCGTTGTTAAAAATCTTGGTAGTTCCCAAAAGCTGTCTTTTTCTGATAAAGTTGATAAAATTTTAACAGGAAAATATACTTCTATTCCATGTTTTTTGATTTTTATTCTTTCAATTTTTTATATAACTTTCGGGCCATTCGGAACTTCGCTTAAATATCTTTGTGAAAAATTCGTAAATGGAAATATTCATATGTTGGTTCAAAACATTTTGGAATATTTCGGTGCTTCCGCCTGGTGCAAAAGTTTAATTGTGGACGCAGTGATAGACGGCGTAGGATCAGTTATTTCTTTTTTGCCGCAGGTAATACTTTTATTTTTCTTGCTTTCTATTTTGGAAGACTGCGGATACATGGCAAGAGCCGCTTTCATAATGGATAAGCCATTCAGAAGAATAGGGCTTTCAGGCAAGGCATTCGTTCCTTTGATTATGGGTTTCGGGTGCAGTGTCCCTGCAGTTATGGGCACAAAAATATTGGAAAGCAAAAAAGACAAAAACTTAACCATTTTTTTAATTCCATTCATGTCCTGCAGCGCCAAATTGCCGGTATATCTGCTTTTTGCGTCTGCGTTTTTCCCGGAACATCAAACTATAGCTATTTTTTCGCTATATCTTTTGGGAATTTTCACAGCAATATTTACAGCGCTTTTGTTCAAGGATAATCTTTTCAAAGGTGAACAGTCACCGTTCATAATGGAAATGCCGGAATATAAATTGCCTTCCGCTAAAAATGTTTGGCTTAGCGTTTGGGATCGAACGAAAGATTTTGTAGAACGCGCAGGGACAGTTATATTAATAGCCACAGTTGTAGTTTGGTTCTTGCAGTCGTTTGATTTTAGGCTTAATTTGGTTAGCGATAATTCCAAAAGTATCTTGGCGTCAATAGGTGGCGCGATTGCACCGATTTTTTCGCTTTGCGGTTTTGGAGATTGGAAATCAGGAGTAGCTCTTCTTACCGGAGTAATGGCTAAAGAATCAATAGTCAGTACATTTTCCGTGCTTTATGGAGCAGAAAATTTGGCTGAACTCAGCGGAATATTAAAAGAAGTATTTCCAATTTGTAGCGCTATTGCATTCATGGTTTTTGCGCTTCTGTATACCCCGTGTGTTGCGGCAATTTCTGCAATAAATAAAGAGCTTAAAAATTTCAAATTAACAATCATTTTTATCGTATATCAATTATTTATCGCATATTTGTTCTCAGCACTTACGTTCCAGATTTTGAGTTTGGTTTTCAAATGTATAAAAATTTAAAAAATAAGGAGTTAAAATGAATATAACAGATATAATCGTTCTTGCAATACTGCTTTTGACAATCACATTTGCAGTAATCAAGATTTATAAATCAAAGAAAAAAGGTAAATCTTGTTGCAGCGGATGTAAAAATTGTCCGTTTTCAGACAATTGTAAAAAATTAAAAAAGTGAGGGATGGTATGTTTTGCCTGACAGCCTCTTTGGAAGACTATTTAGAAATTATATATATTTTGCAGCAGGGTGACAGCGGGGTAGGAATTACGGATATTTCGCGCGAACTTAAAATTTCTAAACCCAGCGTCACTAAAGCTATCGGAATACTGCGCTCTGAGGAATTGGTAATTCAAGAAAAATACGGTAAAATAACTCTTACCGAAAAGGGAGTTTTAGCTGCTGAAGAAGTATATAAAAAACATAAAATACTCAGTAAATTCATAAATAAAGTTCTTGGCGTGAATGAACGCACGGCAGAAATAGATGCTTGCAAAATGGAACACGTTTTGAGCGCTGAAACCTTGTTGGGAATGAAAAAATATTTAAATAAAATTAATTAGGAGATGTAAAAACTTGCGTGATAAAGTAGAAAACAACGGAAATTACATAATTGGGAGAAATGCAGTTCTGGAGGCTTTGAAATCAGGAAGAGTAATAGATTCTATCGCTTGCTTGCCCTCAAATGAAGCTACAGGCTCATTAAAGGCTATTATTTCCAAAGCCAAAGAACGTAAAATAATTTTAAAACAAATGAGCAGGAAAGCCCTGGATTTAATTTCCGGCGGGAAATCTCATCAGGGC
This sequence comes from uncultured Eubacteriales bacterium, assembly GCA_934692675.1. GTDB lineage: Bacteria > Bacillota > Clostridia > Oscillospirales > Acutalibacteraceae > UMGS1491. The sequence goes on along the minus strand of CAKUUD010000004.1, from coordinate 10,941 downwards.
GTGGTTGCTTTTGTTGGAGCGAAAGAATGCTGTACGGTTGAAGAAATTTTAAATTATGCCGAATCAAAAAATGAGCCGCCGTTTGTAATTATAGCCGATTGCATCGAAGACCCTCATAACTTGGGAGCTATAATCAGGACAGCAGAATGTGCGGGTGCTCACGGAATTATTATTCCAAAAAGAAGAGCCGCAGGACTTACCGAATCTGTAGATAAGTCTTCTGCGGGCGCTTTGGAGTACGTAAATATCGCAAGAGTAAGCAATATACCTTCAACAATTGAATATCTAAAATCCAAGGGCCTGTGGATTTATGGAGCAGATATGGACGGAGAAAATTATACTTCACAAGATTTAAAAGGCTCAGTGGCTTTGGTTATAGGATCCGAAGGTAAGGGCATAAGCAAACTCGTAAGAGATAAATGCGATTTTATTTTATCTTTGCCCATGAAAGGGAAAATAAATTCTCTCAATGCCTCTGTTGCTGCAGGAATTTTAATGTACGAGGTCATGCGCCAAAGAGGCTAATAAAGGTGAAAAATCCAAACTATAGCTCCGTATACCATTGATGCAATCGTTCCGTATACTATAACCGGTCCGGCCATTATGAACATTTTTGCTCCGATTCCAAAAACTTGTCCTTCGCTTTTAAATTCTATCGCAGGAGCAGTAATTGAATTTGAAAAACCCGTTATAGGCACGATTGTACCGGCACCGGCATATTTTGCTATTTTTCCGTACCAATTTAGCGCAGTAAGCAAAGAGCTTAGCGCTATAAGAGTTATCGATACCCATGCATTAGCGGTTTTCTTGTCAAGGCTGAAATATGTCATATAACACTGGCAAAGAGCTTGCCCCAAAGTGCAAATAAGCCCACCCGAAACAAATGCTAAGAATAAATCTTTCCATATTGGGCTGGCGGGGCATCTTTTTCCGGTCATTTCGGAGTATTCTTTTTTGCTTAAGTTCATAAGTTAATCACTTCCTTTTGATTTTATTATTTCATTTACTAAATTAGATATTCATTTTACAGGAGAAAAATTGTGAAAAAAAATTTATATGAATCTTTGTGTGCGTATAGTAAATTAAGCAGATCTTCTTTTCATACTCCCGGGCATAAATGCAAAATCCCGGAATTAAGCAAGTTATATAACTTAGATTTGACCGAATTGCCGCAAACTGACAGCTTATACGAAGCTAGTGGTATAATAAGAGAAGCCGAAAAAAATTTGAGCAAACTATACTCGACTGCCTATTCAGCCTTTTCTTCAGGAGGAAATACTCTTTGCATACAAACCATGTTTAAATTGGTTTCTTCGAACCCTGGAGACGTGATTTTGTGCGACAGGGTAATTCATAGGTCGGCGATATCAACCATGGCGCTTTTAGATTTAAAACCTGTGTGGATGAAAAGAAATATAAACAACGAATCCATGCTCCCTGAAAGCATAGACTTTAAAGATTTTGAAAAAAAATTATCGGATAACCCATCCGCAAAAGGATTATATCTTACCAGCCCGAGTTATCACGGTATTTTGCAAAATATTAAAAAAATATCGTCTGATTGCAAAAAATATAATATCCCTGTGATGGTTGATAACGCTCATGGATCTCATTTAATGTTTTTAAAAAATAATTTGCATCCTATTTTTCAAGGCTGTGCAATGTCTTCTGATTCCGCTCACAAAACTCTTCCTGTTTTGACCGGTGGCGCGTGGCTTCATGTGAACGATGAAAGATTTATAAATAACGTTAAGCAAAGTATGTTGATGTTCGGTTCTACCAGTCCATCGTATCCTGTGATGGCGTCCATGGATTTATGCAGAATATGGCTCGAAGAATTCGGAAAAATAAGTTTTGAAGATTTGGAATTTCGAGTCAAGAAAATCAAAGACGTCGCAAGAAAAAAAGGAATTTATATCCCTGATGATAGCATTTCAGACCCCGTAAGAATTACTTTGGGCGTGTTTAATATCGGATATACAGGCTATGAATTTCGTAAGTATCTTTATAATCACGATATTGAACCCGAAATGTGTGATGAAAATTATGTTGTTTTAATCGCCACTCCTTTTAATGACGATTTGGATTTTGAAAGGCTATATAATGCAATTTTTTCTGTAGAAGTTCACGATAAAAAAGTCAATAATATTTGCCCTATAGGAGAAAGATTGCCGGAAGTAGTGCTTACCCCTCGCGAGGCGTTGATGGCAAAATCTGTTTCTAAATCTTTAAAAGATTGCAAAAATAAAATCGCCTCAGATATAGTTTGCCCATGTCCTCCCGGTGTTCCTGTCGTTATGCCCGGGGAAAAAATTGGCGATGAAGAATTATACGCTCTGAAATCATATGGCATTTCGGAAATATCTGTGGTAAAATAATCTAATCAAACTTATAAACTTTTTAAGGAAGTGTTTTTATGAAATTAGTAATGGCTATCATGAGCAAAGATGATGCATCGGTAGTAATGGACGCTCTTACCGAGGAACATTTTCAAGTTACAAAAATGGCTTCTACGGGTGGATTTTTAAAATCTGGAAACACAACGCTTATCATAGGTGTGGAAGATAATAAAACCAATAAAGTTATTGATATTATATCCAAATACAGTAGCAAACGAGACAGCTTAATGTCAGATGCCACGGGATTTTCCGACGCTGTAAATACGCCTCTGTACCAAGTTACAAGCGGTGGAGCCATTATTTTTGTTCTTAACGTAGACAGATTTGAAAAGGTGTAATACATTGGAAGAAAACAATTTAGAAGAATTATTATCACTATCTGAAAATCATTTGATTCCTCACGCTCTTATTTTTGAATGCAAAAGTATTGAGGATACTATGAAATTTATTAAAGAAATCACTTTGCGTGCGTTTTGCACTTCAGAGTCGCAAAAGCCATGCGGAAAATGTCCGGGCTGTTTGAAAGTTTTAAGCGATTCTCATACAGATGTAAAAGTAATAGCGCCCGAAAAAGGTTCCTCGTCAATAAAAGTAGAAAAAATAAGAAAAATTCGAGAAGACGCGTATATTAAATCAAATGAAGGCGGTTATAAATTTTATATAATCCAAAACGGCGACCTAATGACCGCTCAGTCTCAAAATGCTTTTATAAAAATACTCGAAGAGCCTCCTAAAAGTGTTGTGTTTATAATTTTGTGTCGTTCTGCATCGTCGCTCCTAGCGACTGTTAGATCACGGTGTCAAATTTACAGAATGGCTGATTTTAAAAATGATGTTTTTGAATATGAAGAGTTGTCATCTAAGTTCGCGGACGCAATTTTGGCCGAAGATAAGTATGAAATGGTTTTAATGACTTCAAAAATTCCAAATGATAGAATACTATTTAAAAAGTTTATTGAACATGTTTTGCATAATTTGTTGATTAAATATTATGAAAAAAAACATGACATCTCAGGGAGTAAATTTATAAACATGCTGGATAAATTAAACTATGTTGCGTCACTCATACCTAAAAACATAAATTTTAATTTATTGCTTTGTTATTTATGCGCGGAAATGTAAAAAGTAAGGGGAATATGTATGTGCAAAGTTTTAGGGGTTAGGTTTAAAGAGGTTGGAAAAATCCATTACCTAATCTATAAAAATGAAATTTGTAGTGTCGGTGATATTATAGTTGCCGAAACTAAAAGAGGAATAGAGTGCGGCAAGGTCATATACGTAAAAGAAACTAAAAGTGACCAGAATGTTGTTAATCCTTCTGAAAAAATTATTAGAAAGGCAACCGCTGAAGATTTAAAATCTCTGGCCGAAAAGAAAGAGGAAGAAAAAAAGGCGCTTAAAATTTGCCACGAAAAAATTAAAGAACATAAACTCAAAATGAAGCTCATAGAAGCAGAGTATATGTTTGACAGAAGCAAGATTATATTTTATTTTGTGGCTGAATCTCGTGTCGATTTTAGGAGTCTTGTAAAAGATTTGGCATACATATTTAAATTAAGAATAGAACTGCGCCAGGTCGGAATAAGGGATGAAGCAAAGATGCTTGGCGGCCTTGGTCCATGCGGCAGAATGCTTTGCTGCGATAAATTTCTAAATAATTTTCAATCTGTTTCAATAAAAATGGCAAAAGACCAAGGGCTTTCTTTAAATCCAACAAAGCTTTCCGGTACGTGTGGCAGACTGATGTGCTGTTTGAAATACGAACAAGATTTTTATCATGAATCTATTGATAAGATCCCAAAACCAGGAGAGAAAGTAAAAACCCCCGACGGTTTGGGCAGCGTTATTTCCGCTAATATTATTTCAAACACAGCGAGAGTCCTTCCCGATAATGCGGATAAATCAATGGAACTAAAAAAATATGAAATTTCATCTCTTGAAAGAATAAAATCCGCCGAAAATTAAGCTTATATGAATCTTGGAACCTACGTAGTTCCGAGATTTTTTTGTGTAAATATTTTTGATTTGATTTTTCGAAAAAAATGAGGTAAAATATTAATTATAATATAAAAAATAAATAAGCTTAAATGATGTATTTTAAACCTAATTATGAAAAATTTGCAATAAAAAACAATCATATGCTTTAGAACATGGCGGTGCAAGAATTGACTAAAAGTATTGTTACTAAATTTCAAGATTTAAAAAAGAAATTGCTTGAACGCAGTTTTTCCAAGATGAATGAAAATCAACGAAAAGCTGTATTTGCAGTAAATGGTCCGGTAGTGGTTTTGGCGGGAGCAGGCAGCGGAAAAACCACTGCAATAGTAAACAGAATAGTAAACATGATTAATTACGGTGACGCATACACCACCGAGGAAGTTCCGGAATTTTTAGATGAGTCTATCGTTGAAAGTCTGGAAAATGCTTATAAAAATGGCGAAGGCGCCGAAAGTGTAAAAAATATAATTAGGCACAACCCGATTCGCCCATGGAATATCTTGGCGATTACTTTTACAAATAAAGCTGCGGGCGAACTGAAGAACCGTTTATCAAATGTGCTTGGAGATATTGGAAAAGATGTTTATGCATCTACGTTTCACTCATTGTGTTCAAGAATTTTGCGTGCCCATGCTGAAAAATTAGGGTATTCAAATCATTTTGTTGTATACGATGACGACGACAGCAAAAGATTGATAAAAGAGTGCATAAAAACTCTCAATCTCGATGATAAAATTGTGTCATACAAAAATGTAAGGAATGAAATTTCCGGAGCGAAAGATAAACTCATTAATTTTCAAGAGTTCAGACGCAAATCCGCCGGAGATTACAGACTTGTTGCAATTGCCGAGATATATGAGCTTTATCAGAAAAAGCTAATTGAATCGGACGCAATGGATTTTGACGATTTGATAATGAACACTGTAATTCTTTTCAAGAATAATCCTGCAGTGCTAGAAAGTTATCAAGAAAAATTCAAATATATTTTAGTTGATGAGTATCAGGATACCAACTATACGCAGTACGTTTTGATTCGTGATTTGGCTAAAAAATACAGCAATTTATGTGTTGTCGGCGACGACGACCAGAGCATTTATAAGTTTAGAGGAGCCACGATAGAAAATATTCTAGATTTTGAGAGACATTTCCCAGGCGCAAAAACTATACGTCTGGAACAAAATTACAGGTCCACTCAAAACATTATAAGTGCCGCAAATTCTGTTATAAAGCATAATCATAACCGCAAGGAAAAAACTCTCTGGACTGATAACGAACAGGGTGAAAAGATAAAGGTTCACACTGCATATAGTGAGCACGATGAGGCTAATTATATTTCTGAAGCGATTCAAGATTTGGTCGCCAGAGGAAGTAAATATTCCGACATAGCCGTCCTGTATAGGATGAACTCTCAGTCAAACGTTATGGAAAAGGTATTTATTAAATCTGGAATTCCTTATCGTATTTTAGGCGGATTCCGTTTTTACGAACGAAAAGAAATTCGCGATATGATTGCATATTTTAGCGTTATAAATAACCCTAAAGACGAAGTAAGGTTAAAAAGGATTATAAATCAGCCCAGAAGATCAATCGGGGAACGCACAATTACCCAGGCTACCGAAATAGCAAATGAAACCGGGAAAGACCTTTTGGACGTAATACGAAATTCCGGAGAATATGAGCAACTTCAAAGAGTTTCATCCAAATTAAAAGCTTTTTCAGATTTAATTGACGAATTGGTGAACATCAGCAAAGACCCCTCGGTTGCTCTTCATGAACTTTATGATATAATGCTTGAAAAAACGGGGTATATTGATTATTTGAAAACTGATAAAGATGCAGGAGAGTCCAGGATAGAAAATGTAAAGGAACTTTTAAGCAACATAAAAAAATATGAAGAAGAAAATCCAGACGGCGATTTGTCAGGATTTTTGGAAGAAGTATCGTTGCTCACTGATATAGATAATTATGACGAAAATTCAGACTCCATAGTTATGATGACTCTTCACTCGTCCAAGGGCTTGGAATTCCCGACAGTATTTATTCCGGGATTCGAAGAAGGAATTTTCCCGGGTATGCAATCACTTTCAAGCGAGGTAGAAGTAGAAGAAGAGCGCAGACTTGCTTACGTTGGTATTACTCGTTCCAAAGAAAGACTTTATATACTGAATTCGGACAGCCGCATGATCTTCGGTAGTACTTCTCACAACAAATCTTCGAGATTTTTAAGCGAAATGCCCCAAGAACTTTTAGATAGAACCAAGTCTAGAGATTGGAAAAAATTGGATAACGAAGAGGATAGACCTAAATCCGCTCAGGAAATCCGTAATCAATCTCTTATCGCTGCTCATCATTTCGGCCAAGTCGCCGGAGGAGGAGACGCAGAGAAATCTCAAAAGTTTAAACCGGGATTGACAGTAGTTCATAAAACATTCGGTCAAGGAACGGTTATGTCTGTTCTTCCCATGAACGGAGACAGCTTGCTCGAAATATTGTTCGATAAAGTAGGCTCTAAAAAATTGATGGCTAATTACGCCCACTTAAAAATAGAATAATTTAATAATGTAACAAAAATAAAAACTCTCCCATAATATATATTGAAAATCAGAATTTCAATACGGGAACATATATATGCTGAATATGCATTGTGCCCGCTTAATATTATAGGGGGAATTTTATATGACAGAGAATTTTTCTACATTCTCATGCCAGGATAATCAATTTAAAGAATCAGTTTGCATAAATGCTTATAGAATATACGATTCATGCGCTGATAAAGATTGCCTGGAAAATTTGAGAGTAAATTTTAACGAAACTAATCAAAACATCATTGATCAAGCAAATAGTGTAAGAGTAAAGAATGTAAACGTATTAACGGCATATGTTGATTTGGAACCTATCCCTTTTAGAAGAGGATACTACTCCATAGATATAACTTATTTTTTTGAAGTTGCGCTTGAAGCTTTTATTGCTCCGTCCGTAATCCCGGCAAATGTCACCGGATTGTGTGTCTTTAATAAAAAAGCAGTCCTTTACGGTAGTGAAGGAAGCGTAAAATCATTTAGCTCAGAGGGATGCTCGGGAATAAGTGAAATTCCAAATTCTCTTTTCCGCAATCTTCCTAAAGCCACGGTTCAGGTTGCGCAGCCCGTAGCATTATCCGCAAAAATTTGCGCTCCCAGCGAATGTACGTGTCAACCTCAGTGCAGAGTGCCTGACGCTATTTGCAGGCAATTTGGCGGTGAATTTGTAAGGAGCAGCAACGTAGCAAAAACTGTTGCGGTTACTTTGGGATTATTTTCAATAATTCAAATTGAGCGTAATGTTCAACTTAAAATTCCTGCATATGATTTCTGTATTCCAAATAAAGAATGCGTGACTTCTACTGACAGCCCATGTGATATGTTCAGCAGAATTAAATTTCCTACAAATGAATTCTTCCCTCCAAGAACTATGGAAACCGGTTTGGAAGAATCTACCTGCTCCGGCTGTTGTGGAAATAATTAGTATATCGCTCCGCTTTTTAAAAGCGGAGTTTTCTTATTTTATATGTATTTTGTGTAGAGGATATTCCTTGATTTATATATTTTAAATTCGTATAATATAATGATATGTATCTTATTTTAAGGAGGAAATATTATGGATAAAATTTCATCCATAGACATTAGAAATAAATTTATAGCTTTTTTTAAAGAAAAAGATCACATGGAAATAGTTGATTCTTCAATCGTTCCGAAAAATGATCCTACTTTGCTGTTTATAAATTCAGGAATGGCACCTTTGAAAAATTATTTTATAGGTGTTGAAAAGCCCCCATATCCAAGACTTTGCGATGTTCAGCCATGCATAAGAACAATCGACATTGATTCAATCGGGGACAAGCATCATCTGACAAGCTTTCAAATGCTCGGGAGCTGGTCGATAAATGATTATTTTAAAGAAAAAGCGATTTCTTTGGCTTATGAATTTCTGACCAAATGTCTTGAAATACCAAAAGAAAAACTTTATGTTACTGTTTTTGCAGGAGATAAAGAATTAGGATTACCGCTCGATCAAGAAGCGTATGATTTTTGGAAAAAGGCAGGCATGCCCGAAAGTCATATAATTGCTTGTGGAAAAGAAGATAATTTCTGGGGACCTACTGCCGAAACAGGCCCATGCGGTCCTTGCACTGAAATTTTCTATGATACAGGCGAAGGAGAAGAATATACTCCCGGAGGAGAATTTGATACTAAAAAAAGATATATCGAAATTTGGAATGCAGGCGTTTTCATGCAACTTAACAAAAATGCTGACGGTTCATACAGCAAACTTGGATTCACAAGCGTTGACACCGGCGCAGGTCTTGAACGTTTGGCAATGGTTTTAAATGACTATGATTCGGCTTACCAAACTGATTTGTTATTCCCTATAAAAGAAAAAATAATCGAAAATCTTCCGTCCGAAAATTCACTTTCGGAGATTGAATTAAGAATTCTTACCGACCATTTGCGTACCGCGGCATTAATTCTTTCCGAACATGTTTGCCCGTCAAACGAAGGCAGAGGATACATACCCAGAAAGCTTATCAGACGCTGTATGATGATAACCGCAAAAAATAAAATCTCGGATTTTAATTTTTCAGAAGTTATTGAATTCATAACAGAAAAATATAAAGAAATATTCCCTAAATTTTTGGAGAATAAAAATTATATAATATCTGAATTTAAAAAAGAAGAAAATCAATTTTCTAAGGTCGTAACCAAAGGCCTAAGTATGCTCGAAAAACTTAAAGATACAGAGAAAAAAATTAGCGGTAAAGAAGCTTTTGAATTGGTTACCACTTATGGTTTGCCTTTTGATATCGTTAAACAGTACGCAGAAGAAAATTTGATGACTGTTGACGAAAAAGATTACAATTCACGAATCGAAAAGCACAAAGAAAAATCAAAAAATTGTGCATCTAATAATAGTGCCGATAATATGAAATTGATTTTTGATAAATTGTCAGAAGTTAATTCCACTGGATTTTTGGGCTATGAAGATTTTGAATGTGATTCCCGTGTTTTAAAAATTTTCAAAAATAATAACCAGTGCGATTCTGCTTCTTCGAATGATGAGGTAAAAATAGTATTTGATAAAACTGTATTTTACGCAGTTTCCGGAGGGCAATGCGCAGATACGGGTATAATAAAGACTGATTCTTGCATCGTTCAAATTACAGATGTACAGAAAACCGGAGATAATGTTTACGTTCACAGTGGAATAGTTACAGAGGGAACGCTAAAAGAAAATGATATAGTTCATATGACTATTGACAAAGAAAAAAGAGTAAATATTCAAAATAATCATACAGCTGTGCATTTACTTCAAAGCGCTCTGCAAAAAATATATGGCAAAAATCTTCACCAGGCGGGCTCTAAAGTAGAACATAATAAACTGAGGTTTGACTTTAACTACGACCACGCTATAACCGGCGAAGATATATGCAAAATAGAAAGCATTGTAAATTCTTATATCCGCGATAATATTCCGCGCAAAATAGAAGTTAAAAGTTTGGAAGAAGCCATGAAATCAGGCGCCATGGCGCTATTTGAAAGTAAGTATGGCGAAACCGTAAGAATAGTAAGCTACGGTGATGTTTCCAGCGAACTTTGCGGTGGTACCCATACAAGCAGAACAGGAAATATAGGTTTATTCATAATTTTATCCACCGAAGGTATCGGTAAAGGCCTAAGGAGAATCACAGCAATTACAGGCGATGCAGCTTTAAAATACGTACAAAAGAAGATAGAAGATATCAATAATATTGCTTCTGTTTTAAAAGTTAAATCTGAAGATATTTTAGAAAAAGTAAAGAAAAACATTTCTAAGAAATCTGAAAATAAATCTACCGAAAATCCTCTTGAAGAATCCAAAGTTTCATATGTATCAGGAAAATCAGGAATCAAGATTGGATATCAAGTAGTTGAAAGCTCTTGCAAAAAACTTCAAAATGAAATCATAAAGATGGCAGATAAATTAAAATGCATTTTTGTATGTATAGTGTCCGGAGAGAAAAATCAAGTTATATTAGCGGTTAACGACGAAAATGTGGGCAAATTCGCGGCAAATGAGATGCTTTCCGTGCTCATGGGTAAAATTGGCGGCAAAGGCGGCGGAAACAAGAAAATCGCCACCGGAGGCACCAAAGTGGACGCAAATAAAATTATCGATTTTATTTCCGATTTATAGATTAGAAGGAACCTTTTAGCGGTTCCTTTTTTTATTGGATTTTGTAATGACAAAGTTATAAATATTTATTGTGTTTATAAAAATAAAATAAAGAGATAATGTTTTATATCTTTTGCACAACAAGCACTGAGATAAAACACTCAAGGAGCGTTAAATGGCGACTAGCCTAGCTAAATCGGGAATATTTTAAGATAAAATTGCTTATTTTGTCGGCTCCAAATGACAAAAATTATAGAAAACGATAAAGCTAAATTTTTTTTAAAAAAAGTGTTGACAATAATAAAAGGGATATGGTATTATAAAAAAGCGCTCGAGAGAGAAGAAAAAAGAGAGA
>CAKUUD010000003.1 GCA_934692675.1 uncultured Eubacteriales bacterium | reverse complement strand
TCTCTCTTTTTTCTTCTCTCTCGAGCGCTTTTTTATAATACCATATCCCTTTTATTATTGTCAACACTTTTTTTAAACTTTTTTTCGATTCTCACCATCTTTGATTTTTTGCATAATTTATTGTATATTTTTTCAAAAAACTGTTCATTACGCTTGTAAACTAATCTCTAATTCAAGAGAAGGAGCTGCAATTGATTGAATTTTTCCAGAAGAATCCATATGTAGATCATATTCTGTGCCATCACAATTAATTTTCATATGATTCTTGTCGACCTTTTTAATATTTTGGGGTTCTTTCAAAGAATTCAATAATTTATCTATACAAAAAATAGGCGAATTTTTTGAAAAAGGACTGGCTGTAAATTCGCCTGAGAGCCCTTGCATTGAGATTTCATATTTTCCTCCGCTAAAAGAATATGTCATTCCTTTCAAATTCTGAGGCTCTTCAAGGACAATTGTGGTTAGTCCTTCGGGTTTGTGAATTATTTTACCTTTATATTTTTCGTCTTTACAATGTATGCTTACAATTCCGTCCATTTCGGTTGATATTTCCGGGCTGGAATCCAAGACATTTTTTTTGCAACCATTTAAGGAAATAATCAATATACCGCATACTATTATACAAATAAAATTTTTCACTGAATCACCTTTCCATCAAGCTCTAAAAAAACTTCTGATAAGTTGTTTACTATATCTGTTGGAATAACCGAAAAAGAAGAAAGTTTTTCTTTACATATATCCCCGCTCCTTCCGTGGATGAAAACAGAAATTATTGCTGAATTTAAAGCAGAAACTCCTTGTGCCGCTAAACTTCCTATTATTCCCGCAAGAACGTCTCCTGAACCTCCTTTGGCCATGGATTCGTTTCCTGTTGAATTTAAATATATATGACCATTAACATCCGAAATTACTGTTTTACTATCCTTTAAAACCAGAGTTAAATTATATTTTTTAGAAAAATTTTTAGCAATTTCGAATTTATTTTTTGAGACATAATCTGTGCTTTCACCTAATAAACGCGACATTTCTTTAATGTGAGGAGTTAAAATAACATCAGATTTTGCTTCTTTTAATATATCTATGTTTTCGGATATAACATTTATTCCATCGGCATCTATAACGAGAGGGACGTTGCTTTCTTTCAAAAGCTTGTACACTATTTTTTGAGTGAATTTATTCCAACCCATTCCGCAACCAACAAGTACCGCCGTGGCACGAGGAAGCAAAGAATTAATTGTATCCCAAGCTTTTTCAAAATCATTACATATAGGATAGAAAAGTGATTCGGATATTTTGGAAGCAGTAATAGAATAAATATCCTCGGGTATAACCGATTGTATAAGCCCGACACCGCATCTGGAAGCGGCAGCGATACAGTAAAAAGCAGCCCCGGGCATATTTTTACTCCCACAAATGCAAAGCAGCCTTCCGAAAGTTCCTTTATTGGAATCCGGAAGACGCTTTGGCAGAATATTTTTCACCATATCAAAATTTATTATATTTAAATAATCGTATTCTTGCATGTCTAATCTCTCCTTAATTTTTTTTAAAGCATATTACGACTGCAGAGGCTAAATTTGAAGTATGCGTAAGACTTACAGAAAAATCATAATTGTTTTCTTCGACTATTTTTTTTGCATTTCCTGTAAAATAAAAAATAGGTTTTCCTGAAGATTCTCTAAGTACTTCTACTTCTTTTATTTTAAATCCCTTAAACCCCAGACCTATGGATTTCGCAAAGGCTTCTTTTGCTGCAAAATTAGCAGCTACACTTTGGAAAGGAAAATTTCTTAATTTTAACTCTTCAAATTCTTTTTCGCCCAAAATATAATTCAAAAAATTGGGTCTTTGCATGGATTTTTCTATTCGGGATATTTCAACCATGTCCAATCCTATTGAATACATAAATCATCACCTTTTAAAAAGTTATTCCACTATTATCTTCATCTTCAAATTTTTTAAACGTTTTTGAGATCCTGTAATTTAGAAATTTATAATTTGAAATTTCATCACAAGACAAAAATTTCAAAGCTGCATTTTGAGCGTTTTTCACTGTCGGAAGGTCGTTATAATCAGTAGGAATTTTTATATTCGGAACGCCATGCTGATTCACTCCAAAAAAATCTCCGGGGCCACGTAATTTCAAATCCTCTTCAGACAAATAAAATCCGCTATTTGAATCCACCATCGCGGAGAATCTGCGCATGGAATCTTTGCTTTTTGAATCGGAAACTAAGACGCAATAAGATTTCAAGCTGCTTCTTCCTACCCTACCTCTGAGCTGGTGAAGTTGCGATAATCCAAATCTTTCTGCGTTTTCTATTATTATAATTTGAGCGTTAGGAACGTCTATACCGACCTCAATTACTGTTGTGGAAATCAAAATTTTAATTTTACCATCTATAAAATTTTTCATAATTTCGTCTTTTTCAGAAGATTTCATCTTGCCATGCAAAACACTTACGGAGGATTTTTCAAAACCTTCGTCTATCATTTTTTCGTAATAAGTATACACGTCAAGGAGATTTTCCTGAGTATCTTCGATACTTGCGCATACAACATAGCCTTGGCCGCCTTGGTTTATTATATTTTTCAAAAAATTCCATAATCTTGAGCGTTTGGAACTGTCCACAAAAAAGGTATCTATTTTTTGTCTTCCGGGTAAGGTTTCATTTAAGACAGAAATATCAAGATCGCCATATAAAATCAACGCTAAGCTTCGGGGTATTGGTGTGGCCGACATAACAAGCACATGCGGAGCCGTTCCTTTGTTTACAAGCGCTGCTCGTTGATTTACTCCAAACCTGTGTTGCTCGTCGGTTATTATCAGGCCTAAATTTTTGAATAATACTTTTTCTGAAATTAAACAATGGGTTCCTATTACTATATTTGCTTCACCGGACAAAATCTCGCTGTTAGCCTGGGCTTTTTCTTTATTTTTCATTGAACCATAAAGCGAAACTATTTTTAAATTTGTATTTTCAAAAAATTTTTTAAACGTATTAAAATGCTGAACCGCTAAAAGTTCAGTAGGGGCCATAATCGCGACCTGATATCCGTTTTTTGCAATCGTATATGCAAGCGATGCCGCAACTGCAGTTTTTCCAGATCCAACGTCTCCTTGAAGCAATCTATTCATGGAAAATTTGTTTTCCAGAATATCATTCATGCACTCTTCAACAGCTGTTTTTTGAGCATGAGTCATCTCAAATGGTAAAAAAGATGAAAATTCGGAGCTATGGTTTTCTTTTACAATTATATCGGTTTTTACTCTTGATTGTTTTTTTAACAACTTTACTCCCAACTGATAAACAAAAAATTCCTCAAAGATTATCCTCTTTCTTGCCTCATATAACTCATCTTTATCTTTTGGGAAATGGATTTTTTTAAGAGCAAAATCAAGCGGATAAAGATAATTCTCCTCAATAACCCAATCCGGTAATGTTTCATTTATAGTTTTTGGCATCATTTCAAAAGCATTTTTGATACAAGAAAAAATTTTGGCAGAAGTAAGCCCAGCAGTTTGATGATAGATAGGATAAAGATTTTCCGAACTATTTATTTCTTTGAATTTAGGCGAAATCATTTCGTATTTTCCGTAATTTAAAACCACGTTTCCTCTGAAAATATACTCGCAATTAACTCGAAAACTTTTAGCAACATATTTATTATTAAAAAATGTTATTTCAATATTGTTAATTCCATCAGTAGCAATTAGCTTGTACATATTCTTTTTACTTTTAGTAAAAAACTCTTTTGCAGGTATTAAAATTCGGAGCCTTAGACATTTATCTTTTCGCCCTCTTGCCATTTCAATATTTGAAAGCGTCGTCCAATCTTCATAGCCTTTTGGAAAAAATTTTATTAAATCACCAACGGTGCAGACCCCAAGCTTCCGAAAATATTCAGCAGTTTTGGGACCTACACCTTTTAATTTTTGTATATCAATTTTAAATAAAGATGCCATAAAGGCACCTCCAATTTTATAATTTATTCAACAGAAATAACAAAATGATAGATCGGTTGTTCACCGTTAACCAGTGTCACTTCTATTTTATTTTTAAGAGCTGATTCAATCATTTCTTTGGCCTTCTCAGCTTGCTCAAGGCTGATGCTTTCGCCGTAAATTAGAGTTATAAACTCAGTATCTTTATTTGAAAGCGACTTAGCAAGTTTAGTAACAGCTTTAACAGGATCTTTATCGGTAAATACCAGCTTACCATCAGATAAAGCCAAAATATCTCTTTCCTTAATTTTAAATCCACCGAACTCCGAATCTCTGGCTGCGAAAGTAATTTGACCGGTTTTTACTTTTGAAAAAGCGGCTGTCATTATATCGATATTACTTTCCATATCGTTTTCAAAACTGTAAGAAAGAATTGCGGCAATTCCTTGAGGAATTGTTTTTGTGGGGACTACTACAACTGTTCTGTCTTTAACCAAGGATATTGCTTGCTGAGCAGACATAATTATATTTTTGTTATTTGGGAAAACGTAGACAGTTTTTGCAGGGGTCGCAAGTATTGCTTCAACGATTTTATCCGTGCTGGGATTCATCGTCTGGCCACCACTTATTACATTTTGGCAACCTAAATCTTTGAACAAAGAAACTACTCCGTTCCCTGCTGCAACGGCAACAAATCCAACTTCTTCTTCTGGGTCTTTTCTTTCGAAGACTTCTGAATTTTGGATTGATTTAGAAAGCTTTTCTTGCTTTGCTTCGGCTGCTTTTCTGTGCTGTTCCTTCATATTTTCGACTTTAACAGTTAAAAATTGGCCATAACGCAAACCTTCTTCAAGAGCTTTTCCGGGATTTTCAGTGTGAACGTGAACTTTGATTATTTCTTCATCATCAACTACGACTACACAGTCGCCGATTTTTTGCAAACGATTTCTAAGCCTAAGAGGGCGCAAATTGCACGAACGATTTCTCTGAACTATAAACTCAGTGCAATAAGTAAATCTTATATCTTGGTCAAACTCTGCGGCGGCATTTCTAAATTCATCGTCTTCTTCAATATCTGTGATTTCTTCGTCGGGTTCGATAAAAATTTCGTCCTTTATGTAAGATAATATACCTTCAAAAATCAAGCATAAGCCTTTTCCTCCGGCATCTACTACCCCTGCCTTTTTTAATACAGGCAAAAGTTCCGGAGTCTGTTTTAGAGCGTCTTTTGCTCCAGCACAAGCTTTTTCCCAAACAAAAACAGCATCATTATTGATTTTGGCTGCTTCTTTGGCGCGTTCGCAAGCCACTCTCGCTACAGTTAGTATAGTGCCTTCGGTAGGTTTTGTAACGGAAGAATACGCAGCTTTAACTCCAACATCCAAAGCCTCGGCTAAATCGCTTCCTGTCAAAGTTTTTGAACTTGAAAAAAGCTGAGTAAAGCCACGAAACAATATCGAAAGTATTACCCCGGAATTTCCTCTTGCGCCTCTTAAAAGGGCAGGCACAAACGCTTGAATAACTTCACCGGTTGTTACATCATCATTCAATTTACTGAGTGCTTCCACGCCCGAAGATATGGTCATAGACATATTTGTTCCTGTGTCTCCGTCCGGAACAGGAAAAATATTAAGCTCATTAACAAATTTTTTACTTTTTATAATATTGTTTGCTCCTGAAATAAAGGCCTTTTTTAAATTTAATCCATTTATCAATTGAACACAACTCCTCAAATATGAGAATTATTTTAGAATTCTAACTCTATATGACACATTTTACATCATTTATATTATATATGCAATTGTTTTAAATACTTTACTTAAAGAATTCTCAATCTTTCCACCGCTAACGTTTTTCCTGTTGAATCATCTATGTCAAATATCGCGCACTCCATCTTGCATGGGCCATCGGCGTTTTGAAATCTTGTGGGTAATTTGTCTTTCATTCGGCGTATCGACAATTCTTTTTTTACTCCCAGCACCGAACAAATCGCACCCGTCATACCTACATCAGTAATATAACCCGTGCCATTTGGTAAAATTTGTTCATCGGAAGTTTGAACGTGAGTATGGGTTCCAAAAACAGCGGATACTCTTCCATCAACATAATAACCCATAGCCAATTTTTCGGCCGTGGCTTCGGCATGAAAATCTATTACTTTTATTTTACAATCACTGCAGGCATGTATAGCTCTGTCTACTGCCCTGAAAGGGTTATCCAGGCTTTCGAGGTACACAACCCCCAAAAGATTTATAACGGCAATTTTCACTCCATTAATTTCCGACTTACAAAATCCAACTCCGGGAGTTTTTTCTCCCGGAAAATTATAGGGTCTTAAAATTTTATGATTATCATTTAAAATTTGAAAAAATTCACGACGTCTAAAAGAATGGTTTCCGCCAGTAATGACATCCACTCCGCTACTTAAAATTCTGCGTGCAGAGTCAGGAATCATGCCGTTCCCTTCCGCTGAATTTTCTCCGTTTGCAATTACAAAATCTATATTTTTTTCAGACTTTAACGTATTCAACTTTGCTCTTAAAAACTCAGTCCCGTTCTTTCCTACTATGTCACCGATAACTAAAATTTTCATAAATTCATTCCTCAAAAATGCTATTATTTAGCGTAGTCAATAGTTCTGCTCTCTCTTATAATGTTTACTTTTATCTGACCGGGATACTCCAGCTCTGACTCTATTTTTTTACAAATATCCCTTGCAAGAGGTATCATTTCTTCGTCATTTACGACTTCCGGATTAATCATAACTCTTACTTCCCTGCCGGCTTGGATAGCATAACAGCTTTTTACTCCTGCAAATGAAGAAACCAAAGATTCCAATTTTTCCAAACGTTTAACATAATTTTCTAAATCTTCGCGGCGCGCTCCAGGTCTTGCGGCAGATGCAGTATCAGCAGCTTGTAAAATAAATGCATATGGTGTTTTGGGCTCTATGTCGCCATGATGAGCGTGTATAGCGTGAATAACATCGCTGCTTTCTTTGTATTTTTTTACCACTTTAACACCAAGTTCAATGTGAGAACCTTCTTGCTCGTGGTCAAGAGCTTTTCCGATATCGTGAAGCAGTCCTATTCTCCTTGCTAATGATGCATCCAAATTGAGTTCCGAGGCCATCATACAGCATAAATGCGCAACCTCTAAAGAATGTTTCAAAACATTCTGACCATAGCTGGTTCTATATTTTAATTTTCCTAAAAGTTTAATTATTTCAGGATGGATATTATTTATTCCTGCCTCAAGCGCAGCACGCTGGCCTTCTTCTTTTATTTCTTTTTCGATATCTTTCCTGGAACGTTCTACCATTTCCTCTATTTTGGCAGGGTGAATTCTTCCATCTGCTATCAATCTTTCAAGAGCAACCCTTGCTATTTCTCTTCTCACCGGGTCAAATGCTGAAAGCGTGATCGCCTCAGGCGTGTCATCTATTATTAGATCTACTCCGGTCAAATTTTCAATAGTTCTTATGTTTCTTCCTTCGCGACCTATTATTCTTCCTTTCATGTCATCATTCGGAAGAGAAACAACCGATATGGTGGCCTCGGAAATATGATCGGAAGCACAGCGCTGTATAGCCATGGATAAGATTTCTTCTGCTTTTTTATCGCATTCTTCTTTGAGTTGTTGTTCAAACATGGTTATTTTCAGGGCTTTTTCATGTGATAATTCATCTTGCAAACTTTCTAATAGAAAGCTTTTTGCCTGAGAAACAGAAAATCCAGAAATTTTTTCAAGCATTTCGAATTGATTCTTTTTTATAATTTCTGCCTCAAGATATTTATGTTCGATTTCTTTGGCTTTTTCATTAAGTGAATTTTCTTTGGATTCCAAATGCTCGGTTTTTTTGTCCAAATTTTCTTCTTTTTGTATTATTCTTCTTTCTTGGCGCTGAATATCCTTGCGACGGTCGGAAAGCTCTTTTTCTGTTTCGTTTCTAAACTTATGTATTTCTTCTTTTCCTTCCAAAACAACTTCTTTTTTCCGAGTTTCTGCTAATTCTTTAGCATTTGCTATTATTTTTTCTGCCTCTTTTTCGGCTGAAACAATAGCTTTTTCTGCTTTTAGTTTTCTGTAAAAAATTCCCAGTAAAAATGCCACAACAAATGCTGCCACGACACAACCTGCACTTACTAAACTCAATTTTGTAACCTCCCAAGTGATTCTTACAATTAAATTTAATTTTATAATACCGTAAACAGGCTTCTTTTCGATACGTCAAAAAGAAGCTTCAAATACTGCTTATACTTTTATCTTCGATATTTATAATCATTAAAACTAATTACAAGTCATTCAAAATTAATCTTATCTGTAAAAAACTCATGTATTTAAAAATAAATTTTTACTTTTTAATTTTATTACGTAATGGAAGTGAATGTCAAGGAAGATATTACTTCATTTTTTCGAAAAAAGCATATCAAATCACCAAAATGTAATAAATTATAAATAAAGTATTGAAAATTATACATTAAAGTGATATCATTGTATTCTGTGTAGAAACAGACAATAATTTTTACGGGGTGAGTTATGAAAAGTACAAAAAACAGTAAACTCAAAACCTTTTTTGAATACAAAGGAAAACCTCTTGTGCGATGCAAGGATACAATTTATTATGGTAATATAACCGATAAATATGTATTCAAAATAGAAAGCAAGAATTTTAAGGATGTCAGTGGCACAAAGGTAGCAACATCTGTGAATGTTGAGATGATAAACATGGATGATGACATTTCAAACAGCAAAAAAATAGTTAAAATAAGTGAAAAAAGTGGACTTTATCCTGCCCTTGAGATAGCTAATATATGGCTAGAAAGAGCAATGGCGGGTCAATAAAATTTTGATATTAAAATGAGGGGTGCAAAAAATGAGTACATTGGAAATTACATTGGGAATCGTATTACTAATTATGTCTGTGGCTATTGTTGCGGTAGTTCTTTTTCAAGAAGGGCATCAAAAAAACATGGGAGCTATGACAGGCAGTGTTTCAGATACTTTCCTTACTAAAAATAAGTCTCGTTCTATTGACGCCTTTTTGGAACGTTGGACAAAAGTTATAGCTGTGGGATTTTTTATAGCTGTGATAGCAATAAATGCGCTCATGTATTTTCATGTTATAGGTTAGATTCAAAACAAAATATCGTAGTAGGAGCTGCTGATGAAATTCAGTGGCTTCTATTTTTTTATGTGAAATTAAAATTCGAAACAGGTAATAAAAAAGAAGATTTTACAATTTTAAGTAAAATCTTCAATTTATATCAGTCTAAATAATCCTTTAATCGCTTACTTCTGCTGGGGTGGCGCAATTTACGAAGTGCTTTGGCTTCGATTTGACGAATTCTTTCACGAGTTACGTCAAATTCTTTCCCTACTTCTTCCAAAGTTCTTGGTCTACCATCTTCTATGCCAAATCTCATTTCCAAAACTTTTTTCTCTCTGGGAGTAAGCGTATCCAAAACTTCTAATAATTGTTCTTTCAAAAGCACGTGAGACGCCTCGTCTGCAGGAGCAAGAGCGTCATTGTCCGGAATAAAATCGCCTAAGTGGCTGTCATCTTCCTCGCCGATTGGCGTTTCTAAAGAAACCGGATCTTGAGAAGCTCTCATAATCTCACGTATTTTCTCCACGGGCAAGTTTAATTCTTCAGCCACTTCTTCAGGGGTAGGTTCCTGGCCGTTGCTGTGAAGAAGCTGACCGGACACTCTTTTTACTTTGTTCATGGTCTCAACCATATGAACAGGTATACGAATAGTCCTAGCTTGGTCAGCGATCGCTCTCGTTATGGCTTGCCTAATCCACCATGTAGCATATGTCGAAAACTTAAATCCTTTGGAATAATCGAACTTCTCGACGGCTTTTATAAGCCCCAAATTGCCCTCCTGTATCAAATCCAAGAAATGCATTCCTCTTCCAAGATATCTTTTTGCAATACTTACAACCAAACGCAAATTGGCCTCCGATAATCTTCTGCGAGCTTTCTCGTCTCCTTCGGAAATGCGTTTAGCAAGCTCTAATTCTTCCTCAGCACTAAGAAGCGGAACGTTTCCTATTTCTTTAAGATAAACCTTTACAGGGTCATCAGTGGTAGAGATTTCTCCCGTAGGAATTGCAACTTCTTCATGTTTGGCATGCCCTTGCTCAGCGGGCTCGTCCAAACCTTCTACAATTTCAACGCCCATGGATTCCATCGAATCGTATAATTTTTCTATTTCATCGGGATTAAAATCCATTTCCCCCATAGCTTCCAGGATCTCGCCTGTACTTACATGGCCGGAGGCTTTGCCATGGCTTACCAAATCTTTGATAACTGTATCTATTGTCTTTGATGATGATGTAACATCGTTCATTTTTTTATCTCCTTATTTTTATAGAAGCAAAATTAATTCTATTTCTTTATATTTTTCAAACTTTTTATATAATCTTTTACCTCAACTTCAGAAATGTTGTCCACATTTTTTACTTTGTTTTTTTGATTTTCTTCCAAAATCGTTTTTATATATTCTTCGGCTGATTCGCTTGTAATTATACTTGGATTATATGAACATATCATTTTTGTTATTCTTCCTATTTCTTCCATAGAAAAATCACAGCCTGACAAAGTAGTCAAATTGGGCTCTTTGCCTTCGGAAACTATTTTTTTCACACATTTAAATACTCTTTGATTAAACTTGGTTATTATGCAATCGGAATTGATTTTTTTTAAAATTTCCTCTAGTTTATCGGGATTATTAATCACGTAGGAAATCAGCATCTCTTCCGCAACCGCAGCTCTCAAATTGCTATGCTTGTCCGGATTTATTTTGTCATTGATTCCGGATGTTAAACTTTTTAAATTTTTAAATTCTTTTTTATGATAATTTTTGTTTTTTTGCTTTGAAAATTTTTCAATTTGAATATCAAGAGCAGATTTGCTTATCCCTGCCTCAGAACTTAGCTTATGAGCAAATACTTCTCGTTCAATAGGGCTACGACATGATGACAAAATTCGCGCGGATTCGGTCAAATATTTTATTTTATCTGTCGAAGAACCCTCATCATAAAGTGATTTAGCCTTTAGCAATTTATATTCTATATCACTTTTAGAATTTTCCACCAAGTTCTTAAATTTAATTTTCCCATTTTCACCTTGAGATTTTATGTACTCATCAGGGTCTTTCCCTTTAGGAATGGTCATAACTTTGATGTTTACGCCATTTTCCTTCAAAAGAGATATAGCTCTCTCGGCGGCCTTTTGCCCTGGCTCATCAGAATCATAGCAAATTATGACTTCGTTCGTGTATCTGGAAAGAAGTTTTACTTGACCTTCGGTAAGAGCCGTTCCCAAACCTGCCACAGCATTCGGAAATCCCGCTTGATAGAGCGATATGACATCCATATATCCTTCCGTCAATATGAAAGATTTTTCATTGCTGTTTTTGGCGAAATTAAGCGAAAATAAATTATTGCTCTTTTTAAAAACCGGTGTATCTGAAGTATTTATGTACTTGGGGACTTCATTTTTCAAAGTTCTTGCTCCAAAGGCTATCACATTCCCTCGGACATCAATTATCGGGAACATAAGCCTGCCTCTAAATCTGTCCCGAGCTCCTGAATTTCGAGCTGAAAACGCTAAATTCGACATAACAATGTCTTTAATATTATACCCTTTATTTTTCAAATAGTCTACAAGAGAATATCCGCTTTTTGGAGAGTACCCCAGCCCAAAATGGGTAATCGTTGAGGAACTAAGTTTTCTTTCGGATAAATAATTTAGCGCCACCTTGCCTTCCGGGCTAAAGAGAGATTTGTAATAAAATTTTGCCGCCTCTCGATTCATTTCGTAAATTAGCATTTTTTGTCGATGAATTTCATCTGACTGATTATCAATTTCAAAATTCATGCCACATCTGTCTGCCAAATATTTTACAGTTTCTATGTAGTCATAATGTTCAATTAATCGAAGAAATGTTATAACGTCTCCCCCGGCTCCACATCCAAAGCAATAAAATGACGCATTTGAAGGGTAAACGCAAAATGACGGCGTTCTTTCGGCGTGAAAAGGACAAAGCCCCATTAAATTTTTGCCTTTTCTATTTAAATCAACGTATGAAGAAATTATTTCTTCTATGTCATTTCTCGCTTTGAGCTCTGAAATAAACTCTTCGGAAATAATCAATATTCCACCACCTAAAAACTAAATATATTAAAATATAATTGTTGATTTCGGAATAAAAATTTCTTTAAAAACTAAAGTCGCAAATTGATCGGTCATGCCCGCTATATAATCGCATACTGCCGTTTCGATTCCTTCTTTTTTAGATATTTCTTGAATGTAGTCAGGCATTTCTTCGATATTTTTTATAAAATGCTCATAAAGAGAATTAATTACAAACGGAACTTTTTGGTCTTCGGAAAATGATTGCTTATTTAAGTAAACTTCTCTGTACATAAAACTATGCATATCATCAAACTTTTTTGAAAGATCCTCCGACATTTTAATATCTTTTCCGTCGCTGTTTAAAATCACCGAAGTCACCATAGTATTTATTCTTTCAGAAAATCTGTTTCCAAAAGCTTCTACAAATTCCTTAGGTATTTTATCATTATTCAAAATACCTGCTCTGAGGGCATCTTCTATGTCGTGATTCACATAGGCGAGTCTATCGCATAGCCTTACCACTCTTCCCTCGGCCGTTGTTGCTTCTTCGCCTTTGGTGTGACACTTTATTCCATTTAAAACTTCTTCTGTGAGATTGAGCCCCTTACCGTCCTTCTCCAGGCGAGATAACACACGAACGCCTTGATCGTAATGCCTAAACCCTGAAGGGCAAAGCTTATTAAGAGCGCTTTCTCCCGCGTGACCAAAGGGAGTATGACCAACATCATGCCCCAGTGCAATAGCTTCGGTAAGATCCTCATTTAATCTAAGTGCTCTAGCTACAGTCCTTGAAATTTGAGAAACTTCCAAGGTATGTGTCAAGCGAGTTCTGTAATGGTCTCCTTTAGGAGATATAAATACTTGAGTTTTATGCTTGAGCCTTCTAAAAGATTTAGAATGCAAAATTCTGTCTCGATCTCTTTGATATTCTGTCCTGATTTCACAAGGAGGCTCGAAATCTTTTCTTCCGAGAGTGTTGCACGAAAGCGCAGCATGCTCAGATAAAAAATTTTTTTCTAATTCTTCATATTTTTCTCTTATATTCACGTTTGTCACCACCATTTTAATACTATGTAGTATAAATTCACTTTAGCGGTATAAAAATATTATCAATAAACTTAATTACTTCTCTTCCTTGCATTGTGCTGTTTATTTTTTTTCGTATTTCATCATAATCTATCTCTGCAACGCAAAAGTCAATGCTTACGCTTTCTGCATAATCTGTGGAAAATATTTTGGCGTTTTTGTCCGACAATATATTCAAAATTTTTCCGTAATTGCCGTAATCCGTCGTAATAACAGAGTGAGAACATTTTTCCACATCTGTGATTTTTGAATTTAAAATTGCCCCTTTAGCTCCTGAAGAGTACATTTCTCTAAGGCCCGATGTTCCAAGCAAAATTCCTCCGAAATATCTCACCACCGCTATCAAAATATTATTAAGATCAAAACTTTTTATGATATTCATCACGGGAACTCCACCGGTTCCGGAAGGTTCGCCGTCGTCGCTAAATTTTTGAATATCCGAACTATAAAGTTTGTAGGCATAAACTATGTGCTTTGCATCATAGAATTCTGATTTTAGTTTTTTCAGATGAGAGTGGACTTCTTCTTCCGAGGATACGGGAAATGCAAAAGATAAAAATTTGGAACGTTTTTGGGTTTCTTTGAACTGTCCGGGTTCACATATAGTTTTAAATTCAGGCAATATTTTCACCACACTGACACAATAGGCAACGCTTATTTGCGCCGCCTACATTTAAAAACATCTACTGTCCTATTTGCTTTGTTGAGATAGTCTTCTGCGTTTTTCAAATCTATCTACACGTCCACCTGAATCAACAAATCTTTGTTGTCCGGTAAAGAAAGGGTGACATTTTGAACATACATCAACAGTCAATTGAGATCTTGTGGATTTTGTTTTTAAAACATTCCCACAAGCACATCTGATTTCAGTTTCCTTATAATCCGGATGAATATTTTTTTGCATTATCTTCACCTCTCTGGCTATATAAACTAATATTGAAACATACTGAAACATTATAACACATTAAATATCATATTTCAATACTATTTAAAAAAAATAATTTGGCGCAAAAATTCAACAATTGCCCAAAATTATGAGCGCGAAATTAAAAAAATCATGTAAAAAATCAAATTAAGCATTGATTCCTTGATAAAGCAAGCAAAAAAACATATAATTAGGGAGTAATAAAATTTGAAATCCGGAGGAATAATCTATGGGAAATTTATTTGGAAATGGTCAAACAGGACAAATTGTCAGCAGTCTTCTAGTATATGCAGTGGTTATATTGGGACTATATTTTGTAATGTTCAGACCCAATCAGAAGAGAAGAAAGCAAGAAGAAGAAATGAAAAAGTCTTTGACAATCGGCGATGAAGTAACAACAATCGGAGGAATCGTAGGAAGAGTAGTAAGCCTTAAAGAAGATTCCGACACACTTGTTATAGAAACCGCTTCGGAAAAAATAAGGATAAAAAGATGGGCTGTAGCAAGTCGAAACGCAGAACAAGAAAATAATAAATAATTGAATTCCTTGCCTATCCAAAAAGGCAAGGAATATTTATGCAAAAAATCAGGTAATAATAGTATATACAATAAAATAAATAATACGATTAACTTCGGGAGGTAATTATATGAGAAACTCCAGAAATTCCCATGTATCTTTTTATAGTATGTACGCAAAGCCACTTTTGTTCGGAAGTATATCATCCATCATAGTTTCTTCACTATTGCTATTTTTGACCGCACTTTTAATTTCTAAAGGCGGAAACATTCCCTATGAATTCATGGAAATGCTCATGATTCTTATATCTACTTTAGGAAGTTTTGTGGGAGGATTCATCTCAGGAAAATTTTCTAAAAGTAAAGGATGGCTTTCGGGGCTTTTGTGCGGAGGTATTTTATTTTTTATATTTTTCATGTGCGGGTTAATAGTGACGCACAGTTCTCTTACAATAATAACCATAACCCGAGGGATTGGAATAATTTTGGCGAGCACAATAGGCGGAATTATAGGAATAAGTAAAAACTAAAGCATACTCTCTCATGTTTCTTAGAGCTTGTATTATTCGTTAATTTAAAGTAAAATATTATTTAAATTAATAAAGCATAGGAGCGAAATAATTGGAAAAAATTATAAACAGAGCAGAGATTTTGGCGCCGGCCGGAGACATGGAAAGACTAATGGCAGCGGTAAGTTACGGTGCAGACGCTGTATATTTGGCAGGAAAAGAATTTGGAATGAGGACATCGCCAAATAATTTTGGAGAAGAAGATTTAAAAAAAGCAGTAGAAATATGCCATAAACAAAATATTAAAGTTTATTTGACGTGCAACACCTTGCCAAGGAACGATGAAATAGATAAATTACCTAATTTTTTATCTTTTGCGGCATCGGTAGGAGTAGACGCATTCATAATATGTGATTTGGGAGTTTTGGAAATTGCCAAAAAAGTTGCACCCAATGTAGACACACATATATCCACTCAAACAGGTGTTGTAAACTATGCAACCGCCAGAGCTTTGTATGATATGGGCGCAAAGAGAGTAGTGCTTGCGCGCGAGCTTTCGTTAGAAGACATAGCAACTATACGTGCAAAAACCAATCCGGAATTAGAAATTGAAACATTTGTTCACGGGGCGATGTGCGTTTCTTTCTCGGGGAGATGTTTGATATCGAGTTATTTAACAGGAAGAGATGCAAACCGAGGGAATTGCGCTCAACCCTGCCGGTGGAAGTACCATTTGACAGAAGAAAAAAGAAAAGGTGAGTATTTTCCGGTAATAGAAGATGAAAAAGGAACCTACTTTTTCAATTCGAAAGATTTATGCATGATTAATCACATTCCGGAACTTTTGAAAGCCGGAATTACAAGCTTGAAAATAGAAGGACGAGCCAAATCGGCTTATTATGTTGCGGTTACAACAAATGCATATAAAAGCGCTTTGAACGACTATTACAAAGAAAAAGATAATTTCAAGCTAAAGCCGTGGATTCAGGAAGAAGTATACAAAGTAAGCCACAGAAAGTACTGCACGGGATTTTACTTCGGAGACGAGCCTGGAGAAGTATATGAAAGCGGAGGATACGAAAAAAATTGCGATGTTGTTGCCGTGTGCGACAATTATAAAGATGGTGTAATGCAAATTTCTCAGAGAAATAGATTTTTTGACGGAGATGAGTTAGAAATTTTGGAACCCGGTTCTGAACCGTTTAGATTTAAAGCAGAAAATATCACGGACGAGTTTGGAAATAAAGTAACTTCCGCTCCCCACCCCATGCAAAAGCTTTTTATTCCTATTGACAGAGAAGTTAAAATCGGAGCATATATAAGAAAAAAATCGAACAATTAAAAATAGCATCAGCTAATATCAGCTGATGCTATGATTTTATTTTAAAGTATCATCGTGAGGATGAGGGAGCGGCTCGTGCGGTAAAGGTTCTACGACAGTTTTTGATTGCATTAAATTTGGCTTTACATATTCATATTCTTGCTCGGAATTTTCCTTGGCAACCTCTTTTGAAGCGCTATGTTCAACCGGTTCGTTACGAATTTCATCCATTTTTTACACCTTCTTCGATAATAATTAAATTTGATTACAAAAATAATTATTGCCTTTTATTTTTAAATTATTCATTTTTAAAAAAGTCTTTGTACTTTGAAATTTGTTTCTTATTTCTTGCAATGTATTTTTCCAGCTCCGAAACCACTAACGGAAATGAAGCTAACAGCCAAACTATTATCCATTCAAATATATTTAGGTGAGATGTTTTGAAAAACACGTTGAACACCGATATTGTAACCACGATAATTTGCAAAATCATGCAAAATACAACCGAATAAATTAATTTGAAGTTGCTCAGTATACCTGTCACAAGCAATGATTTTCTGCTCTGAACATTAAAAGTTTGAATAAGCTGACTAAGCCCTAAAGAAACGAATGCCATCGTTCGACCTATGACTGGATTGTATGGATCTAAATCAAAAAACGCTCTGCCTATGCTAAAAGAAAGTATGCCCATGGCGGCAATAAAACAGCCTTCGATTATTATGTTGTAAGTCAGGCCTCCAGAAAATAAACTCTTCTTAGAATCTATCGGTGGGCGTTTCATTATATTTTTATCTATCGGATCCATGCCTAAAGCAAGAGCCGGGAAAGCGTCTGTAACCAGATTAATCCACAAAAGATGTATCGCAAGCAGTGGCGGAGGAGTTCTCATCAAAAAGCCAAATAAAACTACTGCTACTTCTCCTATGTTGGTAGATAACAAAAAATGTATGGTCTTTTTTATGTTGTCATACATTCCTCTTCCCTGGCGGACGGCTTCAACAACAGAAACAAAATTATCATCTGCCATTATTATATCAGAAGCAGATTTAGCGGCATCTGTTCCTGATTTTCCCATTGCGCAACCTATATCGGCAACCTTTAAGGCGGGCGCATCATTAACTCCGTCGCCGGTCATAGCAACTATTTCGCCGTTTGCTTGAAAAGCTTTGACTATTCGAACTTTGTGCTCAGGAGAAACTCTGGCGAAAACTGTGCAATTTTTTACTTTTTCTCTTAATTCTTCATCTGAAAGTTCATTTATTTCTGAACCTGTCAAAGCTACGGAATTTTTATCGAAAATATGAAGTTTGGTTGCAATAGCTTTTGCGGTTTCGACGTAATCTCCCGTAATCATGACAGTTTTTATTCCGGCGCCTTTGCATTCCAAAACTGCTCTTTCAGCTTCGGGACGTGGAGGATCCATTATCCCGACAATTCCGTAAAATATTAAATCTTTTTCTTCTTGATTTTCATTGCGATCATATTCTTCTTTGTAAGCAATTGCGATTGTTCTCAGTGATTTTTTTGCCATTTGATTTATTGAGGAATTTATTTTCTTTAGAGTTTTGGCATCTAAAAGTTTAACCCCGTTTTCTGTAAAATAATACTTACAAATTTTAACTAAAAATTCAGGGGCGCCCTTAGTGATAATTTCATATTTATTATCAGGAGTCCGGTTTACCGTGGACATTAGTTTTCTTTTGGAATCGAACGGAAGTTCTTTTATTCGCGGGTACTCTTGGTTTAGATTTTTTTTACTGAGTCCACATTTTATCCCTGCCATAAGGAGAGCGTTTTCGGTGGGTTCTCCGTGGGCTGAAATGTCTCCGTGATTACGTGTAACGGTGGAATTATTACAAAGCATTGCCATCTCAAATAATTTTTTAGAAAATTTATCATTCAAATTATATTGATTTTCGATATCTCTTATCTCTGTAACTACCATTTTGTTAAGCGTAAGAGTTCCTGTTTTGTCAGAGCAAATAACGGTTGCGTGGCCTAGCGTTTCTATGGCAGGCAGTTTTCTCACGATGGTATTCTTTTTCGCCATTCTCCTTACACCATTGGCAAGGACTATAGTGACAACCGCGGGAAGTCCTTCAGGGATAGCGGCAACAGCCAAACTGATTGAAATCATGAACATTTCCATTAGGTTAATATTTTGCATGGCGCCCAAAATGAATACTATTATACTTATAACAATTATGCATATCCCTGTTACTTTTCCGGTTGAAGACAGTCTTTTTTGAAGAGGCGTTTCGGAAATTTCGTCCGTATTTATGAGCTGAGTTACTTTTCCGATTTCGGTGTTCATTCCCGTTCGTACTACCACTGCTTTGGCGTTGCCTCTGTCTATAACCGAACCGGAAAAAAGCATATTTTTTTGGTCTGCGGGAGGAGTGTTTGAATCAAATATTTTATCTTCACTTTTTTGAGATGCAAATGATTCGCCAGTCATTGCGGATTCTTCTGCGGCCAAATTGGAAGATTCTATTATTCGCGCATCAGCAGGAACTAAATCTCCGGTGGAAAGAGTTAATATATCTCCGGGAACCAGGTCTTCTGTGGATATACGCTGAACTCGTGAATCCCTGATAACTTTGGTTAAAGGTGTTGCTAATTTTTTAAGAGAATTTATTTCTTTTTCGGCTTTGCTTTCTTGGAGCATTCCTATTATTGTATTTATTATAACTATGCTTAGGATTATTATGGTATCTATGTAATCCGATTCCGAACTCAAAAATGATGTTATAAGTGAAATCACAGCTGCTAAAATCAATATTATAACCATAAAATCAGAAAACTGCGCTTTAAGTTTTTGCCAAAATGAGCGCTGTTTTTCTTCTTTTAAAGCATTATAACCATATACGAGTCTTCTTTTTTTTACTTCGGAACTTGATAAACCCTTTTCGGGAGAAACATCCAATTTTTTTAAGACTTCACTAAACTTCATGCTGTGCCAATTCATTTTATTCACTCCTGTTTCAGCTTTTTAACATTCAAAATTAATGCTTGCATACATTTCATTACATAAATAATATATATGCAATAATGAAGATATATTACTTTGGGGTATTTCAAAAAATCAAATTATATGGTAATATATAAAATGTATAAATTTTAAGTTAGGAGAATTGCAAATGAAACACGTAAAAACAATCAATAAAGCAGACCTCAAAAAAAGCGCTTTAACAGGTGGATGCGGCGAATGTCAAGCATCTTGTCAAACAGCTTCAAAAGTTGACAATACTGTAAGCAACCAAAAATGTGAAAGATAGTATTAAATTTTAAAAAATTTAACAATCATTTTTAAGTCTTTTGGCATATGCCAAAAGATTTAATTTTGTTAATAAAATTAATTTGAAAGGAAGGGAAAAAATCAAGGAAAAATCTTTGGTTTTATATGATACATAAATTTAAATTTGAAAATAATAATTTTGTAGTCGATAGCAACAGCGGAGCCGTGCATGTGGTAGATGATATTTTTTACGATATGTTATCTTATCTGGATGGTAATTTTTTCGATTATACCGAAAATTATCTTATAAAAAAATTGGAAGATAAATATTCTGCAAGCGAAATAAAAGAAACTTACAAAGAAATAATTTCTCTTTATAACGATGAAAAGCTTTTTTCGAAAGACACCTATGAAAAGCTGGCGACTGAAGAAAAGTTATCCTCTCCAATAAAAGCAATTTGTTTAAATATTGCTCACGACTGCAATCTTGCGTGCAAATATTGTTTTGCTTCCAAGGGAGATTTTGGATGCGGAAAAAAAGAGCTTATGCCTCTTGAAACAGCTAAAAGAGCCGTAGATTTTTTAATTGAAAAATCAGGTAAAATAAAAAATTTAGAGATGGATTTTTTTGGCGGCGAGCCTTTAATGAATTGGAAAGTAGTAACCGAGACGGTAAAATACGCCCGAAGCTTAGAAAAAAAATATAATAAAAATTTTAGATTCACTTTGACAACAAACGGAATTTTGCTCGATGATGAAAAAATAGATTTTATTAATAAAGAAATTTACGACGTAGTTCTGTCACTTGACGGAAAAAAAGAAACAAATGACCGTTTCAGAGTGACACGCAGCGGAAATGGGAGCTATGATTTAATCGTTCCGAAATTCAAAAAGTTAGTTTCAGAACGAAACGGGAAAAAATATTATGTAAGAGGAACGTATACCAAGGAAAATCTAAACTTTACAGACGATGTAATGCATATATACGACCTGGGATTTACAGAAATATCAATGGAGCCGGTTTTGTGCGATGATGATTTTAAGTACACGCTTTCAAAAGAGGATGTGCCTGAAATTCTTAAAGAAGAAGAAAAACTTTGCAAAAAATTAATAAGTATGAAAAATGCCGGAAAGAATATAAACTTTTTTAATTTTAACATTGACATCGAAAAAGGCCCATGTGTAATAAAAAGGCTGAAAGGCTGCGGATGTGGCAATGATTATGTGGCAATCACTCCGAATGGGGATATTTTTGCGTGCCATCAAATGGTCGGAAATGATGAATTTAAGATGGGCAATATAAATGAAGGCACATTTGATGAAAGTATCAAAAAGAGATTCTTAAACACCAGCATATACCATAAAGAAAAGTGCAGAAACTGCTGGGCAAGGTTTTATTGCAGCGGCGGGTGCGCTGTAAAAAATTACACTCACAATCATGACATCATGAATCCGTTTGACGTGGCTTGTGAAATGCAAAAGAAAAAAATTGAATGTGCAATTTCTTTGTACGCTCTGGCATAAAAGCCAAATAAATAAATTTAAAAAGCCGCCAAAGCAGTTTGGTGGCTTATATATTTTTGTTAATTAATTATAAAAATTATATAATATTTTATAAAAACTTGATGTATTATTGTAAAATGCGGTATAATTAATTACGGATTCAGAAATTATTTTATAAAAAGGATGTGTTTAAAATGGAAGAAAAGAAGGAATTAAATTTAAGTGACGCTCAACTCGAAGAAATAGCAGGCGGGCTAAACAAGCAACAAATAAAAGACGCCGCAGGTAAAGTAATTAAATTTGGAAAGAACAATGTAAAAGAAATTTTACTGGCAGCGACGGCGGTAACAAGCGCTGCTGCTCTAGCAGTATCACTAAGCACAAAGTATGATAACGACAGACACTTTAGAAAGAAGGCTGAACCCTATCAACCAATAGTAGACGGTAACGCTGGCGACAATATTTAACTAAGTGAATAAAAAACTAATGTTAAAGCTGCCTAGAAGGCGGCTTTTTTATTTTCAATTTTAAATAAAACTTTTATAGTCTATATTTCTTCTGCGGTGCATATATTTTTCTATCGAGGAGGAATAAGAATATGAAAGTTTTTTTAATAACCCGAAAAAAATTAATGATTATTGTAGGGAGTGTTATAACTGCTGTTCTTTCAGCTATATTTTCACTTCAAAGCACCAATGTATTCAAGGCCGCAGAACGTAAATTGCCCATTTATTGCGTAGACAAACAAGACAAAGTGGTAAGCATTTCTTTCGACGCCGCTTGGGGAAATGAGCAAACACAAACTTTACTTGATATTTTGGCTCAGAAAGGAGTAAAAAGCACTTTCTTTTTGGTAGGATTTTGGGCTGAAAAATATCCTGAATCAGTTAAAGCGATAGCCGCAGCTGGACACGACGTAGGTAATCACTCGGACACTCACCCGCATTTGCCGAAACTGGAAAAAGAAAAGGTAAGAGCTCAAATCGAGGACTGTAATAAAAAGATAGAAGCTGCCGGTGCTCCAAGGCCGATACTTTTCAGGCCACCGTATGGAGATTATAACAACTGCGTTGTTGAAACCACAAATGAGTTGAATATGCACTGCATTCAATGGGATGTAGACAGTTTGGACTGGAAAGACCCCACTCCCGACGACATGGTAAAAAGAATTAAAAGCAAGATAAAACCGGGATCCATCATACTTATGCACAACGGAGCAAAAAACACGCCCGAAGCTCTTCCTAAAATTATAGATGTAATAAAAGAAGAAGGATATCAAATCGTACCGATTTCAGAAATAATTTATAAAGAAAATTACAAAATGGATTCTCAAGGAAAACAAATACCAAATAGCTAAAAATGTTTCTCTAAGTAATAAAAATTATAATTCCCGAATAAAATTGATTATTATTTCAAACAAGGAGAGGTTCAAAATGAATTATGACGTAAGCAAAGAGAGCGTACCTGTTAGAGTACTAGATTTTGAAGGCTGTCAAGAAATACCCATCGATTTAGATTTTTCGCTGCCTGATTATTGCCCTGACATTCAAAGAATTCTTAAATGTCAGGTGTGCCCCAACATAACCACGAGAAATATATCGGGCGACAGATTAAACATTGAAGGAAGCGCAAATATCAGATTAATTTACCTTGATGCAGACAATATGAACATAAGATGCTGCGAAAATTCTTCACCTTTTTCTTGCTCCATAGATATAAAATCCAGTCCTGAAAATGCAGTGGCAATGACTTTTGCAAGGACAGAATACATAAACTGCCGTGCAGTAAGTCCGAGAAAAATAGACATTCATGGAGCATTTACAATCTGCGCAAAAATTTACAGTAAAAATTCTATAGATATTATTTCATCGGTATCAGGCAAAGATATTGAGCAAAAAATAGAAAAAATAAATTGCAGCAACTTAACAAGTATGGGTCAGCAACAATTTTCAATAAATGAAACATTAGAGCCGGGAGAAAATAAGCCATCGCCCGAAGCAATAATAAAATCGGAAATATCAGCTGTTATAAATGACTACAAAGTAATGCCGAATAAAATAGTCGCCAAAGGCGAAATAACGCTGAAAACACTTTATATAAGCGATATTGAAAGCGGTAAACTTGAAAATACCGAATATTCAATTCCGATAAGCCAAATAGTAGATGTACCCGGTATTGATGATGATTCTAAATATGTAATAAATGCAGAAATACTGAGCCATGAAGAAACACTTCAAAACGAAAGTTCAAAAGACTCAAATTTAATATCCACAGATATAAAAGTTGCCATAACGGTAACTGCCTACAACGAAAAAGAAGCAAACATTGTTTCGGATATCTATTCTACCGATTATAATTTGGAAACCGAAAACAAAACTATTACTTTAAGCAAATTATCCGAGATTATAAAAGATAATATATCACATAAAGATTCCATTGATTTACCAGGAAGCAATATTTCGAAAATAATAGACCTGTGGAGCGACAATTACTCCGCTAAAACAATTTCAAATGACGGAAAACCTGCAATAAACATCAAAATGAACGTTTGCTTTATAGCTTTGGATGAAAACAGCACACCATTTTACATTGAAAGGATACTGGATTTCAATCATAATATCGATTCTTCTAAAAACTTTGAAAATTCAGTTTCAGAAATCAACATCTCACCCATTTCAATTGGATATAACGTTTCGGATGGAAATAAACTCGATATAAAAGCAAATCTTTCAATCCAAGGAGCAATTTATTCAAACGAAAAGCGTAATATGGTTACATCCGCACAATCCGATGAAACTGTTCCAGGAGACAAAGACACCGGCGCTTCCTTAACTATCTACTACGCCTCTGAAGGGGAACCACTGTGGGATATCGCAAGAAAATATTACACCTCAGTAAACGCAATAAAAAGAGAAAACGATATTTCGGAAGATAAAGTCCCTACCAACAGCATGCTTTTGATTCCAATGAAATAATATAAAATTTTTTAATAATAAATCAATACAAAATCTAATCTCATATTTCGGGAGGAAAAAAAGTGGAAGAACGTAATATTTACAAAGACATATCGCAAAGAACAAACGGAGATATTTACATTGGAGTGGTAGGCCCGGTAAGAACAGGAAAATCCACATTTATAAAAAAATTCATGGATACCCTGGTAATTCCAAATATAATAGAAGAAAGCCAAAAAGAACGCGCAATAGACGAATTACCTCAATCAGCCGGAGGTAAGACTATAATGACCACCGAGCCGAAGTTTATACCTGAGGATGCCGCCCAAGTTAATATAGGCGGAAACGCTAAATTTAATGCCAGGATGATAGATTGCGTGGGGTACATAGTACCAAGCTCGCTGGGATATATAGAAGACGACCACCCCAGAATGGTTAAAACGCCTTGGTTTGAAGAGGATATACCTTTTAATATGGCCGCAGAAATAGGAACTAAAAAAGTTATAACCGACCATTCCACGATCGGACTCGTCATAACAACAGACGGTTCTATAAGCGATATTGAAAGAGATGAATATCAAGAAGCGGAAGAACGCGTGATTTCTGAACTAAAAGAAATAAATAAACCCTTTATAGTTCTACTGAACAGCACTAATCCTTATTCGGATGAAACCAAAAAATTGGCATCCAAACTTTCTGAAAAATATTCAACACCGGTTATTCCTGTGAATTGTACAACTTTAAACGAAGACGAAATTAAAAGAATACTTGCAGAGTTGCTTTTTGAATTCCCTGTAAAAGAAATCAAAATAGATATGCCGGGATGGCTTAATTCCTTGGAGAAAAACAACTGGCTCAGGAGCTCTGTATATACATGCATAAACAATTCCGCCAAAGATATTTCAAAAATAAATGAAATCCAGCATTTAATCGAGAGTTTAAAGAATTGCGAATACGTTACTCATTCAGAAATTTCTTCAATAGACCTCGGAAAAGGCACAGCAAGAATAACCATTTCGTTAGACCCCACGCTATTTTTCAAAATAATGGGAGAAAAAACGGGAATAGAAATAAAAGACGAATGCGACCTTATGGATTCAATGATGGATCTTGCGAGATTAAAAGAAAAGTATGAAAAAATCGCAGCGGCATATGATGAAGTTAATGATTCGGGATATGGAATCGTAATGCCATCCATGGAAGAATTGCATTTAGATGAACCCGAAATAATAAAACAAAACGGAAAATACGGAATACGTTTACGAGCATCAGCCCCATCAGTGCACATGTTAAAAACAAATATAACAACCGAAGTAACTCCGATAGTCGGCTCTGAACAGCAATCAGAAGAACTGGTTATGTACCTCCTGAAAGAATTTGAAGAAAGCCCTTCAAAAATTTGGGAATCAAATATATTCGGAAAATCTTTGCACGAATTGGTAAACGAAGGACTGCATAATAAGCTGTATCGCATGCCGTCTGACGCGCGTGATAAGATTAAAGAAACCATTGAAAGAATAATAAATGAAGGTTGCAACGGACTTATTTGTATAATGATATAATTTATTTTTAACCGAAAGAATTATCTTTCGGTTTTTTTGATTAAATCGGCTCTATATGATATCATATTATTAAACTTAAATAATCAAATTGGAGAATTATGGAAAATAATAACAACGCCGAAAAATTTACCATTAAAATATTGATTTCAACAGCGATTGCCATGGCTGCTGTGATTTTGTATTACAATGCGATTTTTGTACCTAAAATGCCTCCTATTTCAGTTTCTATTACCGGCAAAAACATAAAATCGCCTTCCGATTCTTACAAAAGCACTCCAGTAGAAAAAGTAAATATTAATACCGCTGACGAAAATACTTTATCAGAAAATTTAACAGGCATAGGCCCTGCAATTGCTGAAAGAATCATTTCGTATCGGAATCACTATGGCGGATTTCAAACTATAGACGAATTAAAAAATGTAAAAGGAATAGGCGAAAAAATTTTTGAGAAAATTAAAGATGATATCACAGTATAAAATAATTCAAACTTAATTTAATTTATGGTACAATATTTAGGATTGTAAATAAAAATAAAAATTCAGAGGTTAAAAAAATGAAGAAAATTGTTTCAATTATATCTGCACTGCTCGTATGTATTTTCGCATCAGGGTGTCAAAAAAATCTTGCTAAGCAAACACGATACGTAGCTTCTTGCTATCCGGTTTACATAATTGCGCTTAATTTGATTGATGGAATTGAAGGAACTGAAGTCATACATATGTCCGAAAATCATCAGGGATGCTTGCATGATTTTCAGATTCAATCCGAGGATTTAAAAAATATAGAAAAATCTTCTGCATTCATAATAAACGGTGCAGGGATGGAAAATTTTTTAAAAAAAGTTACAGATGAGATTCCGAAAATTAAAATTATAGATTCAAGCAAAGACATTAAACTTCTTGAAAATAATTGTCACCATCATCACCATTCTCATGAACATGAGTATAACCCGCACATTTGGATGTCAATCGATAATTACATAAAGCAAACCGAAAACATTGCCGAAGGGCTGATAGAGTCTGACCCGGGGAACGAAGAAAAATACAAACAAAATTGCGAAGAGTATATTTTAAAACTTAAAAATTTAAAAAATGATATTACTTTAAAGCTCAAAGACGTACGTGGAAAAAGTATAATAACTTTTCATGAAGCTTTCCCCTATTTTGCAAATGAGTTTGGGCTTAATATTCCTGATGTTATCAATCACGACCCTGAAAATGAACCCAGTGCAAAACAAATTTCTAAAACAATAAATATTATGAAAGAAAATAACATAAATAGTTTGTTCATTGAGCCTCAATACAAAAGTACGGCTGCTGAAACTATTTCCAAGGAAACCGGCGCAAAAATCTACACTTTAGACCCTGCAGTAACCGGGGAAAATTCAAAAGATGCATACATAGAAATAATGACCAAAAACGCAGAAACCCTGAAAGAAGCCTTAAATTAAAATAAAAAAGGACTATGAATAATAATGAGTAATTGTCATTGCAGTGTTAAAATAAAAAATTTACAAGTAAAAAAGAGCGGACATATAATACTTAATAATGTAACTTTAACCGCTAATCACGGGGAAACTTTGGCTTTGATAGGCAAAAACGGCGCGGGAAAAACGACTCTTTTAAAAGCTATACTTCACAGCATGGATTTTAGAGGAAAAATTGATTTTTTCGATTCAAAAGGAAATAAAATTTCGAATCCAAAAATCGGTTACGTGCCTCAAAGGCTTAGTTTCGACCGCAATACTCCTATAACTGTTTTGGATTTATTTTGCGCGAATTCATCAAATCTACCGGTTTGGATCGGGCACAGCAAAAGCAAAAAACAAAAAGCAGAAGCTATTTTGGAAAAAGTAGGGGCAAAAAATTTAATATCAAAATCTATAGGCAAATTATCCGGAGGAGAATTGCAGAGAATTCTTTTGGCGTTTGCTCTTGAGCCCATGCCTGATATTTTACTTTTGGACGAGCCGGTTTCGGCAGTTGACAGAAAGGGCATAAGCCAATTTTATAGCGTAATAAGCTCATTGCGCGAAGATTACCACATGCCGGTTATTTTGGTTTCTCACGATCTCGGGCACGTTGTAAAATACGCTACTAATTACGCTCTTATAGATCACGACGTTAAGGAAACAGGAAAAGCAAAAGATTTACCAGACAGCGTTGCAGTACGCCAAACATTCGGAATGGATATGGACAGAGGTGAACAAATATGGAAATAATGTACGCTTTGCTGGAAAACTTGTTCCCTTTTTCTTGGGTTGAATTTACTTTCATGAAAAACGCTTTTATCGCAATTTTGCTAATAGCTCCCCTATTCGGTTTGGTGGGAACGATGATAGTAAATAACAAAATGTCTTTCTTTTCCGATGCCATGGGGCACTGCGCATTGACAGGCATTGCGCTTGGAATAATGCTCGGAGTGGATAATTACATTATATCGATGATAGGATTTTCGATTTTATTCGCGCTTGGAATATCAAGTATAATTGAATCAAAAATATCCTCGTCCGATACTATTATCGGCGTGTTTTCTTCGGCAGGAATAGCACTCGGAATAGTAATATTATCCGCTAAAGGAGGATTTTCAAAATACTCGGGATATTTAATCGGAGATATTTTATCCATAAGCAAAAAAGAAATACAAGCTCTGGCGATAATCCTTGTTATAGTTTTGGCGGTGTGGATAGTTTCGTTTAATAAATTAATGATTGCCAGCCTTAATTCTGATATGGCGCGCAGTAAGCAAATAAACGTAAAATTTTATAAAAATACTTTTGTAATACTAATAGCCTTAATTGTTACAGTCTCTTTGAAATGGGTAGGAATGCTTATAATAAATTCACTGCTCGTTTTGCCCGCGGCATCAGCAAGAAACGTTACAAAAAATATGAAAACATATCATATAACTTCTGTAACATTTTCGTTATTTGCGGGTATATCCGGATTGATAATCTCATACTATATAGGTACGTCTGCCGGAGCCACTATAGTGCTTATATCTTCTTTGATATTTTTCGTGACATTTTTTATAAATCGCTCTTATAATCTAGACTAAAAATTAACAAAGCAGGTATTAAAATGAACTTTTTTAAATCAATACAAAATTGTATTAAATACAGCGACAAAATACTTTGGTCCATAATACTTGTAATTGCACTCTACAGCATGCTCCTGGTGGCAAGCGTTTCAAGGGAAGGGTTCAATTATTTAACAATTCAATTTATATCTGTTATGCTCGGAATGATTGGTGCGCTGCTGCTTCAAACCATCAATTACAAGGTCATTTCAAAATACTATATATGGATTGGCGTATTTTGCATACTTTTTATAATTTATACATTATTTATGGGAGTAACAGTAGAAGGCTCTTCGGGGGTAAACGCAAGGGCATGGATAAAACTACCGGGAGGAATAACATTTCAGCCTTCCGAGCTCGTGAAAATAGGATTTATAATAACTTTTGCAAAACATCTGTCAATAGTAAAAAATACTGATAATTTTAAAGATATAAAAAATATTTGTTTGCTGGGCGCACATGCTTTAATACCTGTCATTTTGACTCACATGCAAGGCGATGACGGTGCAGCTATTATATTTTTGTGCATAGCTATAACAATGTCATTTATGGCAGGGCTTCCGCTTAGATATTTTGGAGCTTTGATTGTTTTGGGTGCTATTTTTATGCCGATTGCTTGGAATTTTGTGCTGGCAGATTATCAGAAAAAAAGAATTATTACTCAGATGAATCCTGAAGGCGATCCTTTAAATATGGGATATCAACAAATTCAAGGAAAGCTATCCATAGGCTCTGGTGGACTTTTTGGAACGGGGCTTTTTAAAGGTCCGAGAGTTGCAAATAATGTTGTGCCAATTCAAGAGAGTGATTTTATATTTTCGGTTGCAGGAGAAGAACTTGGATTTGTGGGATGTGTCTTAATTATATTACTTCTACTGCTGTTAATTTTCAGAATCGGATTTATAGCAAGGAAATGCAACGACACTATAGGCTCTTTTATTTGCTTTGGGTTTATAGGGCTAATACTTTCTCAAACTATTTTTAACCTTGGAATGTGCCTGAGCTTGCTGCCGGTAATGGGTGTAACTCTGCCGTTTTTCAGCGTAGGGGGTTCCTCTGCAGCGTGTTTATATCTTGGAATAGGAATACTTCAGAACATATATCTGAGCAGAAATCAAACTCTTGGAAATTTTACGAATGAATAAAAAAATTTTGATATTATATGGTTCGCCGCACAAAAACGGGTTTACTTTCCAAGTTTTAAAAAGGTTTTTGAGAGACAACTTTGAAGATGAAGTAAAATTTATAAATGCTTACGAAAAAAATGTAAAACCATGTATAGATTGTAAAAAATGCAGGAGCGATGCTGGATGCATTTTCAAAGATATGGAAGATATGGATGAGTATTTTAAGTCATGCGAGATATTAATAATCGCCTCCCCTATTTACAATCGTTCTGTTCCCGGCCCGCTAAAATCCATCCTTGATAGAATGCAAAGATATTATTCAGAAAAAATTTATTTAAACTCAATGATGAAAAATTATGTCCCGAAAAAGGCTTTGCTGTTATTTACTCAGGGCTCCGATGACAAGAAAAATGAGGAGATTTTGCTTTCTCAGTTTAAACCAAATTTGCTCCTTATAAATGTAAAAGAAATCTACTCTTTTTTGCAATGTAAAACAGATATGTACAAAGCGCCTATTGACAAAGAAATTTTAGAAAACGATAATAAAATACAAAATATTGTAAATAATTTATATAATAATTTAGGATAGCTTTATATATTTTAAATTTCAGGAGGCTAAAATTACTATGGACAATCTATGTATGAACTGTTTTAAGTCATCTAATATTTCACACGGGACATGCCCATACTGCGGAAAAAATTTAGTTAATCCTCAAGAAGAACCTTTTCTTCCGCAAAAAACTTTACTTGCAGACAGATATTATGTCGGGAAAGCTATAAAAATGGACGGCGAAGGGCTTGAATATGCCGGATATGATAAAATTGAAAATTCCCGGGTTTATATAAGAGAGTTTTTCCCGTCACGGATATGCCAGCGGGATGAAAACTTTAAAAAAATACTTGCGTACCCGAACAAATCACCGGAATTTCAAAAACTGCTTAAAGATTTTTTAAAATATTTCAGATCTATCGCCAGGCTGAGGAATCTTTCTTCAATAGCAGCGGTTTATGATATTTTTGAAGAAAATAACACGGCTTACGTAATATTTGAGTGGATAGAAGGAATTAAACTTGACAAATACATGAGTTCCCGTTCGGAACCATTTACATGGCATGAGGCACAAGCGATGTTTATGCCATTGCTTTCGTCGCTCATTTATATGTCAAATGCAAAAGTTCATCATCTTGGAATTTGCCCTGAAAATATAATTGTAACTCCCGAGCAAAAACTTAAATTGTCGGGGTTTGCGACAAAAAATTTAAGGAATTTGTACTCCGATATAGAAGGGCAACTATACGACGGATGTTCGGCAATAGAGCAATACACCGAAAATTTTGAGCCTTCGGAAATCACGGACGTATATGGATTTTCGGCCACACTTTTTTGGTCTTTAACAGGAGAATATCCTCTTGCGGCGCCTAAAAGAAAAAACAACGACAAACTACTTATGCCAAAAGACATCTTGGAGATTCTACCCGAAAATGTTATATCTGCTCTTGCAAATGCTCTTAGAGTTTATCCTAATAGTCGAACCATTTCGTTTGAAAATCTCAGGATAGAGCTTTCTGACTCCCCTATTTTGCATGTTCAGGATATAAGCAGTGGTTCTCGTCCAAATAGCCCCGCGTTATCTATGCAAAAGAAATCTCAAAAAAATTCAACAGCCATATGGGGAATCGTGTCATGCGCATGCGCTTTAATAATACTTGTTTCGGCGCTGATAGTATATTGGTTCTGGCTCAGAAACAATTCAAATAACAAAAATTCTTCTTCGCAGCAAACAGAAATTTCCGAGATGGATAAAGTTTACTCAGCGGCCGAAGAAATGGAAGAGGAATCAAAAGAAAAATCCGATACTATTCCTGTG
The DNA here is from genome assembly GCA_934692675.1 of uncultured Eubacteriales bacterium. Taxonomy (GTDB): domain Bacteria; phylum Bacillota; class Clostridia; order Oscillospirales; family Acutalibacteraceae; genus UMGS1491. The sequence goes on along the minus strand of CAKUUD010000003.1, from coordinate 264,249 downwards.
CCGAATTTGATAGGTAAAAATTATAAATCTTTGAATGATTCTGCTAAAGACTATCAACTTGCGGTAATGGGAGAAGACTTTAGTGACAAAATAGAAGAAGGAAGCATAATATCTCAAAATCCAAGCCCGGGCGAAGAAATGGAAAGGCACACCGCAATAGCAGTAAACTTAAGCAAAGGCAGTAAACAAAGAATCTTGCCAGAGGTAAAAGGAAAAAGTATTTCGGAAGCATCTCAGCTTATTACCGCTCAAAAACTAGTTCCGGTGCAAACGTTTGAATTCAGCAAAGAATTTGCAGAAGGTGTTGTTATAGGGTATAAGAATTATAATCCGGGAGAAAAACTCGAATACGGAAGCGAAGTTACCATAGTGGTAAGCAAAGGCAGCATTTAACTTTGTTATTTAAAATATAGAAATGTTTAATTTTCATTAAAAAGTATCGTCCTTATAGTTTGGCGTTACGCTGGACCGAGGGCGATATGTTTATAAATTTGTTGAAAAAATGTGGAATAAAATTCTTCGAAAATTAAAAAAACTTCAATATAATTATCCATTGACATCACTACTGATAGGGAGTATAATTAACAAGCTACACTATATATGGTGTGTCGTAAAGAATAGGCCATAATGGTTAATTTGGATAATCAACTTCCAAAAAAATTCGTACAATACTTACATTAATGCGAAAATTTATACGTGCAATGAAAATTTTAAAGTAAGGGGATAAAGTTTATGAAGGAAATAATTTTATACAGCAATGGGTGTCCAAAATGTAAAGTTCTTAAAAGTAAATTGGAAAGCAAAAAAATAGAATTTACAGAAACTGATGATTTTTCAAAATTACAGGGTCAAGGGATTCAATCACTCCCGATAATGGAAATAGATGGAGAAATATTAACTTTCGTAGAAGCAAACAACTGGATTAACAATCAACAATAGGAGGAATTTTTGAATGAATATTGAGCTAAATCTTTACAAACCATTTTCTGATTTTATTTCAAAATTAAAAAAGAAGTATGATTCACGTTTTGAGATGATGAATGGGTTTTCGAATTCAAACCTTAATTTTACAGATTTTATAGATAATTTCATAAAGTCAAAAACTGTGGCTGAAACCACAATCGATGCTAACGCCAACAGCACCACAAGAGATGTTAGGACACTTTTGGCAGACATGGTTAAGCCTCACACAAAGCTACTCTCGTACAATAAAATTTTTAAAGAAATAACAAAAAAATACGGCAGCGAAACAGCTGAAACATGGCTAAATGGTGAATGGAACGGTGAATTTTATCTTCACAATTCCGCAACTTCATCCTTCACTCCCTATTGTTATGCTTACGACCTTGATAAACTTGTTGAAAAGGGACTTTTCTTCATAAACAAATTTAAAACCGGAGCTCCGAAACATTTGACGACTTTTAACGACCATGTTTTGGAATTCATAAGCTGGGCATCAAACCGCAGCAGCGGAGCAGTGGGACTCCCGAGTTATCTTTTGTATTCCTATTACTTTTGGTATAACGATGTTAAGAATAATTTTTGCCTAAAAGACCCTGAGTATTATCGCAAACAATGTTTCCAGAAATTTATTTACGATTTAAATCAACCATATCTTCGTGTTACCGAGTGCGCTTTTTCAAATATAAGTGTTATGGATAGGAATTATCTTGTTGAGCTTTTTGGAGGACGCCAATTCCCGAACGGAGACTATGTAATTGACCATATCGAAGGGATTATTGAGCATCAAAAAGTATTTATGGAAGTGGTTTCTGAAATACGAAAAGAAACAATGATGACATTCCCTGTTCTTACATATTCTTTGCTATTTCAAAACGGAAAATTCGTAGACGAAGAATTTGCAAGATGGTGCAACAGGCACAACATGACCTGGTATGACAGTAATTTTTACGTTGGCAACGATGTAACAAGCCTTTCGAACTGTTGCAGACTTATTTCAAATACTTCAAAACTTGACGCCTTTATAAATTCAGTTGGCGGAACTTCGCTCTCAGTAGGAAGCATTCAGGTTAATACTATTAATTTAAGAAGAATCGCAGTAGAGGCAGATGGAAGCAAAGAAAAATTCTTAGAAATACTCAAAGATAGAATTGATAACTGCGTAAAAGTTTTGGACGTTGTTCGAGATATAATCAAGCAAGATATCGAAAAAGGATTACTACCGAATTATTCTTACGGGCTTATAGAAATTGAAAAACAATATAATACAATCGGAATTACCGCTATGTACGAGGCAATTTCTGAATTTGGGCTCATCAATACTGATGAATTCGGCAATAAATCTTATTCCAAAGAGGGGCTTGATTTTGCAACCGAAATATTAAATGCGATCAATTCTCAAAAAGATTCCTATACTTTCGATTACAGCATAAATGTTGAAGCCATCCCCGCAGAGAGAGCAAACGTAATACTCAGCCAAAAAGATTCAATTTTATATCCTGAAAAAGAACAATATTTTATTTATTCAAATCAATGGATTCCTTTAATGGAAAAATGCACTCTTAACGAGAAAATAAAATTGGGTGCAAAACTCGACAAGGAATGCGGAGGCGGACAAATTTCGCATATAAATCTTGCAGGAAAATTTGCCAGCGAAGAACAAGCTTGGGAGCTTTTGAATTACATTGCGAAGTCAGGAGTGATATATTTTGCATATAACTGCAAGATTTCGGTATGTGAGGATGAACATGCATTCTTTTCCCCAAAATGCCCGAAATGTGGTAAGGATGCTGCTGATACATACTCCAGAATAGTGGGATTCTTAGTTCCATTCTCAGCTTACAGCAAAGAACGCAAACAGGAATTTGAACAAAGAAAATGGTTTGATTTGAATGACAATTAATTCACCTAAAAAACAAATTTATTTAACAGTAAAAGAAATAGTTGATGAAAATTTTCAGGATTACAAAAAATCTTCTATGTTCATTGCAACTTCAAGATGTGATTTTAAATGTTTGACAGAGCTCGGGCTCGATTGTTCAATTTGTCAAAATATGAAAATTTCAACTATGCCAAATAAAAAAGTTCCATTTTCGGATATATACTTGAGGTATAGAATGAACCCGATAACTAAGGCTATAGTTATCGGGGGACTTGAGCCTATTCTTCAATTTGATGAAATTTATGAATTTATATCATACATAAGAAATAATTCTTGTGACGACGATGTGGTAATATATACAGGTTACTATGAAAACGAAATAAAAAATGAAATTCAATTGCTTAGTAGGTTCAAAAATATTATAATTAAATACGGAAGGTTTATTCCTGATTCAAAATCGATTTTTGATTCTGTCTTGGGAGTAACTCTAAGTTCCGAAAATCAGCACGCAGTGAAAATCAGCTGATTTTCGATTTTATTTATCTAAATGTAGGAAGGGCGAATACGATTTATGAAAAGCATGGATACTATCGTAGCACTTTGTAAAAATCGAGGATTTATTTTCTCCGGTTCAGAAATTTACGGAGGTTTGTCAAACACCTGGGATTATGGCCCCTTGGGAGTTTTATTTAAGAATAACGTAAAAAAAGCTTGGATAAAAAAATTTGTTCAAGAATCCAAATATAATGTTCAGCTTGATGCCGCAATACTCATGAACCCAAAAGTATGGGAAGCCTCGGGTCACATTGGTGGATTTTCCGATCCTCTTATGGACTGCAAGGAGTGTAAATCTCGTCACAGAGCCGATAAATTAATAGAAGATGCCGGAATTGATCCCAATGCAATGACTTTTGAAGAAATGGAAAAATGCATTGCCGAAAATAATATTCCGTGTCCTGAGTGTGGTGCGCATAATTTTACAGGAATTAGAAAATTTAATTTGATGTTCAAAACATTCCAGGGTGTAACCGAGGACAGCAAAAACGAGATATACCTAAGACCTGAAACCGCTCAAGGTATATTCGTGAATTTTGCGAATGTACAAAGGGCTTCACGTAAAAAAATTCCTTTTGGAATAGCTCAAATCGGGAAATCTTTCAGAAATGAAATAACTCCAGGAAATTTTACTTTCAGAACGAGAGAGTTCGAGCAGATGGAGCTTGAATTTTTCTGCAAACCCGGAACAGATTTGGAATGGTTTGGGTATTGGAAAAACTTTTGTGAAAAGTGGCTTTTAAGCCTCGGAATGAAAAGAGAAAATATAAGGCTTCGTGACCATTCGAAAGAAGAACTTTGCCATTATTCCAACGCGACAACCGACATAGAATACGCTTTCCCGTTTGGATGGGGAGAACTTTGGGGAATTGCCGACAGAACTGATTTTGATTTAAAACGTCATCAAGAATATTCGGGTAAAAATTTAGACTACTTCGATGCGGAAACAGGCGAAAGATATTTACCTTACGTAATAGAGCCTTCTCTCGGCGCGGATCGTGTGGCATTGGCTTTCCTGTGCGATGCATACACCGAGGAAGTTATAAATGAAAAAGATACCAGAATAGTACTTAAACTCCACCCTGCTTTGGCTCCGTTCAAGGCCTGTGTACTGCCACTTTCGAAAAAGCTCGGAGAAAAAGCTCAAAAAGTTTATGAAGAACTTTCAAAAAATTTCATGGTAGATTATGACGAATCAGGTTCAATAGGAAAAAGATATCGTCGTCAAGACGAAATAGGCACTCCTCTTTGCATAACTTATGATTTTGATAGTGAAAATGACGGATGCGTTACAGTTCGTGATCGTGATTCTATGACTCAAGAAAGAGTTTCAATCGATAAACTTACAGACTACATTCAAAATAAAATTGCATTTTAAAATTTAAATTATTTATTAAAAATAAAAAAGAAAGGTGGTAAATCGGGCAACTTTAAAAAATAAGCCCCGACAAATATGAAAAAAATTATTTACATGGACAATGCCGCAACGACAGCGGTAAGCCAGGAAGCTTTGGAAACGATGATGCCGTTTTTCAGAGAGAATTTCGGGAATCCTTCCACTATTTATTCCGTCGGACGAAACGCAAAAAAAGAACTTGAAATTGCAAGAGAGCGCGTAGCAAAGGCTTTGGGTGCTTCTTCAAAAGAAATATTTTTTACTTCCTGCGGAACTGAATCCGACAACTGGGCAATAAAAGGGGCGGCATTTGAAGGATTAAAAAAAGGAAAAAATCATATCATAACTTCGAAAATAGAGCACCACGCCGTGCTTCACACAGTACAATATTTAGAGAAAAAAGGATTTGACGTTACTTATCTTGACGTGGATAGTCAAGGACTCGTGAATCCAAAAGATGTCGAAAACGCCATAACCGAAAAGACCGCGCTCGTAACAATAATGTACGCAAATAACGAAATCGGCACTATCGAACCGATTGAAGAAATAGGAAAAATATGCAAAGATAAAGGCGTTCTCTTCCACACTGATGCAGTTCAGGCAGTAGGCCATGTGCCAATAGATGTAAAAAAACAAAACATTGACATGCTTTCTTTGTCTGCGCACAAATTTCACGGGCCAAAAGGAATCGGCGCCCTTTATATAAGAAAAGGCGTGCGAATCGAAACTTTCATGGAAGGCGGAGCTCAGGAATCCGGGAAACGTGCAGGTACCGAAAATACGGCTGAAATTGCTGCACTCGGAAAAGCAATCGAAACGGCGTGCACCGAAATAGAAGAAAAAAATTCTAAATTAATCAAAAAGCGTGATAAACTTATAAGTGAACTTTTAAAGATAGAACGCTCAAGACTTAACGGCCACAGAGAAAAAAGACTTCCCGGAAATGTTAATATAAGTTTTGAAGGAATTGAAGGCGAGTCTTTGCTCCTACTGCTCGACATGGCAGGAATATGCGCTTCTTCGGGCTCGGCATGTACTTCCGGTTCTCTTGATCCAAGTCATGTTTTATTAGCCATAGGGTTACCTCACGAAATCGCTCACGGCTCGTTAAGGCTTTCGCTCGACGAATCAAACACAGATGAAGAAATCGATTTTGTAATAGCAGAAGTTTCAAAAGCAGTAAAGAGACTTCGCGATATGTCCCCTCTTTGGGAAAAAATAATTAAAGAAAACAAATAATTTTAAACATTTAAAAATTAAGGAGTTGAAAATTAAGTGAATTACAGCGAAAAAGTAATGGATCACTTTGCAAATCCAAGAAATGTCGGAGAAATTGAAAATGCCGATGGAGTAGGCGAAGTTGGAAATCCAAAATGCGGAGATATAATGAAAATGTATCTCAAAATAGAAAACGGAGTTATAACTGATGTAAAATTTAAAACTTTCGGATGCGGAGCAGCTGTGGCAACGAGTTCTATGGCTACTGAACTTGTTAAAGGAAAAAGCATAGAAGATGCACTCAAAGTCACAAACAAAGCCGTAATGGAGGCGCTCGATGGCCTTCCTCCGGTTAAAGTTCACTGCTCGGTTCTTGCCGAACAAGCCATAAGAGCAGCTTTGGCTGATTATTACACCAAAAAAGGTATCGATCCCACCCCGATAGTCGGAAAAATCGACACCGATTGCCATGGATCTTGCCCGGTTGAACACTAATAAAACATAATCAAAAATTTTAAAGCAGTTCTTTATGGGCTGCTTTTTTAAGTTTTAATTCGGCTCATTACTTACCTATTGATAAAAAATGCAAAATAGAAAATTAAGTTTTCGTATAATTTATATTGACAAAACTTAAAATTAGAGTTATAATACAACCAATATGGTAAATTAACGTGTGGAGGAAGCATATGAAGAAATTTATTTCAAGTTCACTTGCGATTTTATCGATAGTGAGTTCGTCAAATTTGTTTACCAATCAATTATATGCTGCCCAAAAAGATATTGTAGTCCCTAAAAATAGAACGATTACCAAATGCTGTTTAAAAGTAGCTAAAGACATTTTATCTGCTGTATTGCCTGCTTTTGTAGCAGCATCTATATATAAAAAATTTATTAAAAACTCAGAGCCAATTGCGGAATTTAATCCGGATGGAATTAAAGAAGCACATGAAAACTGTGAAGAATTGCAGCAAGAAGATGATGAAAGAGATCGTCGTGAAGCAGAAGAACAAAGAAGGGCGTTTGAGGAAGAGCAAATTAAGCTCCAAGAAGAAGAGGCACAAAGAAGACGAATTGAAGAAAATGTGAAGCAACGGATTTTGCGACGTAAAGAACGAGAAAGATTACAACGTGAAGAGCAAGAAAGATTGCAACGTGAAGAGCAAGAAAGAATTAGACGTGAAGAGCTGAAAAGGAAGCAAATAGAAGCTAAGAAAAATCCTTCAATAAAAAATATTTTTGGTGAATATAATGTGCCGGTGCTGACTATAAAAAAAGAAGATATTATAGATCTCAGTAAAGCAGACTCAGACGATTCTTGCCAAAAACTTTGCGTACAAAACGCAAAAATAATGAAAGAACTCTATAAGAAACAAAGTAAAGCGTCATATTATAGCGTAAAAAATCTCGATGACATTATATATTTAAACATACGTGTACTGTGCAAAGATTGTCCTATTTGTATTATTGAATACGAAAACGAATACTATGTTCCTCTCGGTCACGGAGTCATATTTTTCGATAGTACAAAGGTAAGTTGGAAAGGCAATAAAAGGAGCACTATTCTTAATTCGGAAGCTAACGAGTCTGATCAAGTGTTTGAAAATATTTGGACTTGCGTTTCACATCCTTGCAAAGTCGAATCATATAATAATGGAATAATATCATTTTTACGCGTCGAAAAGTTCCAACCAAGTTTCAATTTAAACTTTAAACAATTTGTAGACTATTTAGCAACCAAATTAAAATAATAATTTCAAATCACATAAAAACCCCTCATACCGGATTAATTCTGATATGAGGGGTTTGTTTTTATTTTTCGGTTACCATTACAGCCATAGTCGCTACTATTTGAGGGTAAAGTTTTATGGTGAATTTATATGTGCCAAATGCTTTGATTTCTGACTCAAGGTTAATTTTATGCTTGTTGACAGTAATTTGATATGTATCTTTTATTTTTTGTGCTATATCTTTACTGGTCACGGAGCCGAACAGCTTTCCTTCTGCGCCAGATTTAGCTTGTATGCCAATAATTTTTTCGTTTATAATCGAAAATATTTTCTCTGCTTCTTCCTTTTTAAGGCCTTCTTCATAAATTTCAGAAGCTTTTTTGCTGTTTAATTCGCTAAGAGCTTGAGCGGTAGCCTCTTTGGCTAAATTTTTCGGGAACAGGAAATTTTGAGCATATCCGTCCGAAACGTTTATGATATCCCCTTTTTTGCCTTTTTTTCTCACGTCTTCTAACAAAATTACTTTCATGGTTCATTCTCCATTCTGTTATTTATGATAATTTTTCTTCTATAATGCTTATTAATTTTTTCTCAGCGTCCTCTATACTAATGTCCGGAATTTGAGCTGCAGACATATTATAATGCCCACCTCCTCCGAGTTTTTCCATTATAACCTGGACATTAACTTCGCCCAACGATCTTGCAGATATGTTAACGATACCATTAAATTTTGAAATGACAAATGAAGCTTTTACATTTTTTATATTTAAAAGTTCATCTGCTGCTTGCGAACACGGAATCCTAAAATCTTTGGACTGATTTTCGAGTTTTGCTATCGCACATTCGCGTATAGTTTGGGCTGTCTCCATTATTTTACACCTTAATTTGTACATGTCAATAGGGTTGGCAAACATCTTTTTTACTTCGGCATTGTCAGCTCCATTTTTCTTTAAATAGGCCGCCGCTTCGAACGTTCTTATTCCTGATTTTAGCGAAAAGCTTTTAGTGTCGAGCATAATTCCGGCTAATAAACATTCTGCTGCGGTTTTATTCAGTACTTTATTGCCCATATACTGCACCAGTTCCGTTACCATTTCGCTCGCGGATGAAGCAAAAGGTTCGTGAAAGAATACAACTGCATTTTTTATTTTGTCCACGCTCATTCTGTGATGGTCTATTACAACCACGTGTTTAGTCTTTCTATATACGTCCGTGCTTTCTAAAAATTTTAAAGAATGAGTATCCACCACCACAAGCAAAGAATTCTCATCCATCATGGATAGAGCATCCACGGGAAATATAAAGGCTCCGTCAGAGACATTCTTTTGAAAGTGGTCTATAGCCATGCCGGCCATCGACTTATTTTTATCGACCACTATATAAGATTTTTTCTTTTTAAGCGCAATGCACGCGCTCCAAATTCCTACAGCTGCGCCGATACTATCAAAATCGGAAAACTTATGCCCCATTATGAATATGGAATCACTGGCTTTAATTTTTTCCATAAGCGCCATTGCCACAACCCTTGTGCGGACTTTACTTCTTTTTTCGAGTCCTTGAGAATTGCCTCCAAAAAATTCATATTCATTATTATGTTTTACAGAAACTTGATCTCCGCCTCGTCCCAAAGACATACTCAAAGCACTTTTGGCCCACTGGGCAGCTTCTTCCAAACTTTTTGCCCCACGGCTTATACCTACGGATATTGTTGCATATCTGTGCTCATCAAGTTTAGCCTCATGAACTCTATTTAAAATTTTAAACTTATCGGAAATGAATTCCCTTAGATATTTTTCTTCGAACATTACAAAATATTTTCCGTCGCTTAATTTTTTAAATATCCCGCTAGCACTCTTTATCCATTGCTGGAGTTCATTCTCTACACTAATTGAAATCATCGAGCTTTTTTCATCATTTGCTTCTTGGCGCAGCTCTTCTTTATTATCAAACATGACAAAACCTACGCAAGGACGAGTGTCTATAAATTTTTTCTTAAAAACTTTGCTGCTTGTGTTGTCGTAGAAAAAACAAATTAAAAACTCACCGGACTTAACCGCATTTACATTAAAAAATTTGTCCTCATGCTTAATTTGAATGCTTTCTTTCAACAAATCATGAGCAGTTCTGCCGCCTGTGTAGGAAACGATGTACTCATCCGTGAAATAATTGCTCCTACAAAATTCTTTTGCAAAATCTTTATTGTAAAAAATAATTTTTTCAGGATTTTTTTCTGAGACAATTGCCGTGGGAATGGGCAAATCATCTATCAATTGATATGATTCTGAAGATAAAAATCTTCTTACTGCATTAGCGGAATTTTTGATGTAAGATTCATAATTTTTAGCCAAAAAATAAACTATCAAAGCAGATACAGATATGATTCCTACATTGATCAAAAATACCACAGGGCTAATTATGAACGCCGGAAGATTTATTAAAACCATTAAGAAAAAGATAAAACAAAAAACACCACATACGAAAAATTTATAATTTTTCAAAATATCACCTCTTAAAAAACTGAAGAACTTTCAATAAAATAAGTAGTTAAAAATATTATACTCATTAATTGAATAATTCTCCAGCTTTTTTTAGGTTATTTAATTAAACTTCCATAATTATGGGCAAAATGACGGGATTTCTTCGGGTTCTATTGTGGAATAATCTGTAAAGTTCATCTCTTACTTTAGTTTTCATCATACTCCAGTCGCGCAGTTTTTGTTCGGCGCAGCTTTCCAAAACTTTCGTAGCTACCCTTCTGGCTTCGGCCATTAAATGTTCAGATTCTCTGACATATACAAATCCTCGTGAAACAATATCCGGACCTGCTACAACGCGTTTATCGGAAGAATTTAAAGTTGCAACCAAAACAATCAAACCATCCTCGCCGAGATGCTTGCGGTCTCTTAGAACTATGCTTCCTACATCTCCAACTCCTATGCCATCGACCAAGACCAACTCAAGCGGAATCTGTCCAATTTTTTTCATGCTGTTTTTATTTATTTCAAGGACATCTCCGGTATCACCGACATAAACATTTGAGTCCGGCATTCCTATAGAAGTGGCCAATTCAGCGTGTTTGACCAAGTGCCTTCTTTCGCCGTGGACAGGAATAAAATATTGAGGCTTAACAAGGCTTTGAATTATTTTAAGTTCTTCTTGACAAGCATGACCCGAAACGTGAATTTCGTACATGGATTCATATACAACTTCGCACCCTAATTTCATAAGCTCGTTAACAACATTGCCGACCATTTTTTCATTTCCCGGAATAGGAGTTGCAGAGATAATTATGAAATCTTCAGGCCCCACTTCCACTTTGCGATGTTCAGAAAGAGCCATTCTATGGAGCGCAGACATCGGCTCACCTTGACTACCTGTTGTGACGAGAACGACCTCATTTTTTGCATACTTGGTTATTAAATCAATGTCTATAATTACTCCATCGGGAGCATCTAAATAATTCATTTGCTGAGCTATGGCAACATAATTTACCATGCTCCTGCCTGAAAACGCAACCTTTTTGCCATAATTTGCGGCACAGTTTATTATTTGCTGAATTCGGCCTATGTTTGAAGCAAAAGTTGCAATTATTATTCTTTTGTTTTTGGCTTTTTGGAAAAGTCTTTCAAAAGATTGGTCGAGTTTACGCTCAGTCATAGTGTAGCCTGGACGTTCGGCGTTGGTCGAATCAGCCATTAGCGCCAAAACTCCCTCTTTGCCGAGTTCTGCAAACCTTGCTAAGTCTATCATTTCGCCGCGAGATGGCGTACAATCAATTTTAAAGTCTCCGGTGTGAACTATCGTGCCGGCTGGAGAATGTATCGCCAAACCTACAGCATCCGGAATGGAATGATTCACTCTAATAAACTCAACATTCATGCAACCTAAATTTATAGTTTCGCCAGGCATTACTGTTGTCAACTTAGTGCTGCCAAGAAGTCTATTCTCCTTGAGTTTGCTCGTAATAAGACCGATGGTAAGCGGGGTCGCATATATGGGAACATTTATTTTATTGAGAAGATACGGAATCGCTCCGATATGATCTTCGTGCCCATGAGTTACAACCAATCCTTTTATTTTGTCCCTGTTGGCTTCCAGATATGAAAAATCGGGAATTACCAAGTCTACCCCTAACATTTCGCCATCAGGAAAAGACATTCCACAATCAACTATAATAATTTCATTATCACATTCAAAAGCAGTTATATTTTTCCCTATTTGATTTAATCCGCCCAAAAATACTACTTTCATAGATTTTAAATTTTTTGAATTAGTTTTTTTCGAACGTTCTCTTTGGAATCTTCTGTTAGTGTTAGAACTTTTTATAGTATCAGATTTACGTATTTTTTTTGTTTTTACAGATTCGGATTTAGAATCGGATATTTTATTTATTTTTTCATCTGTGTTATAATTTTTCACAGTGGTTTTTTTATTTTTAGTGTTTTCCATTACCCTTTTAATAGGTTTTCTAGTTGTTTCTTTAGTTATTTCTTTTGTTGCTTCTTTCAAAATATTACCTCCCTAATTTTTAAATAATCAATACAAGAATAAAATCAACCAAATAAACTGATTGAAAGAATATATATTATAAAATTACAAAATTAATCCGAACAAAAAATATAAAATAAATCCGTACACTAAATGTTAATTTAATTATAGTCCATAATAGCTCTATTGTCAACTATAAATTCCAGAATAAACCAGTTTTTAAATCTATATCTTACAGAAAGGATTTCAAATGAAAAAAATAGAAATATTCACAGATGGCGCATGCAGCGGCAATCCCGGGCCCGGAGGATGGGGCGCAATGCTTAAATACAATTCTTACACGAAAAAAATTTCAGGAGCTGAAATTAATACCACCAACAATCGAATGGAACTGACCGCACTTATAAAATCCTTGGAAATATTAAAAGAGCCCTGTGAAATAATAATATGCACAGATTCAAAATATTTATGTGATGGAATAACCAAAGGATGGGCGGAAAAGTGGAAGAAAAACGGATGGAAAAAATCCGATAATAAGCCCGCTTTAAATTCCGACCTATGGGGAAAACTTTTAAATTTGCTTTCTAAGCATAAATACGATTTTAGATGGGTAAAAGGCCATAATGGACATCCCGAAAATGAAATATGTGACAAGTTAGCAACGGATGCCATAAAAAACTTAAAGCACACTGTTTAGACAGCGTGCTTTTTTATTTGATTTTATTTCACAATATTGGTTTTAAATGTAGGAACTATTTTTAAAAGCATTTGTATAATTTCTTCTTTAGAACCTTTGTTACAGATACTTTTAAGCTCTTCTAAATCCTGGGTCAAGCGATTTTCATCCAGTAATATAGGCTTGCCGATATAAATTTTTCGACTTTTTGTTTTTTGTATGCCCTCTTCATCCATGAGGAGTTCCTCATACAATTTTTCTCCGGGTCTTAATCCAGTGTACTCTATTTTTATATCCTCTCCGGGAGTATAACCTGAAAGCCTTATAAGATTTTCGGCCAAATCTTTAATTTTTACAGGATCTCCCATGTCTAAAATAAAAATTTCTCCGCCTTTTGCGATTCCTCCGGCCGTTAACACCAAAGACACTGCCTCGGGAATTGTCATGAAATATCTTATTATGTCAGGATGTGTAACTGTAACCGGACCCATTTTTTTAATTTGCTCCTCAAAAAGTGGTATAACAGATCCATTTGAGCCAAGAACATTTCCAAAACGAACTGCTACAAACTCGGTGCTGCTTTTCATGTTTTCCATTTGAACAAGCATTTCGCAAATTCGTTTGGTGGCGCCCATGACATTGGTCGGGTTTACAGCTTTATCAGTGGAAATTTGAACAAATTTTTTAACCTTGAATTTATGCGAACACTCAATCAAATTTAGAGTCCCAAATACGTTATTTTTTACAGCTTCTTCAGGATTTTTTTCCATCAGAGGGACGTGTTTGTGAGCAGCGGCGTGAAATACTACGTCTATATTTTCTTTCATAAATATATCTTCGAGCTCTTTTTTATCGCATATTGTGGCTATTTCAACAGATAAATTCAAATCATTTCCATATTTCATTTTCAGTTCTTGCTGAATATCATACGCGTTGTTTTCGTAAACATCCAAAATTATAAGACGTTTACAACCGAGCTCAGCGATTTGCCTGCAAAGTTCGGAGCCTATGGAGCCACCACCGCCAGTAACAAGAACCGTTTTTTGCTGCACATATCCACCGTATTTATTTTTATCGAATATTATGGGTTCTCTGCCAAGTAAATCTTCAACTTTTATTTTTCTTATTGCTGAATTTAAAGACGTGCCGGACGTCAGTACTTCGTACATATTAGGAATAATGCGAACTTCCAAATTTGTTTTTGCGCAAATATCCAATATTCTTCTTCTTTGAGCCAAAGAAATGGAACTTATAGAAAATAATATAACTTCTATATCAAATTTTTCGCACAATTCCGGGATTTGATCGGTAGAGCCTTCTACTTTAATTCCTAAAATTTTTCTTCCTATTTTTTCATTGTCGTCATCAGCGATCGCAACAGGGCGATATTTATTTCTGGAATATTTGTACATCTCTCTTAAAAGCAAAGCAGTAGATTCGCCTGCGCCGACAATAAGCATGCGCTTTTTATCTTTGACATCTTCGTTGGAAACATTATCAATAAGGCGATTTATCCTGTAGATGAGCCTAAAAATCACTATCGCGGACATTGACGTAAGCAAAAATATAAAATGCATACGAGGACTCATCTTTATCATGAAAACACGAGTTAACACAAAAAACATAAAATTAGCACAAAGCGTGGCCAAGCCGGCATAAAAGAAATCTTCTACATCCGCATAGCGCCATATTTTATCATAAAGCTTGAAAGCTAAAAACATTGCGATAAAACAAATGTTCATTATAGCTAAATATTCAAAAAATCTCTCGTCCACCGACACAAAAGTCAAACAATTTTTATTTATTGCATAAGAAATATAAAAAGATAAATTCCATATAATGAAATCGCAAAAGAACAAAGCATATTTTCTATATTTCTTCACAAATCGCCAAATGCTATTTTTTATATTCCCCATATTTACAATTCCTTCTGTTTGTATTTATTTTGTACCAAAAATTCTGTCTCCGGCATCTCCTAAACCAGGGAGTATATAGCTTTTATCGTTGAGTTTTTCATCCTTGACTGCACAGTAAATTTTAACATCAGGATGAGCTTTTGTAAGAGCTTCTATTCCCGGATTTGAAGCGATTATGCACATGAATTTAACAGAGTGTGGATTTCTCTTTTTTACACAATTTATAGCGTCGATAGCGGTTCCGCCTGTAGCTAACATAGGATCTAAAATAATTACATCGCTTTTATCAATATCTACCGGCAATTTACAATAGTACTCCACAGCTTGCAATGTTTCGGGGTCTCTGTAAAGTCCGATATGACCTACCCTGGCCGTAGGAACCATATTAACTACTCCTTCAACCATTCCAAGTCCTGCTCTTAAAATCGGAACAAATGCGATATGCTTTTCGCCCAAAACTTTTGTTTTGGCTTTGGCAATCGGGGTTTCTATTTCGATTTCTTTAAGTGGTAAGTCTCTCAAAGATTCGTAACACATAAGCATTGTGACTTCGCTAATGAGTTCTCTGAATTCTTTGGAACTTGTATTTTTATCTCTTAAAAGGGAAATTTTGTGCTGTATAAGCGGGTGATCCATTATCATTACATTTTCGTACATGTTATTTTCCTCCAAATTTATTTTCTAAATTTTTAATAAGCTCTATTCTTTTTTCGTGGCGCCCACCTTCAAAAGGCGTGTTAAGAAATGCGTCTATAATTTCAATTGCGTTATCTATATTTATAAACCTACCCCCCAGACAAAGTATATTTGCATTGTTATGCTTTCTTGAAAGAGCGGCAATTTCGGCATCAAAACAAAGGACTGCCCTTATATTTTTAATTTTATTGGCAGCTATAGACATTCCTACCCCTGAGCCACAAACTAAAATCCCTTTTTCACAGTAACCTTCCGACACAAGTCGAGAAGCCTTTTCCGCAAAAATGGGATAATCACACGATTCTTCATTAAATGTTCCTACGTCTTCGAATTCTATACTTTTACTTTTAAGGTACGTTTCGATTTTGGTTTTTAATTCATACCCTGCGTGGTCAGAACCTATAGATATCATAAATAATTTCCCTCCTAACCATTGGACAATTTCTCTTCCATAACTCTCTGAGCCTGAGGAACTTTTATATAATTAACTTTCAAATCAAATTTATTAGCCGAACTATTGTTTGAATTAAAAGTTTCCAAAACCGCCAAAGCAACATTCGAAGCTTTTATATACCTATCTTTTTCCGGCAGTAAAATACATTTATTTCCTAAAGACTCAAGTTCCGTACTATTATAGCATATCTCTGCGGCATCTCCAACAATTTCAATATTAAAATTTAAATTTTTTAATTCTTCAGATAAATCTTTAATTAAAATTGCTCTATCTTCGGTTAATCTTACTAGTTTATTATTTTCAAATTTGAATAGAGCATTGTAGACTTGTTCCCTGCGCGCATCCATGCAGGCGCAGATTACATTATTATGATTATTAATATTGTAAGAAAGCGCTTCGAGTGATGATACTCCGGCACACGGTTTATCATTTGCCAAAGCCATGGCTTCAACTGTTGCCATTCCTATTCTTAATCCTGTGAAAGAGCCCGGCCCTGACGTAGAAACATATAGATCAATTTCAGCAGGCTCTATTTTTAAATTTTTAAGAATAGATTCTATCATAGGCGCCAAGGTTTGACTATGAGTTAGTCCAGCGTTTATAAAATATTCGGCAACTATTTTTTTATTGTCAACCAATGCTACGGAAGCAGTGGCTGACGATGAATCAACTGCTAAAATTTTCAATATAATTTTCTCCCTCTATAGTTATTATTCTTCCGTCTTCGGAATTTATTTTTTCTATTTTAATTTTAATCGCATTTTTAGGAAGATGTTCCTCTATATTTTCTGACCATTCTATCAAAAATATCCCATTATCAAGATAATCAAAAAATCCTGTAGATTCCAAATCTTCAAATGAATGTATGCGATACATATCAAAATGATATATTTTTGCATTTGCGTTTTGATATTCGTTAACCAGCGAAAACGTGGGACTGGATACCAAATTTTCTAAACCAAAAAAACTTGCAAGACCTCTTATAAAGGTGGTTTTGCCTACTCCTAAATCTCCGTAGAAAGCCAATATCTCATTGCCTTTTAATTTTGAAGCAAGTTTATAAGCGAAATTTTTAGTTTCCTCGGGAGTATTTGTTATTATTTCCATTAAAATCCTCTATTTCAAATCATACAATCTTTTTTAAAAATTTACTTACACGTACATTTTGGCAATTATTAAACAGTTGGTCTGGAGTTTCATCGGCTATGATTTTGCCGTGATCCATAAAAAGTACGCGGGTGGCGGCCTCTTTTACAAAGCTCATCTCATGCGTGACAACAATCATTGTCATGCCTTGATTGGCAATATCTACCATTACAGATATGACTTCCTTTATCATTTCGGGGTCAAGCGCAGAAGTAGGTTCATCAAATAGAATCACCTTAGGATTCATTATTAAAGCTCGGATTATCGCAACTCTTTGCTTTTGTCCGCCAGAAAGTCTCGAAGGATACGAATCTGCTTTATCTCTGAGACCCACTTTTTCGAGGAGCGCCAATGCACATTGTTCAGCATCTCTTTTGGAATACAATTTAAGCGAAACTGGAGCAAGAGTAATATTTTGAAGTATAGTTAGGTGCGGGAAAAGATTAAAATGCTGAAAAACCATGCCGATATTTTTTCTGATTTCATCCATATTGCATTTTGGGTCTGTAATATTTATTCCTTCAAAATCTATTTCTCCGCTAGTAGGAGTTTCCAAACCGTTTAGGCACCTTAGGAAAGTGCTCTTTCCGGAACCGGAAGGACCTATGATAGCTACTTTTTCACCTTTTTTAAACTCCACGTTTATTCCACTTAAAATTCTTAAAGTTTCGTTTTCATTTTTAAATTCTTTATATAAATTTTTAACGCTTATCACTTGCGCGGAGTCTCCTTTCTATCACAGACATTATGCATGTGGTTATTATCACTATTATCAAATAAATAGCAGCAACGGTAATGAGCGGGACAAAAGCTTCATAGGTCTGGCTTCTTATTATGTCCCCAGCTCTGGACAAATCGGTTATGCCAATAAATCCAGCAACAGCGGTCTCTTTTATGAGCTGAATAAATTCACTTACGAGCGTCGGCAAGCAATTTTTAAAAGCTTGAGGCAAAACTATTTTTTTCATAGTCATTGATGAGCTAAGGCCTAAAGAACGACCAGCTTCGTATTGTCCACCGTCAACCGATTGCAATCCCGCCCTCATTGTCTCAGCAACATATGCTCCGGAATTGATTCCAAAAGCTATCATTGCGATAAATATCTTATTTAAGCCCGTGGAACACAAGACCAAATAATATATCGCAAAAAGCTGCACAACAACCGGTGTCCCTCTAATCACAGTCAAATATACATTTGCTAAAAATTTAAGAATTTTAAATAAAAAGCTCCTATTTTTGCTTACTCTAATAACCGAAATTAGAACTCCCAAAATAATTCCTATTATTAAAGCAACTGCGGTAATTTCGAGGGTCACGCCCAGGCCACCGAGTATCATTTTATAACGGTCTTTGTAAACTAAATTCCTGTAAATTTGTCCGATTATATCAACGCTTCTAGTGTCTTTAACTTCGGTATATTTGCTCACTATAACATCTATTTCACCGGAATTTTTCATGTCGCCAAGTGCAAAGTTTATGTAATTCAGAAGTTCTTTCTCGCCTTTAGGCACAGCAATTCTGTAGTCTTCCTGGAAAAGATATTCATCTAAAAATTTCGCTTGATTTCCGAGAGATTTAACTAACTTTTTAGCAGGGACATCGTCCACTACCACAGCATCAAGTCGATGATTTACAAGATCCAACGCAGCATCCGAAGCCTTGCCGTACCTTTGTATATCGGAATCCGCAAAATTTTCTGTACAGTAAATATCCCCTGTAAATCCAAGAGCCACGCCGATTTTTTTGCCATGAAGGTCCTCAGGACTCGAAATTTTGCTGTTTTGAGGTACGATAACCATTTGTTTAGAAGCATAGTAGGAATCAGAAAAATCTACGTTTTTGGATTTTTCTTCACTTGAGCTCATGGCCGAAATAGCAAAATCGCAATTTTTATTCAAAAGCTCCAAAATAACGGCGTCAAAAGAAACATCATTAATGCTCAAATCAACGCCTAATTTTTCAGCTATTTTTCGAGCTATATCTATATCTATGCCCACCATTTTATTGCCGTCTTTGTACTCAAAAGGCTCAAACTCAGCATTTGTGGATACTTTGATGTATCCACGATTTTTTATATCATCCAAGCAATTGCTTGCATTTACATTTAAAAGAAATCCGAAAAATATCAAGCCAACAAAAGCTAAATATTTATAAAACCTTTTCACTTAACCTTATATCCTCCTATTTTGCTACGTGTGTTTCTTTTTTAGGTTTGTTGTAAAAATACGGAACCAGAGTAGTAGCTACACTTTCGTGTCTTCTTAGAATTTTTTCAATAAAGAATGTTGTTTGATTATGATAAATTGTATCTTTCCAAGCGTTGCCGCTGATTCTTGTCAAAATCACGGTCAAAGTTTCGCCGTCTTTTAGATCTCTTTCTCGTTCACTTACATAATTATCAATTTGAGAAATTATATCTCTATAAGGTGTGTAAATTATAGTAAGAGGAATATCAATTCCCAAATCTTTCCATTGCTTCTTCAACCTTTCAGTTTCAATCTTTGAAACAGAAATATGAAGCGGAGTAACATTTGAGGTTATTTCGTTTGCGTAATCAAAAGTTTTGAGGGCGGCTCTGTTCATCTTATTAATAAGCACTATGCACGGGAAAGTTTCGTTGCTGTCGCTTTTTTTGTATTTGTAATTATATCCTAAAATGCTTATTCCTTTTAAGAACTCAAAATAATGTTTGTGAGTTGCTGACATAAACCACATAAGCAAAGGAGTAACTATCAACAAAGCCCAAGCTCCGTGGGTAAATTTAGTAGTAAAAACTACTATCGAGCCGATAAAAGTAACAAGAGCGCCAAAACCATTTATAAGGGATTTATATTGCCATCCGGGCTCTTTGGAACGCACCCATTTTACAAACATGCCGAACTGAGAAATTGTAAATGAAACAAATACTCCTACCGAATAGAACGGAATTAGCCTATGAGTATCTGCGTTGAATGCTACGAGCAACAGTGCACTTGCAATAAAAATAAACATTATTCCGTTTGAGAAGCTAAGTTTAGTTCCTCTTTGAGAAAATTGACGAGGCATATAGCGGTCTTTTGCTAGAATCGATAAAAGTATAGGAAGTCCGCTGTATGATGTATTTGCAGCCAAAAGAAGTATCAAAGAAGTTGTAAATTGAAGAACATAAAACATTATTCCATTTCCGAAAATAGCAGTTCCCATCTGAGAAAGTACGGTTTTGTCAGCAACAGGAACTACGTGTAAAAACGTTGCTAAAAAGCTTGTCCCGCCAAATATAAATACAATTATTCCGCCGAGCATAAACAAAACGTGTTTAGCTGTTTTTTGAGAAGGCTCTTTGAAACTTGGAATAGCATTGCTTACAGCCTCAACACCTGTAAGAGCCGAGC
Organism: uncultured Eubacteriales bacterium; assembly: GCA_934692675.1. Lineage (GTDB taxonomy): Bacteria > Bacillota > Clostridia > Oscillospirales > Acutalibacteraceae > UMGS1491. The sequence continues at coordinate 243,764 of CAKUUD010000003.1, read as the reverse complement.
ATCCCGATGAGAATGCACAAAGGAAAAGAACCAAGGTAAGACCGGTCAAATTATCGGTCATTATTCCGCTAAGCTGCTCGGGAGTATAATTTATGGGAGATAAAGAACCTGTAAAAAATCTTATGAATCCAGTAGTTATAAGAGCTATCATAGAAAAGATAAACATATATGTAGGTATGCCGAAAATTTTTGAAGACTCGCCTATACCACGAAGATTCACTAAAGTTATAACTCCAACACAAATTAAAGAAATTATAATTCTATACGGCTCCAGCGCGGGGTAAACGGCCAATATTGCAGCCGTGGAAGAAGAAATACTTACGGCTACCGTCATAATATAATCTATAACCAAACATGTTGCGGCAAGAAGTGAAGCTTTTTTGCCGAAATTTTCTTTTGAAACTACATATGCTCCGCCGCCATTAGGGTAGTGACTGATTATTTGAGAGTAAGAAAAAATAAGTATCAAAAGAAGAAGTATTATAGGAACGCTAACATAACCTACATAACTCGCAGCCATAATTCCTACTCCGGGAATTAGAGCCATTAAGATTTCTTCTACGGCATAAGCCACGGACGATACCGCATCGCTGGCCATTATAGGTAGTCCCCAAAGTCTAGATAATTTTTCGTCTTTTAATTGATCATCTTTTAAAGCTGAACCCAAAAGCAATTTCTTCAGACTTTTTAACCTATCCATTTTGTTTTTCCTCCATAAATATTAAAATATTTTTTTACATATTCGATAACAATATTATCACAAAATCGATAAAAAATAAATTATATTTTTGTAATTAAGATAAATTATTTTAAAATTTTACTATTGTAGTCATTTTTCATAATTAATTTTACTTCTTAATTTCAAAATTCTTTCAACGCGTTTTTTGTATTCATCTTCTCTCAAAATTATTTCTCCGCTTTTTAAAACTTCGATTATACTGCCTTCTTTTATGCCTTCTATATTTTTTATGAGAGGAATTACTTTTATGTTTCCTTCGCTGTCCTCACAAATCAATTTGCCGGGAATTATTCTGTCTACTGATAAAAGTATTTTTACCACTCCTTTTATTTTTCTGTTTTTACGTCTATTTCATGTCCATCCGTTGAAAATAAAATATTTCCATGTAAATCCGTCCTATAAATTTCAGCGCCGACTGATTTTAATCTGTCTAAAATAATCTGCCTGGAGCGAGTTACTTCTTCGGAATCAACTGAAATAACAGCGTATTTGGGCGATACCTTTTTCAAAAATTTAAGGGTGCTTGATGTTTTGCTTCCGTGATGCGCCACTTTTAAAACATCCGATTCGATAGTTTTATTGGTGCTAATTATTTCGGACTCTTCAAATTCTTCGGCGTCTCCAGTAAATAAAAAGCTAACATCTTTATAGGTCATTTTCACAACAAGTGAATTATTATTAAGATTTTTGTGTTTGGATATAGGGCCTAAAACTTCAAGTTTTAAATCTTCGATATTAAAAACATCATTTGGATGAGCAATTTTGACTTTAACATTTTTGTTTACAAGAGCTTTAAGCATTTTTTCGTAGGTTACGGACGTAGGGATAATGTCGTCCGGTATTTCAGGTTCTATAAATTTCCCTATTTCAAATTTATTTATAACTTTATCCATTTGACCTATGTGGTCTCTGTGAGGATGCGAAACTATTACCAAATCTAGTTTCGAAACTCCTTCTCTTGCCAGATATTCACAAACTGTATCAGTGGGCTCTTTGTCGGCGGCATCAATTAAGATATTGTAATCTTTATACTTTATGTATGCAGAGTCAGCTTTTCCAACGTCCAAAAAATGTATTTTCAGATCCTGAGAATTTTCTTCTTTATCTATGTTAGAAAGAGAGGCTTTTTTGAAAATACTATCCCAGGAAAAATTATCTATGTTTCCGTAACTTAGGACTCCGGAAATCAAGAGAATAGTAAATAATAACAGGGAATATGTTAATTGCTTTATGTGATATAACTTTCTGCGAGGCTTCAATTTTAAACTCCTTTATTAATCTTTTTTCGTCATGTTCATTTCTAAAAATTGTTGATAATTTATAAGGACCTGGCGCGGTTTAGAGCCTTCGTAAGGGCCGACTATTCCCATTTGCTCCATTTCATCTATAAGTCGTCCGGCGCGAGCATAACCTATGCGCAATCTTCTTTGCAAAAGTGATGTAGAAGCTTGTCCTGCTTCTATGATGCATTTTATAGCCTCGCTCATAACCGGATCCATATTTCCGTCCGAAACTTTAGAGTCGGAAGATTTGGAATTATCAGCTACTGCATTTTTTTCTATTTCTTCGGCTATTTTTGAATCATACGAAATTTCTTGAGAAGATTTCAAAAATTTTATAACATTTTCTATTTCTTTATCTGTAACATAACACCCTTGAATTCGTATTGGCTTGGGCGATCCAACCGGAGAGAAAAGCATGTCTCCCCTACCAAGTAATTTTTCAGCTCCGCTCATATCCAGAATAGTTCTGGAATCAATTTGAGAAGAAACTGCAAGCGCAATTCTGCTGGGAATATTTGCTTTAATTATACCTGTGATAACATCAACAGACGGTCTTTGAGTTGCAATTACCAGGTGCATTCCCGCGGCACGAGCCATCTGAGCTAATCTGCAAATATAATCTTCAACTTCATTCGGTGCAGCCATCATTAAGTCTGAAAGCTCATCTATAATGATTACCACTTGGGGCATTTTTTCAAGAACTTCGCCCTCTTTGTCGGTGATGTATGGATTTCTTTCAATTAAATCATTATATGATTCCAAGTCTCTTACATTATTTTCTGCGAATTTTTTATATCTTTTAAGCATTTCATTTACCGCCCAGTTGAGAGCTCCGGCTGCTTTTCGGGCATCGGTTACGACCGGGACAAGCAAATGCGGGATGCCATTATAAATCCCAAGTTCAACAACTTTAGGGTCAATCATCAGAAGCTTTACTTCGTCGGGACGTGCATTATACAAAATACTGATTATAAAAGAGTTTATACATACCGATTTACCCGAACCTGTAGAACCGGCAATCAACAAATGAGGCATTTTAACCAAATCAGTGATGGCTATATTTCCGGATATATCTCTCCCTAAAACTACTGTAAGTTTGCTTTTTGATGACCTAAATTTTTCGGATGCAATGAGCTCGCGCATATTTACTACGCTGACCACTTTATTCGGGACTTCTATTCCTACTGCCGCTTTGCCGGGAATAGGAGCTTCGATACGCACTCCTGAGGCTGCTAAATTTAAAGCAATATCATCTGCAAGCGTTGTAATTTTGCTTATTTTAACTCCGGCAGCGGGCTGAAGCTCATAACGTGTTACGGCCGGTCCACGACTGATATCTACTATTTTTGTCTGAACGTTAAAACTTTTCAAAGTATCTACAAGGATCATTCCGTTATTATTCAGTTCGTTTGTTATCTCATTTTCTTTGGGAGTAACTGATTTATTCAAAAGTTCAACGGGAGGAAATTGGTAATCTCCTGAGGAGGGATTCTCAGTATGAGACTGAAAATCCGGCTCGGGTAATTTTTCTTTTGTTTCTTCTTTTTCTTTATTTATCGAAGGTGATTTAATCTTAGAAATAAATTTTTCGGTTACTTTTGCGATAGAATTTTCATTTGAGAATGACTTATTATCTGATTTTTCTTCGATTTCTGAGTTATAATTCGAAATCGGTTTTGAATTTTCATCTTCTTTACGCTTGGCTTCTTTTTTCATTTTAATTTCGGTTGCTTTTACTTCGATTTTATTTTTCAGCGCTTTTGCTGGTTTTGAAAAAAAACCCAAGAATTCCATTAAAGTGGCCCCTGTGACAAACATAATACAAATAAATAAAATCAAAAAAGCTATTATTAAGGCGCCTGTCACTCCGCAGCCCCACACCAAAGGAGCTCCGAAAACTGCACCTAGAAGACCCGAAGTTCTATTAAATTTCCCGTTTGAAAATTCGTCAAATATGTATTTAAGCCAATTATCCACGGCTGGATTGTTGTATTTAAAAGACAAAATGAATACAAGCGAATCCAGAAAAACAACGCCGATGGAAGAGACTATTAATTTTGTTTTTCTGATTTTATCCATATTGTTTTTTGCCTGCCAAACGGCAACAATTCCGATAAGAATCGGAATTGCAACTGAACAAATCCCAAAAATAGAAAACACAAAATTATGTATGCTTAGCCAAATATTTTCGCCCGGAATCAAAACGAAAGACATCAGCGCAACAGACACTGTAAAAAGTATAACTGTTTCTATGGGCTTTCTTTCTCTTTTTGAAGCAGCCTTTTTGGCAGCTTTTTTATAAATCTCTACTTTTTTTTTCTTTTTCATTTTAAACCTCTCTTTAAAGCGTGGTGTGAGTAAAAATATTCATTCCGTAAATATTTTCTATTACGCCGATGATAACGGAAGCTAGACCTACCACGAAAGTATATATCACAAAAATAATCATTTTATCGGTTTTTAAAAGCCATTTGAATAGTTTAATCGATAGAAATCCAACAACAGCAGAAACAACCATTCCCACAATTACAGGCGCAAGCCCTACGGAGGAAATTGCTCCAGCTTTTAAGGCGTCTTTTAATTCAATGACCGCCGCTGCAAGTATTGCAGGCGTGCCCAAGATAAAAGAATAATCAAGCGCGGTTTGTTTATTGATTCCTCTTAAAAGACCAGTCGACAACGTTGAACCTGAACGAGAAATGCCCGGAAAAATAGCTGCGACAAATTGAGTAACACCGATAGATAGAGCGTCCATTAAATTAAGCCTTTTGCGGCCTTCCCATGGTTTTTCTCTGTCAAAAGTATAATTAATTTTATATGTTTGTCTAGCATTAATTCCTGTTTTTAGCAAAATACTTGTCACTATTAAAGCAATACCAACTAGAATTATGCTTTTATCGCCGGCGAGTTCTTCGGCTATTCCTTTTACATTTGTGTTGCTGCCCGGAATGGGAACGAACAACAAAAACAGAGGTAATAAGCCTGCCATTAACATTAGAACCATGTTTTTGTCGTTATCAAGTTTCTTAAAATCAAATTTGCCGGTGAATATGTCTTTGATAATTTCAAAAAAGGATTTTATAAGTTTTAATATTGTTTTGTAATACACAGCCAAAACCGCGATGAGGGTTCCTATGTGCAGCATTATACTAAAGAATAAATTATTTTCTTTAACTCCTAAAATATGCTGAGAAATAAGCAAATGCCCGCTACTGGAAACCGGTAAAAACTCTGTAAGCCCTTGGACTATTCCTTGAATAATTGCATCTAAAATACTCATATTTATTTTTCTCCTTTTCGCTTTGCAATTAATTTCATTTTTAAATATATATGCACAAGCATTCGGATTAAATTATACCAGATTTTAAAATAAAATTACACACCGCAGCATAAATAAAAATAAGCCGATTGGCAATATAAAATGCAACCGACTTGTTAAAAATTATTTTTTTGAATTTTTTTTGCTTTTTTTAGCTAAGGAATATAATTCGCTTAAAGCTTCGGACAATGTTCCTACTTTGTCAATTAAGCCTTCATTTACTGCTTGTTCGCCTTCAACCACAGAGCCTACATCCAGAACCAATTCTTCTGTATTCATACAAAGTTCATAAAATCTTTTTTCTGATATATTTGAGTTGGCGACTACAAAATCAGCAATTCGTTTTTGCATTTTTTGAAAATATTCGAAAGACTGTACAACACCTACCGTCGTTCCAGCAGATCTAACAGGATGAACTGTCATTGTGGCGGACTTTGCTATAAAAGAAACGTCTGCGCTTACCGCCAAAGGAACACCGATAGAATGTCCACCGCCTATAACCATAGAAACTGTAGGCTTGCTCATTCCGGCAATCAATTCGGCAATTGCAAGTCCAGCCTCTATGTCTCCTCCAACTGTATTTAAAAGTAGTAAAATCCCTTCGATTTCGGGATCCTCTTCAATGGCAACCAGTTCGGGTATAATATGCTCATACTTTGTGGTTTTGTTTTCAGAGGGTAAATAAGTGTGACCTTCTATCTGGCCAATAATTGTAAGACAGTAAATTTTTTTCTTGCGATTATTGACTATAACAGAACCTATATTTTGGATTCGCTCATACTGTTCTTCGCTGCCCGTGCCCTCTTCGGACGTTTTTCTGTTATTGTTTAGATTGCTTTTTTTCTTTCTGGAATTTAAATATTTATCCATATTAACACTACCTCCTTGCAAGAGTATTTTTTCCATACTTTTTGAATATAACCAAAAATTATATAAAATATTTATAAAAATATTGACTAATAAAAATTTTATGATAAAATTATACATACAATTCATAAGGAGGGTATAATGATGGAACTGACAAAAAATGATAACTTAATTAAGCTCATAAAAATTTTGAATGACAACCCTGATAAAGCAAAGGAATTTTATAACATGGGTAGCTCAGAAGAACTTTATGAATACTGCATATCATTGGTGCCGGGATATGATTTTGATGAGTTTGTTGAGTTCATGAAAAACGTTGCAAAAATTTCGGAAGAAGACGTTTTGAGCAATGATGAGCTAAACAAAGTCAGTGGCGGAAACGGACTAGGTATTATGGAAATATTTGACGTAGCAAAAACTTTTTACGATACTCTGGAAGCCTCAAAAAGTGTAACAAATTCAATTATTAAAAAAATTGTAGGCGAAGACAAAGAAGAAAAGAAATAACAAAATGCTATACACCAATCGTGATGTATAGCATTTTTAATATTTAAGTCATAAATTAATTACTTTTACTTTTCAAAAAAGTTTTAAGTTCATCCATAAACTCACTGACATCTTTAAACTGTCTATAAACCGAAGCGAACCTGATATATGCGACTTCATCTTTTTTCTTCAAAAATTCCATGCATTGCTCGCCGATGAATTCAGAGGTAACCTCTCTTGCCAAAGAGTTCTGCACTTTGAGTTCTATATCGTCTACAACATTTTCTATATCTTCGAATGAAATTACACGTTTCTCGCAGGCTTTTATAAGTCCATCGAGAACTTTTTTTCTGTCAAATTTTTCACGCGAGCCATTGCGCTTGACTATCATAACGGGTATGCTTTCGACTACTTCGTATGTCGTAAACCTTTTTCCGCATGATTCGCACTCTCTGCGGCGCCTGACCTGCGACCCCTCATCGGCTGATCTGGATTCCAAAACTTTGCATCCTTCTAAGTTACAATACGGACATTTCACTCTGCAATTCCTCCTGAAATTTACTTTTCCGGTTTATTTATAACCACCGATATTCTCTCCGAATCGGCTTTCAAGGAAATATCTCCTATGTCAAAGCTTTCGTTCTTAACTATGGCCATAGATATTTTATCTTCTACTTCTTTTCTTATAACGTTTCTTAAATCTCTGGCACCGCTGCTCCCTTTCGAAACTTTTTCCGCAAGCAGTTCCAAGACATTTTTGTCGTATGATAATTTTATATCTCTTTCTTTTAAAGATTCTTTGTATTCGTCTATTATTAGCGCTGCGATTTTTACATAATCATCATGAGTAAGTTTGTTAAATACAATAATTTCATCTATCCTGCTTATAAATTCAGGCCTTAAAAATTCTTTGAGCGACTTCATGACTTTTTCTTTAACAAGCTCGTTTTCTGTCCTTCCAAAGCCGAGCGAACCATCTTTTTTATTGCTGCCGGCATTTGAAGTCATCACAATTACTGTATTTTCAAAATTCACAACTCTACCATGAGAATCAGTGATTTTTCCTTCATCCAAAATTTGCAAAAGTATATTCATGACATCAGGGTGAGCTTTTTCGATTTCGTCAAATAATATAACAGAATATGGTCTTTGTCTGACTTTTTCTGTAAGCTGACCAGCTTCATCGTATCCAACATATCCTGGAGGCGAACCCACAATTTTGGAGGCCGAGTGCTTTTCCATATACTCCGACATATCAACTCTTATGAGGGCGTCAGGAGAATCAAAAAGCTCACTTGCAAGAACTTTAACCAGTTCAGTTTTACCGACTCCAGTAGAGCCTACAAATATAAATGATGCCGGTCGTCTTCTTAAACTTAGTTTTATTCTGTTTCTTCGAATCGCGGCAGCTACGGCGTCTACAGCTTCATCCTGACCGATAATTTTCTTTTTAATATTTTCTTCTAAGAACTCCAATTTCTTGAACTCATTTTCTTGTATTTTTGAAGATGGAATTCCTGTCCACAATTCCAAAACATGAGCCAAATCGCTCTCAGACACTTTTTTGCCCAGGGCTTTTTCTTTGAGCTCTTCGCTTTTTTCGTTTATTTTAGCGATTTCGCATCTTATCTGAGCTAATTTTTCGTAATCAGCTTCTTCGCCTAGCGCAACTAATTTTTCTTCTTCGGATTTTAATGAGTCAATTTCGGAATTGATTCGATCGTATTCAGCCAGACTTTTGTTGTTTAAAGCGGCGTAAGTAGCGGCTTCGTCCATTAAATCTATCGCTTTGTCCGGCAGGAATCTGTCCATTATATATCTTTCTGAGAGAACCACCAATCTATTGATTAAATAATCCGGAATCACAACTCTATGATGTTCTTCGTAGTAATTTTTTATTCCCTTTAAAATTTCTACAGTTTCATCTATAGAAGGCTCAGAAACTTTTATGGGTTGGAATCTTCTTTCAAGTGCAGCGTCTTTTTCGATATGTTTTCTATACTCTTCAAAAGTTGTGGCGCCTATCACTTGTATTTCTCCGCGTGAAAGAGCGGGTTTAAGTATGTTTGCGGCGCTCATAGAGCCCTCGGAGTCTCCGGCACCGACTAAATTATGAACTTCATCAATAAAAAGTATTATATTTCCATCTTTTTTCACTTCTTCTATAAGACCTTTTATACGGCTTTCAAATTGACCTCTGAACTGGGTTCCAGCTACTAGTGAAGTCAAATCCAGTAAATGAATTTCTTTATTTTTTAAATGTTGAGGGACTTTCCCTTCAGAGATTCTAAGAGCCAGGCCTTCTGCAATAGCCGTCTTCCCTACGCCAGGTTCTCCGATGAAGCAGGGGTTGTTTTTAGTTCTCCTGCAAAGAATTTGTATTGCACGATTTATTTCTCTGTCGCGACCTATTACTTTATCGAGTTTATTTTCTTTTGCTTTGGCGGTCAAATTTTCGCAGTATATGTTTAAATTTTTTCTTTTTGGTTTCTTTTTTATTTTTGAATTACTTGAATCTACAGATTTATCATCTTTTGAGATTTCGTCTTCTTTACCCGGAAACATCATATTAGAGAACAAGCCCTTTATAAACGGAAATGTAGCTGCTCCTCCTCGCATGAAATCTTCGGGGTTATCAACTTCTTCGCCGGTTGAATCATCTGTCGAGGAAGCTGCATTTAATATTCCTGAAAATTGGTCTTCTATATTGGCCATTTCTTCCGCCGAAATACCCATTTTATCAAATATATCTTCTATTGGTTTAACTCCTATTTCTTTTGCGCATAAAGCACAATAGCCTTGTGCGCTGGAAGAATCTTTATTAGAAGAAACAAATACCACTGCTGTCCGTTTTTTGCACCTGGAACATAGCATAAATATTACTCCTTATATTATTAAATTTTTATTACTGAGTTAACTTGAATTTTTTTATCATCTCTCTAAAAATGCAGAAATAGCGAATCAAAGCGTAAATCATAAAGAAAGCAGTTAATGCCATAAGGCTTACATCTAAAATTTCTATGTCTAAATTCCAAATTGCCTTGAGGGATATGATTATTATAATTGATACATAAAACACGATTGTAGAGAGCTTTCCGTACCATTTTGCGGAAGGCGGTGTAAGCTTTTTACGAAGCAAAATTATTCCTGCTATAAGCATTAAAATTTCCTTTGTAATAAGTATTATCATAAACGGAAAAATTTTATTAAATTTTATACCCACGCAAACCATTACTGCCATTAGAGTGAGTTTGTCTGCGGTGGGATCAAGCATTTTGCCAACCCGGGTTATCTGATTATATTTGCGCGCAATATACCCATCTAAAAAATCGCTTATCCCCGAAATTATCAGTATAATTCCGGCAGTTGTATAATCATCACCAATAACCGCAAAAACGAAAGGTATTATAAATATAATTCTTATAATTGAAAGCACATTGGGAATGTTCAAATTTTTTCTTATGTATATTAAACTTTTCACTTCTTACAGCGCTCCGCTCACAAATAAATTAAATTTTTTTATAAAAGCTATAGATAAAATTATTATTGTAAATCTCTTTGAAAACTACTGTTGAAGAAATATTGCTCGGAGAGAACACTTCGGGAAAATCACTATCGACAGAAACAAATATTCTTAAACAGCAAATCAAAATCATGACTACGATGTAGCCTTTCAAAAGCCCAAAAACCATCCCAGCCAAACTATTAGTTGACTTTAGAAAATTTATACGAAAAAGCTTTGAAACGCACCGAAATAAAACATTTGCAACAACTAAAAGCAAAGCAAATATCACCGGAGCCAGTATCGATTTTAAAATATTAGTAATTAGAGGACAAAGCAATTCTGAAATCTCGGAAGGAATTGAATTTAAATTACCATTAACTATAATATGGTTGATTTCCTTAGGTGTTATTCTCAATTCACTCAAAAATTTTACAAACCACGGAGAAAATAAATTAAGTATTTGCTCGGCAGAAGAAAAATTTTTAATAGAAGACAATTGTATTTTTGATTGTATCTGAGGGCTTATTATGTTAGCGTAGATAATTTTCGACAAAATGTTTGCTGTATAGACCGAGAATATTCCTGAAAACATCGTGCTTATGAAAGACAAAAACGATTTAAATATTCCGCTTTTATAACCCGCAAATGCGAATGCTATCAAAATCGCTACAACACTAACATCCAAAATCAAAGGGTACAATACTACTTCCTCCATAAATTCCAAATATATACTATTTCTCTACAATAATATACTATATCATAAATGCAATTCTTATACAACTTGTCCTTGAGATATAACAAAAATATATTTTTAATTTTTTCTTAACAAAATATTTTCTAATAAAAATCCGCTTAAGCGTATCGTAGCCTAGATAACCTGCAAATTACATAAGCAGGTGGGTGCCCTCCCCATATCTTCACGCTCCCTTCATTTGGCAAAAGCCAAGAGGTCTGCAATCGAATATAGGAGCCGAGCTCCCTATTATATCTTGTAGGGTTATACGGCTACAGTCCGCGTCTTAAGCAGAAACTATTTTTAAAAATACAAATTAATGGTCTGTAAGTCTTTCTTCAAATTGTTTGGAAAGCTCATCAAGCAAATCATCATCTTCAACTTCCACAAGCTGTTCCTCGCCATCTTCTTCAATCATTTCGAATATAAAATATGTTACCTCGTCATCATCTAAGTCCGCATCTTCAAGCTCGAAGTTAGGCATAAGAGCATAAAATTTCCTTTTGGAATCTTCTATAATAATGCAATCTAAGACCTCAAACTCTCTTTCAACACCTTCGTCATCGACTAGTGTAACAATATCAGTAGGCAAATTTTCTTCCATTAGTTCCTCCCGTAAAAATATCGTAAAAGTTTTACAAATACCATTTTAATTATATTATACGAAGTAGTCAACAAGATTATTTATTGTCCGATAAAATTATTTTAAAAATGAGCTAAAAGAAAACTTATTGACTTGAAATTTATTTTTTGTAATGTGTTTAATTTGAATACAAACTATTGAATTTCATTTTATATTTGGATATAATAAATAATATTTTACGAAAGGGAGTGTGTCTATGGACATAAAGAAAGTAGCAGAACTACTGAAAGATGAAGAGTTTGTTGAAAAAATATTTACAACCGCAACTCCAAAGGAGCTTCAATCTCTCTTTGAAGAAAACGGAGTAGTTTTGAAGGAAGAGGAACTAAAAAATTTAATAAATTCCATTCAAACAAAATTAGAAGAATCGGTTTCTTTAAGTGAAAGCGATTTAAAAACAATTTCCGGAGGCACCGACATAAAACTATCGATACCGGGAAATATATCCACGGAACAAATTGAAAAATTTATAAACGAAATGAATTTTTAAATCTAAAAATAATTAAAACAAATCTTTTATTCTATCAAAAAATGTTTTTCTTTTTTGATAGTTTTTTTCTGTCAAAGTACTTTCAAATTCCACGAGCATGTCTCGTTGATTTTGAGTTAAATTTCTAGGAACTTCTATATGAATTTTTACAAATTCGTCGCCAACTCCTCTGCCGTGAAGTTTGGTGATACCCTTGCCTTTAAGCTTGAAAACATCACCATTTTGAGCTCCCTCATGTACATGATATGTTGCTTTGCCATCAAGCGTAGGAACAGTTATATCTGCGCCTAAAGCCGCTTGAGCATAAGTAACCGGAACATCGCACCATATGTCATAATCTCTTCTTTCAAAAACAGGGTGAGGCATGACGGTAATATATAATTGTAAATCTCCGGATTCACCGCCGTTTTTCCCTGCATTTCCCTTTCCTGAAACATTGAGAATTTGCTTACTGCTTATTCCGGCAGGGACTTTAACTTCAATCTCTTTTTTCACGCGCATTTTGCCTTTTCCTGAACAAGAAGGGCATGGTGATTCTATTATTTTTCCGCTGCCAGCGCATTTATCACACCCACGAGTAGTTTGCATAACCCCAAAAGGTGTTCTTTGGTTTATAACCACATGACCCGAGCCGCCGCACGCATCACAAGTTTTGAGTGAAGTTCCCTTTTTGGCGCCGGTTCCTCTGCATTCACTGCAATTATCTACGACATAATAGGAGATTTTTTTAGTGCAACCTTTGGCGGCTTCCAAAAACGTAATTTTGAGTTCACATTCTACATCGCTTCCACGACGCGGAGAATTGGAACTTTGTCTGGCTCTTCCGCCACCAAATCCTCCAAAAAAGCTGCTGAATATATCTCCGAAATCTATGTCATCGCCAAACGGACTGCCACCATAATAGCTATATCCTCCCGAATATCCACCGCCACCATATCCCGGGTCTGTGCCGGCGTGACCGAATTGGTCGTATCTTGCCTTTTTATTTTTATCAGAAAGAACATCATAGGCTTCGTTGACTTCTTTAAAGTTTTGCTCAGCTTCTTTGTTTCCAGGGTTGAGGTCAGGGTGATATTTTTTTGCAAGTTTTCGGTAAGCTTTTTTTATTTCGTCATCCGAGGCACTTTTGTTTACTCCCAACACTTCATAATAATCTCGCTTTTCAGACAAATTCTTTTCACCTCTTTAAGTAATTACCCTCCGCCACCAAAAGGCAGAGGGTATTTTGTAGCATAAATTATTTATTTTCAGGATCTACTTCTTTGTAATCTGCATTGTAAACATTTTCGTTTCCTTGATTATTTTCGGGTGCACCTTGTTGAGGAGCGCCTTGAGGAGCAGCTTGTTGATAAAGCTTTGTAGAAAGTTCATACATAGATTTTTGTAGATTTTCTTTCTCGGCTTTTATTTCATCGAGATTTGAGCCTTTGAGTTTTTCACGTAAAGAATTTATTTTAGAGCTTAGGCTATCTTTGTCTGCGCTTTCTAATTTATCTCCAGCATCTTTTAAAAGCTTTTCAGCAGCGTAACAAAGGTTTTCAGCTTCGTTCTTTCCATCAACTTCTTCTCTGCGTTTTTTATCTTCGGCAGCATATTTTTCAGCATCTTGGACAGCTCTTTCGATGTCTTCTTTGCTCATGTTGCTGCTTGAGCTTATTGTGATATGTTGTTCTTTGTTTGTACCGAGGTCTTTTGCGGTTACGTTTACTATTCCGTTTGCGTCGATATCAAATGTAACTTCTATTTGAGGAATTCCTCTTGGAGCAGGAGCTATTCCGTCTAGGCGGAACAATCCGAGTTGTTTGTTATCTCTTGCGAATTCACGTTCACCTTGAAGTACGTTAACTTCTACTTGAGTTTGACCATCGGCCGCAGTTGAGAATATTTGGCTTTTCTTTGTAGGAATGGTTGTATTTCTTTCTATAATTTTAGTCATGACGCCACCCATAGTTTCGAGTCCGAGTGAAAGAGGAGTTACGTCAAGGAGTAATAATCCTTTTACATCTCCGCCAAGAACACCGCCTTGAATAGCAGCACCTATAGCAACGCATTCGTCAGGGTTTATGCCTTTGAAAGGTTCTTTTCCTATTAATTTTTTAACGGCTTCTTGAACAGCTGGAATTCTGGAAGAACCGCCAACCATTAATACTTTATCAATAGCAGAAATTTCTAATCCTGAATCTTTAAGAGCTTGACGGACAGGACCCATTGTTTTTTCTACGAGGTCACTTGTAAGTTCATCAAATTTAGCTCTTGTTAAGGTCAAATCCAAGTGTTTAGGGCCGGTCGCATCTGCGGTTATGAACGGGAGATTAATTGAAGAAGAAGTCATACCTGAAAGTTCAATTTTTGATTTTTCAGCAGCCTCTTTTAGACGTTGCATAGCCATTTTATCAGAGCTTAAATCTATTCCACTTTCAGCTTTAAATGAAGAAATCATCCAATCAACTATTCTTTGGTCGAAGTCATCTCCGCCCAAGCGGTTGTTTCCTGCGGTAGCCAAAACTTCTTGAACACCGTCGCCCATTTCAATAATGGATACGTCGAATGTACCGCCGCCTAAATCGTAAACCAAAACTTTTTGATCGTTTTCTTTGTCTATTCCGTAAGAAAGAGCCGCTGCTGTAGGTTCGTTGATTATACGTTTAACTTCAAGGCCTGCGATTTTTCCTGCGTCTTTAGTAGCTTGACGTTGTGAATCTGTAAAGTATGCAGGTACTGTGATAACAGCTTCTGTGACTTTTTCTCCGAGGTAGCTTTCTGCGTCACCTTTAAGTTTTTGAAGTACCATAGCAGAAATTTCTTGTGGTGTGTAGGATTTTCCGTCAATATTTACTTTGTAGTCAGTTCCCATTTCTCTTTTTATTGAAATAACAGTTCTGTCAGGATTTGTGATTGCTTGACGTTTTGCAACTTGGCCTACCATTCTTTCTCCTGTTTTGGAAAAAGCAACAACTGACGGAGTTGTTCTTGCGCCTTCGGCGTTAGCAATAACTTTTGGTTCTCCTCCTTCTATAACTGCTACACATGAATTGGTTGTTCCTAAATCGATACCTATAATTTTTGACATAATATTTTTCCTCCTAAATTAATTGATTATTATTTTTATTTTTTAATTAATTGGTGACTTGAACCATTGCTGGTCTTATTATTTTATCACCGATCTTATATCCTTTTTGAAAAACAAGAGATACGAAATTTTGTTTTTCTTCATCACTTTCGGAATGAGAAATCGCGTGATGAAGATTTGGATCAAAGTCGTCGCCTACACTTCCGAAAGCTTCGACATCCAAATTATTAAGAGCTTTTTGCATTTGATTCGCCAAGAGTTCAATTCCTTTTTTGTATTCTTCGCTCTCGTTTTCAGCCGCCTTAATTGCTGCATCTAAACTATCAGCTAATGGCAAAATATTCTTAACAGCCGATGAAACGGCGCTTGAATATATAGCATCTTTTTCACGTTCTGAACGCTTTCTGAAATTGTCATACTCAGCAGCTGTTCTTAATAATAAATTTTTTGTATTTTCAAGATCTTTTTTTATTTTTTCAGCTTCAGAATCTTTTTCTAATGCTTCATCTTCTTTGATTTCATTTTCTTCCATCTCTTTTTTTTCTTTATTATCGCTCATTAATGTAAAATTCCCCTTTCAAAAATCAAACCGCTAATTTTCAAGGATTCTTCCTAGCAAAACTCCTATAAGAGAAGCAACATATTCAAGCTGAGAATAAACCTTTCCATAATTCATACGCGTAGGGCCAATTATTCCTATCGTACCGATTTTCCCACCTATTCCGTAATGAAACGAAACAACGCTTGCGTCTTTGAGTTCCATGTACTTGTTTTCATCACCTACAGTAAATTTCACTCCGTATTCTCCCAAATCAAGGAGCTTGAGAACCTTTTCTTTGTTTTCAAGAAAATTAAAAATATTTATCACCATTTCGGTGGTGATTCCAGGTATGGAAAGCAAATTCTTTTGACCATAAATTTTCACTTCAACTTCGCAAGCTTCTTTTGCGGCGTCCATTAAAACATCAATAACCGGCAGTAATAAAAGTGCCAGCTCCCTATCTTCGCCAACTAAAATGTCTACGAATTCGGGGGTAATATCCTTAAGCTTCTCGCCTCGGAATTTTCCATTTAGTATACCGCTAAACATGTACAGGATTTCATCGTTAAGCTCGTAGTCGCACCTAAAAATTTTATTTTTTACCATTCCGTCGGAAGTCATCAGCACCATCATAGCAGTCATTCTGCCGATCTTTACAAAGGTTATATCTCTGACTGTAGATTCTGAACTTGGCGGCGTGGTAACAATAGCGGTAAAATTTGTTATTTCCGAAAGAACCTTTGCTGCACCCGTTAAAAGCTTTTCGGGGTCAGTAGCCGAAACACTTAAAATTCCGTTTATAAAAATTTTTTCTTCTAAAGATAGTGGCTTTTTTGGCATTAATTTGTTAATGTATAATCTGTAGCCTTGATCTGAAGGCACTCTTCCAGATGACACATGAGGTTGGAATAAATAACCAAGATCAACCAGTCGAGCCATGTCGCTTCGAATCGTAGCAGAGGAAAACTCATACTCAAGATCCTCACACAAAGCCTTTGAACCCACTGGGTCGCCGTTTAAAACGTATCTATCAATTATAGAAGACAAAATTTTAAGCTTTCGGTCTTTCGGTTCCAGTTTCATTCACCTCTCTTTTCAATCATTAGCACTCAATAGTCCGGAGTGCTAACTAATTAAACTTTACCATCTTTTTTGTGGTTTGTCAATACCTATTTTTATATTTTTACAATTATTTTTTTAAGGAGCGTTTTATATGATTATAATGGCAATTGATTTGGGAAAAGCACGCACAGGCCTGGCTGTCTGCGACAAAAACGAAATTTTAGCATCTCCGATCGGGACGATACAAGAAAAAGACGACGAAAAATTAATATTAAAAATATTAGAAAATTTAACCTCCTGTAAAGCCGAAATGGCAATAATAGGATTGCCTAAAAACATGGACGGGAGTTTGGGAGAAAGCGCGGAAAGGGCTAAAAAATTTGCGGATATCCTTAGAGAAAAAATAGATATCCCGATAAACTTATGGGATGAGCGCAGAACAACAATTACTGCTCATAATTATCTCAATCAAACAAATACCCGCGGCAAAAAAAGAAAAAGCATAATTGACACTTTAAGCGCATCAATTATACTCGAAAATTATTTGGAGTTTAGAAAAAATTCACGGTAAAAAAGCCCACTGCAAAATCACATTTGCAGTGGGTTAATTTTATTTTCCGTAATAACAATTCAAATAAATTTCTTTTATCTCGTTTATGAGAGGATACCTCGGATTCGTGCCAGTGCACTGGTCTTCGTGAGCAAGCTTGGAAAGCATGTCGACTTTACTTAAAAATTCTTCCTCAGGAATACCATATTCCTTGAGGCTTAGCGGTATGTTAAGTGATTCGTTCATCTTTTTAATCGATTGTACCAGATTATCAACGCTCTGAGCAGTGTCTGCTCCTGCAGCGCCTACCATTTCCGCGATTTCGGCATATCTCTTATCTGCTTTGTAGCTTTCATATTTGGGGAATGCAGCAAATTTAGACGGGAGGGATGCGTTATATTTTATCACATATGGCAGCAAAATCGCATTGGCTCTTCCATGAGGAACATGGAATTCACCGCCGAGTTTATGAGCCATAGAATGATTAAGTCCCAAAAATGCATTTGTGAACGCCATTCCGGCGATGCATGAAGCATTGTGCATTTTTTCACGAGCCTCTGGGTCGTTGCTTCCGTTTTCATAAGCTTTTTTTAGATATTTAAAGACCAATTTTATGGATTTTTCGGCAAGGGCATCTGTGTAATCGCTTGCCATAGTGGAAACATATGCTTCAATGGCGTGAGTCAGCACATCCATTCCGGTGTCAGCTGTAGGAGATTTGGGAAGAGATGCTACAAAATCAGGGTCGATTATGGCAACACTTGGAGTAAGGAAATAATCAGCGAGAGGATACTTTATATTTTCTTTCTTATCCGTAATTACCGCAAATGATGTTACTTCCGAGCCCGTTCCCGAAGTAGTTGGAACTGCAATCAAAGGAATTTTATGAGAGTGTGGATATTTGAAAGCACGTTTTCTTATATCCATAAATTTGAGTTTTAAGCCATCAAAACTAAGTTCTGGATATTCATAAAACATCCACATGGCTTTTGCAGCGTCTATAGGTGAGCCTCCTCCTAAGGCGATTATCGCATCAGGCGAAAACCTCTTCATAACTTCAAGTCCTTTCCAGACAGTTTCGACATCGGGGTCTGGGCTTACGCTCGAAAATACTTCGACTTGGCAATTATTATTTCTCTTGTTCAAATGATACATAACTTTTTGAACATTCCCGAGCTTTACCATTGTTTCGTCGGTAACTATAAATACACGATTGATGTTCGGCATATCTTCGAGGTACGAAATCGAGCCTTTTTCAAAATATATTTTTGACGGAACTTTGAACCACTGCATATTAACCCTTCTTTTGAATACTCTTTTTATATTTAGAAGATTATTAACAGAAACATTATCGGTTGTGGAATTTTTACCTTTTGAACCGCATCCGAGAGTGAGAGACGGAGTTGCACAGTTATATATGTCTCCGATTGCACCTTGTGAGGACGGAGAATTTACTATTATTCTCCCGGCATCCATCATTTCTCCGAATTTTTCAATTATTTGCTCATTTTGCGAATGAATTACCGCAGTGTGACCTTCGCCGTTATATTTCAAAACTTCTTTACATCTTTCAAAGCCTTCAGAAGAATTTTTAACAGTGTAGTACGAAAGTACGGGAGACAATTTTTCTACGGACAATGGGTAATCTTTTCCGACACCATCAAGTTTAACTATAAGAATTTTAGTGCTTTCCGGAACATTTATTCCTGCAGATTCAGCTATTTTGGATGCGCTTTTTCCAGCAACAGCTCCGTTTAACGTTCCTTTTTCAGGATTTATCATGTATGCTGTAAGCTTTTCGGTATCTTCTTCACTTAAAAACGCACAACCGTTTTTAATCATTATGTTTTCAAATTCGGAAGATATATCCTCATCTACGACCACAGACTGCTCAGAAGCGCAAATCATTCCGTTATCGAAAGTCTTGGAAAGAATCAAATCATTGCAAGCCCTTTCCAAATTCGCACTTTTTTCAATATAGCACGGCACGTTTCCGGGGCCTACTCCCAAAGCGGGTTTACCGGTGGAGTAAGCGGATTTAACCATTCCCGAGCCACCGGTTGCAAGCACGATATCCACGCCGGAATGATTCATGAGCGCAGAGGTAGCCTCGATTGACGGATGTTCTATCCATTGGATGCAGTTTTCAGGAGCCCCTGCTTTTATTGCAGCGTCTCTTAGAATTTCCGCCGCGAATGTGCAGCATTTTTGAGCTCCGGGATGAAAACCAAATATTATCGGATTCCTTGTTTTTGCACATATAAGCGATTTAAACACAACCGTAGAAGTAGGATTGGTAACAGGAGTTACTCCCGCAACCACGCCGAGAGGTTCTGCAATCTTTACGTAATTTTCCTCATCGTTTTTATCTATTATTCCAACGGTTTTTTTATTTTTTATTGAATTGTAAATATATTCAGACGCGAACATATTTTTTATTATTTTATCTTCAACTATTCCGCGTCCGGTTTCCGAGGCAGCTTTTTCAGAGAACAAAACGTGATTTTCAACGGCTGCAAGCGCCATGGCTTCAACTATTTTATCAATATCCGCCTGGCTCATTTTCATGTACTGTGTTAAAGCATTTCTCGCTTTAAGAACCAATTCATCAATCATTTTATCTGTGCTAATACTTTCCATTAAATTCCTCCGATATTGAGTGTTTTATAAAATTTATGCAACACAATGCAAGTTTTATTATTTATTTTGCTACGACATTTAGTATTCTTCCGGGAACATAGATCACTTTTATGATATTTTTCCCTTCAATAGCTCTGTTGAAGCTTTCCTCTTTTTTTGCAGATTCCAAAATCTCTTCTTGAGAAACTCCAAGCGGAGCAAGCACTTTTCCTCTCATTTTTCCGTTAACCTGAAGAACTACAGGTACTTCGTTTTCAATACATTTCTTTTCATCGTAGCGAGGCCACTGAGCAAGTGATGCAAAGCCTTCTCCAAATCCACATTCCGACCACATTTCTTCCGCGACATGAGGAGCAAAAGGGCTCAAAAGAAGTGTAAAAATTTTCAAATATTCAGATGTTATAAATCCTTCGTCGTATATGTTGTTTATGAGTCCCATAAGAGCGGCTATAGCGGTGTTAAATTTAAGGCTGTCGATATCTTCTTGGACTTTTTTAATCGTTTTATGAAAGGTGGTCTCCAATTTGGAACTTATCGAGCCTTTGCTATCATCAATAATTTCTTTTAAACCCCAGTATCTTTCGATAAATCTGCGGCTACCTTTGATTCCTGCGGTATTCCACGGAGCCGGTTTTTCAAAATCACCGATAAACATTTCGTAGACGCGCAAAGTATCCGCGCCAAATTCTTTCACGATATCATCAGGGTTAACAACGTTACCTCTAGATTTGCTCATTTTTTCATTGTTTTCTCCGAGGATCATTCCGTGGCTGGTTCGTTTTTTATATGGTTCAGGGTCGGGTGCGATTCCTATATCGTACAAAAATTTATACCAGAAACGACTGTAAAGCAAATGGAGTGTAGTGTGCTCCATCCCGCCATTGTACCAATCTACAGGCATCCAATATTTAATTGCATCAGGATCAGCAAGATTTTTATCATTATGCGGGTCAAGATAACGAAGGAAATACCACGAAGAGCCCGCCCACTGGGGCATTGTATCGGTTTCACGTTTGGCTTTTCCTCCGCAATGAGGACAGGTTGTATTTACCCACGAAGAGATATTATCCAAAGGCGATTCGCCGCCCTCGAGAGATTCAAAATCTTCTATATCAGGTAAAGTAAGAGGCAATTCCGATTCAGGAACGGGAACATATCCGCATTTTTCGCAGTGAATTATCGGAATTGGTTCTCCCCAATAGCGCTGGCGTGAAAACACCCAGTCACGGAGTTTGTAATTAACTTTGGATTTTCCGATACCGGCTTTTTCAAGATAAGAAATCATTTCTGATTTGGCTTCTTTTGAATCTTTTCCGTTTAAAAACTCCGAATTAATCACTTTTCCGTTTTCGTCGATCACTTCTAAAACTGGAAGATTATATTTATTTGCAAAAGCTTTATCTCTCTCATCGTGCGCAGGAACGGCCATTATTGCTCCTTGAGCGTAGCTCATCAAAACGTAGTCAGATACGAAAATAGGTATTTCTTTTCCGTTTACAGGATTTTTAGCGGTTATACCCTCTATCTTTACGCCGGTTTTGTCTTTATTGAGTTCGGTTCTTTGAAAATCGGATTTTTTGCTTGCTTCTTGTCTGTAATTTTCAATTTCGGTTATGTTTTTAATTTGATTTTTAAATTCTTCTATAATGGGATGTTCAGGCGAAATAACCATGTATGTAACACCGAAAATTGTATCAGGACGAGTGGTGTATACTTTGAGATTTTTCCCTACGCTGGTCGGAAAATCAATTTCTGCACCTGTTGAACGTCCTATCCAATTAATTTGCTGAGCTTTTACTCTTTCGGGGTAATCTACAAGCTCCAAATCGTCTATGAGCCTTTGTGCATATTCCGTAATTTTGAGCATCCACTGGGATTTAACTTTATGTACAACTTCGCTCCCGCATCGCTCGCAAACTCCGTTTACGACCTCTTCGTTTGCTAAAACGCATTTGCATGACGTGCACCAGTTCACGGTAGCTTCACTCTTATACGCCAAACCTTTTTTAAACATCTGCAAAAATATCCACTGGGTCCACTTGTAATAAGAAGGGTTGGTGGTATCTATCTCTCGACTCCAGTCAAAAGAAAGCCCCAAAGCTTGCAGCTGGCTTTTGAACCTCGATATATTTTTTTCTGTTACGATTCTCGGGTGGATCTTGTTCTTTATTGCGTAATTTTCAGTCGGAAGCCCGAAAGCGTCCCAGCCCATCGGATAAAGAACATTGTAACCTTGCATTCTCTTTTTTCGCGCGACTATATCAAGCGCGGTATAACTTCTGGGATGGCCTACGTGCAAACCTTGTCCCGAAGGATAAGGGAACTCCACGAGCGCATAAAACTTAGGCTTATCATATTCGTTTTTTGCGTGAAAAGCTCCTTTTTCTTCCCATTTTTTTTGCCACTTTTTTTCTATATTTTCCGGACTATATTTTTCTATCATATTAAATTTCTCCTCAAACATTCATTTCCATAATTTTTCCAAATCATATAATTCTCTGGCTTCTTTAGAAAAAATATGAAGCACAACGCTGTTATAATCGATAACAATCCAAGAATTAGAAATTTTGCCCTCACAGTGATCAGGGTAGATCTCTTCTTTTTCGAGTTCTGTTTCGACTTCATCCGCAAGAGATTTAATATGCGTACTGCTTGTACCGGTGGCCAGCACAAAAAAATCAGAAAAACTCTTTTTTTCTCTTAAATCTATAATTTCTATATCTATAGCTTTTTTATTATCAAGTATTTCTTTTATTTTATTTGCAAGAATATTGGATTCCATACTACTAAACTCCTTCTAAAATAAGTTCATTATATAATTGCATGGTATTTTCACAAATGGATTGGTGCCTGTCAAGACAATTTTGAATGGCTGTAGAGAGCTTCTTTAAAACGACTTTATCGATATTTTCAAAAGCCACTTTTTGAAACTCTTTAACATCAGGCCACTTTCTTTCTTCAGAAATATAGTCTGCTACAAATATAATTTTTTCAAAAAGGCTCATACCTTTTCGACCTACGGTGTGATACTTCACGCCATTTAGAATATCATTATCACATATACCATAATTTTCCTGCAACCAAAAAAATCCGACAAACCCATGCATGACTTTATATTCAAAATCGTCTATTTTCGACTTCGAAATACCATTTTCAATCAAAATTTTTTTGCTCTCTTCTTCAGGCATTTCTTTGCATATATCGTGTAGAAGACCTGAAATTTTGGCTTTATTTGGATCCACATTATAGCGAACCGCTAATCGTTCAGCCATATGAGCTACATTCACAGAATGCTTAAATCTTTTTTCTGATAATATATTTTTTAACTCTTTTTCATAAAATTCATAGCTGCTCAAACTTTATTGTTCTCCTTTATTTTTCAAAATCGCTTCAACAAATTCTTTTGCATTAAAAGGCCTCAAATCGTCGATACCTTCGCCAATTCCTATATATTTTACCGGCACTCCGAGCTTTTCTTTAATCGCCAATACAACGCCACCTTTTGCGGTGCCGTCAAGCTTGGTTAAAACGATTCCTGTAATATTCAAAGATTTGCCAAATTCTACAGCTTGATTTACTCCATTTTGACCTGTGGAAGCATCCAAAACAAGCAAAATTTCTTTGGAGGCATCGGGGAGTTCCCTGTCGATGATTCGATTTATTTTTTCAAGTTCTCCCATCAAATTTTTCTTGTTATGAAGCCTTCCTGCAGTATCACAAATTATTACATCAACATTTTTTGATTTTGCGGAAGATATAGCATCAAAAACCACCGCAGCAGGATCAGAACCCTCCGGCTGCATGACTATAGAGCAGTCTGATTTTTTAGCCCAAATATCAAGCTGTTCCGCGGCAGCTGCTCTAAAGGTATCGGCCGCAGCTAAAAGCACTTTCTTGCCTTCTCTTTTTAATCTATGTGCAAGCTTTCCAATAGTTGTGGTTTTTCCGACTCCATTTACACCTAAAACCAAAATTATCGATGGTTTAGATGAAATCAAAAGCTCATTTTCATCACCAAGAAATTCAACCATTATGTTCCCGAGCAGTTCTTTTATTTCAAAGGGATCTGTCACACCATGTTTTTTAACTTCTTGCCTCAAATCGTTGCAGAGCTTTTGAGATGTTTCTATACCTATATCACTGGAAATTAAAATTTCTTCAAGTGTTTCAAAGAACTCTTCATCTATCTTTGTAAAAGAATTAATGACAGATTCTATTTTTGCCGAAATACTATTGCGCGTTTTGGATAATCCTTCTTTTAATTTTTTAAAAAACGACATACAATCCCCCTATAAATCAATATCCCATGAGAGACAAAGTTTCGCGAGCAGCGTGTTGTTCGGCTTCTTTTTTGCTTCTGCCCGTTCCTCTGCCTACGGTATTATTATTTATTTTGGCTTCTACCGTAAATCTTTTATTGTGGTCAGGACCCGATTCTTTCACAAGGACATATTCAATTGTTTCCTCAGGATTACGTTGAACTATTTCTTGCAAATCGGTTTTATAGTCGTGAATATCAGGAATCATGGGATGCTCTAAAGCCGGAATTATAAACTTCAAAATGAATTTAGAAGCTTCCTGCAGACCGCCATCCAAATATATTGCTGCGCAAATAGCTTCGAATATATCAGCTAAAATTGAGGGTCTGTTTTGACCTCCACAATGGTGTTCGCCTTTGCTCAATTTGATAAATTTTGAAATATTTAATTCTTTGGAAAATATACAAAGCTGTTTTTCGCAAACCAAAGATGACCTTAATTTCGTGAGGTCTCCTTCGGGATACTTGGGATAATTTTTAAAAATATAATCAGAAGTAACCACTCCCAAAATAGAATCACCCAAAAATTCTAGTCTTTCGTAGCTTTCGAATCTGCCCCCAGATTCATTAGCGTAAGAAGAATGAGTTAACGCTATTTTTAGGAGTTTTTGATTATTAAATTTATACCCTATTTTATTTTCAAGTTCTGTCATAACAAACTCACCTCACTTTAAAAATCAAATTACTTTTCAGATTCTGAAGAATTATATTCCTCAAGGGACTTAGAAATAAGCCCAACCACATTTCTTTTTACATATTCACCTGCAAGACGTATTGCACTTTTGAATGTTTTAGCATCAGAACTTCCGTGAGCTTTAAACACCGGCTTTGAAATTCCCATAAGAGGCGCTCCGCCGTGTTCACTGTAGTCCATACTTTTTTTCAACTCTTTAAGTTCAGGCATGATAAGAGACGCCGCTAACTTGCCTTTGAAATTTTTCTTGAAAATATCCTTAATTTTTCCAAAAACAGATTTTGCCATGCCTTCATAGAGTTTAAGTATTATATTTCCTGTAAATCCATCTGCAACAACTACATCAGCGATATCGCCAGGTATATCGCGAGCTTCGATATTACCTATAAAATTAATATTTTTGGTTTCCTGAAGAAGATTGAAGGTTTCATATCTGAGTTCATCGCCCTTGGTTTTTTCGGTGCCTACGTTTGCAAGACCTACTCTGGGATTTTCAACAACCATAACATTTTTCATATATATATATCCCATAACCGCAAATTGTCTTAACATTTCAGGACGGCACTCCACGTTCGCGCCACTGTCAATAAGCATGAAAAAGCCTTTATCCTTAGGAATAACCGGTGCAAATGCACATCTTTTTATTCCTTTTATCCTTTTAACTTTAAGAGTTGCGCCTACGGCAAGAGCCCCGCTATTTCCGGCAGAAACGAATGCATCTCCCTCTCCCAATGCCAATAATTGCAGACCTTTTGACATTGAAGAATTGCTTTTTGATTTCATAACGTCCATAGGTTCATCATCCATTGAAATCACATCAGGAGCATGAACTATTGTTATTCCGCTAAGTGATATATTATTTTTTTCAGCCTCATCTTTTATTATTTTTTCATTTCCGACCAGTACGATTTCGTAGCCCAATTCATCTACAGCCATGCGGCTACCTTTTATTACCTCTAAAGGAGCATTATCTCCACCAAAAGCGTCTACTATTATTTTCATACCAAATTCCTCCTTGAAAAAATTTAAATTTTCAGATTTTTTATATATTCCAAAGCTCTATCGGATAATTTTGCATATCTAAGTTTTTTGTCTTTAATTTTTTCAGTCAACGGTGGAAGTATTCCGAAATTTGCCCCCATAGGCTGAAAATCTATAATATCTTCGCTGCTTATATATTTTTCCAAAGCACCAATCATAGTAAAATCCGGGAGCGAAACCAAATTTTCGCCTGCAAATTTTCTTGCCGCATTTATTCCTGCTATTAGACCCGACGAAACCGATTCCATGTACCCTTCCACGCCTGTAATTTGTCCTGCAAAAAACAAATTTGGAATTTCTTTCATATTAAAGCTGCTGTTTAAAAGTTTTGGAGAATTAATAAATGTATTACGATGCATCACACCATACCGCACAAATTCGGCATTTTTAAGAGCAGGTATCATTCCAAAAACTCTTCTTTGTTCAGGAAATTTAAGATTTGTTTGGAACCCTACCATATTATAAAGTGTTCCTTCTTTATTTTCTTTTCGAAGCTGAACTACAGCATAAGGACTTTGGCCGGTTTTTGGATCACGCAGTCCAACAGGTTTCATCGGTCCGAATCTTAATGTGTCCTCACCTCTTTGCGCCATAATTTCAACGGGCATACACCCTTCATATACTTTTGGGTTTTGTACGTCTACATCATGTAAAGGTGCTCGCTTAGCAGAAATAAGTTCGCTGTAAAAATTTATATACTCATCTTTGCTAAGAGGGCAATTTAAATAATCATCGCCGTTACCTTTGTCATACCTAGACTTAAAATAAGCATTGCTCATATCGATGCTTTCAAATGTAACTATAGGAGCAGCGGCATCAAAAAAGCTAAGTGCATTACCACATATTTTGGATATGGTTTTTGATAATTTTTCTGAAGTCAACGGCCCTGTAGCAATGATGGTTATATCTTCTTCTGAAAAATTTTCTACTTCCTCAGAAATATAATTGATAAGAGGATGATTTTTAATTTTTTCTGTAACCATCGAAGAAAATTTATCTCTGTCTACAGCTAAAGCCCCTCCTGCAGGGACTCGACAATTATCTGCACATTTAATTACAATTGAATTCAAAATCCTCAATTCTTCTTTTAAAAGTCCAGCGGCGCTGTCAATTCTATCGGCTTTGAAAGAATTGGAGCAAACCAGTTCACACAAGTTTTCACTCCTATGAGCCGGTGAAAATTTATGCGGCTTCATATCAAAAAGATTAACTTCTATCCCTCTAGAGGCAAGCTGCCAGGCTGCTTCACACCCTGCCAGTCCTGCGCCTATAACATTAACTTTCTTTTTCATTGTCGCCCGCCTTTTCGTATCCGCATTCTTTATTAGCACAGTAAATTTTTGGATTTTTGGTATTCTTTTTGAAAAGTCCCTTGCCGCATTTCGGGCATTTTTCATTCAGTGGTTCATCCCATGATACAAAATCACATTCGGGGTATTTGCTGCAACCATAAAAGATTCTTTTTCTCTTGGTGGTGCGCTTTATAACGTCACCATCACATTTCGGGCACTTTACTCCTATTTTATTTACAATTTTTTTAATATTTGTACATTCGGGATACCCTGAACACGCAATAAACTTTCCAAAACGACCATATTTTACTACCATAGGTTTGCCGCATTTATCACAGATTTCATCTGTTTTATCCTCTTCAAGCGTTATTTTAACGCCTTCCATATCTTTTTTTGCCTTATCAAGGGTGGCAGAAAAATCACCGTAAAAATTTTTAAGAGTTTCTACCCAATCGTTTTTTCCCTCTTCAATTGAATCCAAATCGGATTCCATCTGTGCGGTAAATTTAAGGTTTACTATTTTAGAGAATCTTTCTTTCATGAGATTGGTGACAACTTCACCGAGTTCGGTGGGTTTAAGAGATTTATTTTCCTGCTTAACATAATCCCTGGAAAGAATCGTGGATATTATAGAGGCGTATGTTGATGGCCTTCCGATGCCATCTTCTTCAAGAGCTTTGATCAACGAAGCCTGGGTATATCTAGGAGGAGGCTCAGTAAAATGTTGATTGGGCTCCAGTGATTTCAACTTAACGGGCATTTTTTCGGTTAGCTCAGGAAGAGCCTTTGCTTTTTCTTGGTCGGTATCTTTGCTTTCTGTATAAAGCACTGTGAAGCCGTCGAAAGCTACTGTGTAGCCCGAAGCTTTAAAAATATAATTATCGCTTTTTTCTGAGGGTGTAATTGCGATTATGTCGACCTGGGTTGTATCTTGCAAGCAAATTGCCATTTGACTGGCCGTGAATCTTTCCCAAATCAACTTATATAGCCTGTATTGGTCTCTGCTTAAACTGTTTTCGAGTTTTTCAGGATTCATTTGCGGCATTGTGGGACGAATTGCTTCGTGGCCGTCTTGGGCATTGGCTTTGGTTTTGAATTTTCTAGGATTCTCAGGCAAATATTTTTTGCCCCATCTTTCATTTATATACTCTCTGGAAGCTTTTATGGCATCCTCAGAAATTCTCAGCGAGTCAGTTCTCATATAAGTTATAAGACCGACGGCACCCATTTCTTGGACTTCCACGCCTTCATAAAGTTCTTGGGCTATTTTCATTGTTTTCTTAGGGGCAAATCCAAGTTTCCTTAGTGCATCCTGCTGGAGAGTTGAAGTAATAAATGGAGGTGCAGGAGATTTTCTTCTTTTGCTTTTTTTGACTTTTTTAACTTCGTAGGATGCATCCTCAAGAGCTGCGAGCAATGCTTCGGATTCTTTTTTATTATTAATTTCTATTTTACCGTTTTCGTTGCCATAAAAAGATGCCGCAAATTGCTTTGAAGAACCTTTGGGTAAAAATTTAGCGTCAAGACTCCAGTATTCTTTAGGAACGAATTTTCTTATTTCTTCCTCACGGTCAACGATTATCCTAAGTGCAACCGACTGGACACGACCCGCGGAAAGGCCTTTGTGAATTTTTTGGGATAAAAACGGACTTAATTTATATCCAACAAGCCTATCGAGTATTCTTCGGGCTTGCTGCGCATTTACAAGGTCAATGTCAACTTCGCGCGGAGAATTTATTCCGGATTCTATCCCTGTTTTTGTGATTTCGTTGAATGTGATTCTATTTTTCTGATCGAGGTCAAGCCCTAAAATATACGCTAAATGCCACGAAATAGCTTCTCCTTCTCTATCAGGGTCGGTTGCCAAAAGAATATTATCTGACTTTCGGGCTTTTTCTTTTAACTCTTCGACTATTTTTTCCTTACCTTTAATTATAGCGTATTTTGGAGCAAAATCTTTTTTTACATCCACGCTGAGCCTTTTTTCAGGCAGATCTCTTACGTGACCCATCGACGCTATTACATCGTATCCCTTTCCAAGATATTTTTTTATAGTTTTAGCCTTTGCAGGCGATTCAACAATTACTAAATTTTTCATAACCTATCCATCCATAATTAATTTTTTGAAATAATTATATACTCAAATTAAATATAAATAAATACTAAATTGATTTAAAGCGCTTCATAAATTTTCCCAGAGCTGCTTTTTACAAACCCGCTGATCTCCATTTCTGTAAGAGTGAGAAGCAATTTATCCACCGGAATTTCGGTGATTTCGCTTATAATATCTATATGAGTTTTTCCTTTTAATAATATTTCAAATATATTTCTGTATTCCTTAGGAACATCCGAAATATTTCTTTTTTTAGATTTTTGAATATTTGGTTTATTTTCGAGATTAGTAGATTTTTCTTTTTTAATATTCAAATTATTATTATATTCACTCAAGATATCTTGCACGCTTGCAACAACCATTGCACCGTCTTCAATCAAAGAAAATGAACCTTCGGAATTTTTGCTTTCCTTATTCACAGGCACTACAAATACATCCCTGTTTTGGTTGTTTGCAAGATTTGCTGTAATCAAGGAGCCACTCTTTTTACCGGCTTCTATGACGACTATTCCCGAAGATATTCCGGAAATAATTCTGTTTCTAATCGGAAATGTAAATGGTTTGCTAGGGAAATTTGGAGGATACTCAGAAATTACAGCGCCGCTATTTGAAATTTCATTTCTTAATTTCAAATTACCTAAAAGATATGGGTAATTGATTCCACAGCCAAGGACTGCCACAGTTTTGCCGCCGGCATCAAGAGCGCCTTGGTGCGCAGCAGAATCTATCCCTAAAGCTCCTCCGCTTATAACGGCTACATTATTAAGAGCCAAATCGTGGGACAAATCATGAGCCATAGCCAGGCCGTATTCAGAGGCTTTTCTGGTTCCTACAATTCCAATAGATTTTACTGAATTTAAAAATGATATGTCTCCTTTAACATATAAAAGTGCCGGCGGATTATCTATATGCCTGAGTAAATTCGGATATTCTTCGTCGCATATACATATTATTTTATACCCTAAATTCTGAGATAATCTAAAAGTTTTTTCGGCTTCTTCCAAAGATGAATCGCACAAAGCGGATATTTCTTTATTTGTAAAGCAGCCGCAAAGTCTCCATTCTCTTTCTTTTCCATCGTAAAAATCTTTTATATTTTTATAGAAGTGGTTTATAATTTTAACTTTGCTGCTTCCTGGTTTAAGAGCTTGCTGAAGCCATATCCAATATACTGTATTATCCATTTATAATTCCTTCCCTCTGCCGCACATCTCCCACATGCTTATTCCGGCAGCAACCGACACATTTAATGATTCGGAATCACTATTCATAGGAATTGTAATCTTATCGTCACAAGCCTCTATACTTCCTTTGCTCATGCCATTTCCTTCATTCCCAAAAACGATTCCGCATTTACCTGTAAAATTAATTTTTCCAATATGACTTGCGTTTTTGGCCGGAACAGTCGCATAAATTTTAAATCCTGATTCTTGGAGTTTTCTTATGCATTTTTCAGAATTTTCTTCAAAAATAAACGAAACCCTGAAAAAGCCGCCCATACTTCCTCGTAAAACTTTTGGGTTGTAAATATCACAACTATTTCCTAAAATAAATATATTTTTTATACTTAAAGCCTCGCATGTTCTTATGATGCTTCCTAAATTAGAGGGATTTTGAATATTTTCCAAAAGAACGGTTTTTTGAGTATTATCCAAATTTAAATTATCAAAGCTATTGATTGTATTTTCGCAAACAGCTATTATCCCTTGCGGATTTTCTGTGTCCGAAATTGATTTTGCTATACTTTCGCTTATTAAAATAATTTCAGAAGCGACTTTTGAAATTTGATTTATCAGATCCAAATTTTTTTCATAGAATTTTTCTGTATAAAAAACTTTTTTTATTTTCAAGTTATTTTTTAAAGCCTCGCCGCAAATTCTCAAGCCTTCTATGACGAATTTTTTCTCTTCTTTTCTAAATTTAGAAGAAGAAATAAGCTTTCTTAAATATTTTATTTGAGAATTGTCTTTGCTTGTGATTGTAAGTTTCAATGTTATTTCTCCTTTTAATTTAGTAAAAATATATAAAATTATTCAATTAAGTGAAAGCATATAAAATTTAATTATAGTAAATTTACGCCCGGTAAAAAATCCGGGCGTAATTAATAAACATATATTACTTTGCTTGTTCAACAAGCTTTGAAAATCCTTCCGGGTCAGCAATAGCAATTTCAGAAAGCATTTTTCTGTTCAAGGAAATTCCTGCTTTTTTAAGGCCGTTCATGAAAGAAGAATAATTAATTCCATTCATACGACAAGCAGCTGAAATTCTGGTAATCCACAATTTTCTGAAATCACGCTTTTTCTGGCGTCTGCCTATGTATGCGTAATTTCCTGATTTCATTACAGCCTGTTTGGCCATTTTAAAATGCTTACTTTTTGCTCCCCAATAACCTTTAGCTAATTTAAGCACTTTTTTTCTTCTGTTTCTAGTGACAACCGCACCCTTTACACGTGCCATTATATTTACCTCCAATTGATATTATCGTATTTAATTTAAAATTCTTTTTATTTATAAGGTACCAAAGCTTTTACTTGTGCGAAATTAGTCTTATCCGCAACAACTATTGTCCTTAAATTTCTTTTTCTTTTTCTTGTTTTTTTGTTAAGAATATGACTTTTGTTTGCGTGTGCTCTCAAAACCTTACCTGAGCTTGTAATCTTAAAGCGTTTTTTCGCTCCACTATGAGTTTTTACTTTGTACATAATCCAAGGGCTGAGCAGTTCATGCTTCCGTGCCCGCTTCACTACCTTTCTTTAGGGAATTATTATTAATTTTCTTCTGAGGGTCCAAAATCATAGACAAGCTACGGCCTTCAACTTTAACGGAGCCATTTATACCGGCAAAACACTTGCAGGCTTCTTTGAATCTTTCCATAAGTTCATAACCTATTTCCGGGTGATCTTTCTCGCGGCCTTTAAAGCGAACTGAAACCTTGATTTTATTACCTGATTCAGCAAATCCTTTTGCATAATTCACCTTGGTATTGAAATCATTTTCAGCTATTCTCAAAGACAGGCGAACTTCCTTTACATCTATTACTCGCTGGTTCTTTTTTGCTTCTTTTTCCTTTTTCGCAATTTCGAATTTGTACTTGCCGTAATCCATTATTTTACAAACAGGCGGCTTGGCTTTATCTGCGATTTTTACCAAATCCAAATTGCTTTCTTCTGCCATGGCGAGAGCTTTAGATATAGGGACTATACCTTCTTGATTACCATTGGAATTAATAAGTCTAACTTCGGCGTCTCTTATAGACTCGTTAATTTGAAGTTCTTTACTGCTAATAATTAAGCACCTCCATAAGTAATTAAAAATCTTAATTAAAAAGATTTCTTAAATATAAAAACATTGTACGAATCAAATTTGACTCGTACAATAATATCTGCATATCATTAATAATCCACACTAACATTATTGACCCGAACGGAATAAAAACCGCACAAGGTGAGAACAAATCTGCTCCACTTTATTTTTATATTCTTATGTTAGTATTTTACATCATTTTGAAATTCGTGTCAACATAATTTTTTATTTTACAGGCACAAATTTAAAATTCTGTGCTTCGGATTCGTTATAGAACCATCCGTGGATGGGTGTTCCGTTTGCGACTTCTTCGTCTTTTATATCGATGAAATAATCATTGTATTTGGAGTAAACACAGTATGAACCATCTTCTGTTGGAACTATGTACCATTTTTTCGTATTTCCTTGATCACTGTCAAATTGGCGGATAGGAGCGCCGGGATTATAATCCATAAAGTTAACGCCCATATATTTTTTAGAAGAAAGAGGTGAAATTGTGTACATTCCGTTTTTATAATATTTTACCTCGAACTTTTGCGAATCACTATGCCTATTGCTCCACAATCTGAAGGGGATTTTGGAATTAGCACTGGAATCTGCAAGCGTTAATACTTTGGTTTCATCAAGAACGCTTTTTAACTGATAAACACCATCTTTGATACATGGATCCAATCTATTTGATGTTGCTAGTATTCTGTTTAATTTCTCGGATTCGTATTTTGAAAGTAAATCTGTAACTTTTTCATCCAGTAAATCCTCAAATATAATATCTTTAAAGATTCTGCTTACTTTCGGGTTGCCCGGACAATAATTTAAGTGAAGTAACCATTTTAAGAATCCTGCTTTAGATTCATTTTTTTCAAAGAAATTGTTCTTTTCCCAGAATTTACGAACTATCTGAGCGTTATAAACGTGATTTTTAAACAATCTGAAGCCTCGGACGCTGTTGCAAAGGGATTGCGTATTGCTTATTCTATAGTAATACAAATAATTTGGTATCATTCTTATTATATTTGCTTTCGGGAACAGCATCATATTAAACGATTGATCTTCGCCCATGTTTTTCATTCCCGCAAAAGTTACGCCGGACCTGGTTATTAGGTCTTTTTTATAAAGGCATGTCCACAAAACTTCGGTAATTAAATCCCACTGAGTGTCTTTTAAAACTTCGTTTTTGGATTTAAAATGAACATTATTTTTTCCTTCTTTAGCAAAATTATACGCGCTGTGAACCACTATATCGGCATTATATTTTTTAGCTTCTTCGTAGCATTTCTTGCAGGCGCGTTTATCTAAGATATCATCACTGTCAACATATTTTATGTACTCTCCGCGAGCAGCATCTGTACCGGTTTGTCTTGCTATGGCAGCTCCCTGATTCTTCTGGTGAATAACTTTAATTCGCTTATCCTTTTCTGCATAACCTTTTAAAATTTCCAAACAATTATCCGGAGAATCATCATCTACAAAAATCATTTCGATATCTTTCAAAGTTTGATTTTGCAAACTATCAACACAAACATCTAGATAATCTTCCGCTTTATAAACCGGGACAACTATTGACACTTTAGGGTTGTCGTAATCAATTTCTTCGGCAGAAATCATGACATTGCGCTTAATCATTACAAAACTTAAAATCGCCACACTTGATACTGCCAAGCCAAGCATCCATTTTTTATAACTATGTTTCATCTGATATTTTCCTCCAAATACTATAAATCATCTTATTTATCATACGAATACATCAATTTGATTTCATCGTAATAGTCTGTCTTTTGAGCATACTCCCACCATGAGTCTGCAAAATAAATATCAAAAAATTTCCAGGGCTTAACAATGCAATGAAGTACAGATAAATTATTTAAAGCATAATTCATATCTTCTTTTGTGTATTTGTTAGGGTACTTTAGCTTTGTGCAATACTTTTCCGCAAGTTCCTGGGTTGCATATGAATTGAAAAACCCGTACTCAGGCGGCAAAATACCAATTTTATCTGCATATACCACATTAATCACCGTTTGATCGTGCTGAATTAAAGAACTATTGTTTTTGTCCATAAACCTATTAAATTTTTCAAGTGCGCCGTCTTTTCTGAGCTCTTCAAGGTTAATAAGCATAACTCCAGCACAAATATAATGGTCATTTTCAACTCCAAAAGCCTTTGTTCCGTCAACCGTTTCATCAAGGAAACCTCTGTAACAAAGACCATCCATATCAATATTATACATCGGGGTGAGGTCTTTGAAAATAAGTGTATCTCCATCAAGCCAAATAATTTTATCAATGTTGGTCAAAAGCCCGGATAACGACAACCTATAATATGTAGGAGTTGTAATATGTCCTTTGTCATTGGCACCTTTGAACTGATTGCCCATGTCTATTAAATGAATGTGGCAAGCAGGGTATTTATTTTCAAGGCTTTTAATTTTTTCTTTGCTTTCATCTTTAAGCTTGGGATTGTGCATTATGTAAAAACTGTACTCGGTTCCTTCGTTTATATTTTCCATGGCGGAAGTAATGGACACCATCGTGGGATACACATAATTATCATCCATCGCCATCGCTATGGGTATACCAATATTTTCGATATCTTGGGGAATAACCTCTGTACTTTTAAAACCTGCACCTCCGAATCCATTGAGTGCAAATAATATAATTGAAATAACCGACAACACCGTAATAACGACAGTACCAATTATACTGTCTTTTTTTAGACACTTTTTCATTGACAAATTATCTCCTATTTCATATTTATTTTCAACAAATTTCGAGTTTAACTGACAAAGACTATATTAACAGACTAAATTATAAATGTCAATTATAAAATGAAATAACTTTTTTATGGTTTTAATGCATTATTTTAACGAAAATATAAATAAGTGAACATTTTTAACAAAAAATGGCCTTTACATATCATAAAGACCACTTTTATTTTTATTGATTTGCGTTTGAAGCTGCTTCTTGAGTCTCACCTTTATCTTCCAAAAGAACCACGTTAGCATCGAAGGTTCCTGATGAAGCTCTTGTTCTTGAAGGTCTGAAAATTGTAAGCGTTATGGTTTCGTTGGCTTTATGATTATAAAGTTCTCCATAAAAAGCATCAAAACTAGTGACATTAACGCCGTTAATTTTCGTGATTATGTCTCCGACCTGAACTCCACTGGCTGACAAATTGCTGTCTTTGTTTATTTCTGAAACTATAATTCCGATCGGGACATCATACATTTGAGCTTGATAATTGCTCACCATTTTTCCAACTAATCCCAAACGAACACGCCCGGAGACGTACCCTTTTTCGATGATATCATCTACAACGGATTTTACAGTATTGCTTGGAATGGCAAAGCCCATTCCTTCGCAGTGAGCAACAACTATTTTAGAAGAATTTATTCCTATTATTTGACCATACATATTTATAAGTGGACCGCCGGAATTTCCTGGATTTATTGCAGCGTCAGTTTGGATATATTTCACCAAACTTTTGGGCGAACCGCTGGCAGACCTATTGACTGCAGAAACGATGCCTCTTGTGATGGAGCTTGCAAAATCAAGTCCCAACGGGTTTCCTATTGCAAGGACTGAAGCGCCAGCTTTAACATCATCGGAGTTCCCAAAAGTTGCCGCCTGCAGTCCTGATTTATCAATCTTTATGACGGCTAAATCAGTCTTGCTATCATATCCCACAACTTTTCCGGAACACTCTTCGCTGTTATTCAAAACTATTTTAATGTTTATTTGTTTAGAATTTTTCACCACGTGAGAATTTGTAACTATATATCCCTTATCACTTATGATTATTCCGGAACCTTCGCTCGCAGGGTCAGATACGATATCCGCATGATTATCATAAACCACTACCCCTACAACGCATGGAGAAACCATGGAATATATCGATTCAGCGGTTAATTCTCGGTCATCTGTAGATTTTTCGGCAAATTTTATTTCGGACTCTCCAGGAACGTGGGAATCATCCGAGGAAGATACTGTACCGATTGAACCCAAAATATTTACGTTTGGTTTTCCTGATAGGTAGATTATATACGATACCAAGGAAACAACCAAAAAAAGTAATATTATTACTGATGCGGTCAAAAAGGTTTTCATTTTTTTATCCGCAAAAACATCGGTGTTCATTTCAGGTTTTACCTTATTATTATCCGAAGAATAAACTTTTTCAAAATCACTTTGCACAACAGGAACAGATGGATATTCGTAATCTTCATTTTTGTCGGAAATTTCGGGATTTTGTTTATCAAAATCGTCGTTCATAATAATGCACCCCTCTTCAGCTTAAAAATATTTAATTTAAAGATTGCTTTCAGAATCACTTTCGGAATTTTTTCCGTCCATTATTTCATAGAACTTTTTGCCGCTCATTTTTTCGTTTTCGATCAAGTACGATGCTATTTCGTGGAGTTTATCCATATGATCAGAAATAATATTTTTGGCTTTTTCGTAAGAATCTGAAATGATTTTTTTAACTTCTTCATCAATTTTGTGAGCAGTGGAATCGGAATAGTTTTCGTACACACCATTTTCGTATCCATCGGGATATGCATACACAACCGGGCCAATAGTTTCGCTCATGCCGTATTTTGTGACCATATTGCGAGCCATGCGAGTGACCACTCTTAAATCGCTCGAGACTCCCGTGGAAGTATCGTCTGCGATTATTTTCTCGGCAGCCATTCCGCCCAAAGTGCTCAAAATTCCTTCCATCATCCTATTTTTTGATGTATATGATTCGTCTTTTTCGGGTAGATATCTTGTATATCCGCCAGCAGCACCACGAGGTATAATAGAAAGTTCCTGAACTTTATCGTGAGTTTTGCAGAAATACGAAACCAACGCGTGGCCGCCCTCATGATATGCAGTTAGTCTTTTTTCTTCTTCGTTAACTATATGGGTTTTCTTTTCGGGACCCATTTCAACTTTCAAAGAAGCTTCTTCGATTTCGTCCATTGTAATAACTTTTTTGCCTGCTCTTACAGTAATAATTGCTGCTTCGTTCATTAAATTTTCTAAGTCTGCGCCTGTAAACCCGGCTGTGGATTTGGCTATTGTTTTTAACTTTACATCAGGAGCAAATGGCTTATTCCTTGCATGCACCTTTAAGATTTCTTCTCTTTCTTTTACATCAGGATAATTTACATATATTTGTCTGTCAAATCTTCCTGGACGCATAAGAGCTTTATCTAGAATATCAGGTCGGTTAGTGGCTGCCATTACTACTATACCGTCTCTGTCGTCAAAGCCATCCATTTCAACCAGTAGCTGGTTCAAAGTATTGTCTTTTTCAGTGCCGTTTACTCCGGTCTCTCTTCTTTTTCCTACGGCATCAATTTCGTCTATGAAAATTATACAAGGAGTTTTCTTTTTGGCTTGTTCAAAAAGATCACGAATTCTTGCTGCGCCCAAACCTACGTACATTTCAACAAAATCAGAACCTGCCGTTGAAAAGAACGGAACATTTGCCTCTCCCGCCACAGCTTTTGAAAGCAAAGTCTTTCCGGTACCCGGAGGGCCCATTAACAAAACGCCCTTAGGAATTCTGGCGCCTACTTCGTGATATTTTGCAGGATTTTTTAAAAAGTCTACCATTTCTTGAAGTTCTTCTTTTTCTTCAACTGCACCGGCTACATCATCGAAAGTAACTTTCTTGCCTGTTGACACTAGGACTCTTGATTTGTTCATCGACATAGAGCCGCCGGGACCCATACCCATGGCGGACATACGCCTCATAAACAGCCATCCGAGTATTACCATGGAAATAACAGGCAATAAAACATAACACAAAAGCGAGCTGAAAAGCTCCGACATATCTTTGGATTTATTTAAATCATAAATCATAGGAGCGTCGGGGTTATGCGAATTATAGCTCTCCACATAGTCTTTGATGTCCATGTACATCAAACTGGCACTTGGAGTGTTATATTCTATCTCAGAGCCATCCTTCAAAGTAAGGTGCATATCACCTGAATTTAAGTTCATTTCGTACTTTACAACTTGTTCATTTTTAAAATTATTTATGATTTCGGAATAAGTGTAAGTTTTTTGAGGCATGAACCCTTTCGCCATAAAATACAAAAGAATCATAACTATTGGAAAAGCCAAAAAAACAAGTACACTTTTGGGCATTTTTTTATTACTGTCATTTTTATTCACGGTTTACTCCACTCCAAACATTCTATATTACACAGATTATATATATTTAGGATCAATAACGCCTATGAATGGTAAGTTGCGGTATTTTTCATTGTAATCCAACCCATAACCTATAACAAATTCATCGGGTATTTTTTCGCCTACATACTCTGCTTCTATCTTTGTTTTGCGTGAATTGGGCTTATCAAGCAATGTGCAAATTTTTACGCTCTCGGGGTTGCGCTCCTTGAGCATATTGACTACGCAGTCCAAAGTATATCCGCTTTCAAGAATGTCTTCGACGATTAAAACATTCCAACCGGAAATATCAATAGTAATATCTTTGATGATATTTACTTTTCCGCCGCCGTTACGAGTTCCTGTATAACTTGAAACCGCCATAAAATCTACCTGGCACGGGATAGTTATTTCTCTCATTAAATCAGCGGTAAAAATAACCGAACCTTTTAAAAGGCTTAGTAAAAGAAGTTTCTTGCCTTCGTAATCCTTACTTATTTTTTTGCCCAGAGATTTAACGATTGATGAAATTTCATCTTTGTCCAACAACATTTTTTTAACAAAATCCATTATTTAACTCCTTATGTATTATAGCTATATTTTTAGTATTTTTATCAGGAAGATACTTCCCGGAAACACCTATTTGATCTATCCATATAATTTCGTTTTGGGAGGCTATCATGGGAATACTTTTTCTGGTACTGTCAGGAATTTTTAATTCATTAAAAAGTTTTTTCAAGCTTTTTGTTAATTTTCTTTTTGGCAAAAAAAACCTATCTCCCGAGCGCCTATTCCTTATGACGCTGTCAACTGGAACTTTATCCCAATCAATTATATACTCTTTTTTGCTTTTTGATTTTTTATACTCGCAAAAAGGTAATACTTTAATTATGATATTAGTTTTTATCTCTGTCAAGAGATTTAGATCTTTAATTTTGTATTCCCAATCAGTGCTTTTCGACAAGTCTTTAATAAAAAAATTCATATAACCATTTCTTTGATAAATTTCAACATTATTCGGCAAACTTACTCCTTTTAAATTTTCATCTATCATTTTGGCAACTGAATTTATATGCTTCTGTTGAAAACTTACATGGCAGTCTTCTTTTAGTATTTTTGATATCACTCTCATTTTGATAGCAAAATCCAAATTTTTGATTTTTTCGCAGCAGTAACCCTTTTCGGATTTTATTGAAAGCAATTCTTTAGAAGCTATGTTTTCCATATAATTATCTTCGCTTGTTAAAATATCCAAAGACCTTTGAACGGATTTTTCGAAAGCGGGATTTATACTTTTTATATACGGAATGATGTCCAATCGGATTTTGTTTCTTGTGTAGTCTCTTTCGAAGTTCGAGCTGTCGTCAATAAATTTCAAACTTTCTCTTTTGCAATATGATTCAATTTCGTATCTTGTGAGTTCTATCAAAGGGCGAATTATATTTCCTCTCACCGGAGGGATACTGCAAAGGCCTTTTAAGCTTGAGCCTCGGATTAAGTTCATAATCATAGTTTCACATCTGTCCGAAAGAGTGTGGGCAGTAGCTATTTTAGCATTTTTAGTTTTGGCGATGTTTTCAAATATTTCGTACCGTGCTAAACGGCCGGCTTCTTCAAGACCTATTTTTTTTTCTGAGGAAATTTTTTTGATATCCACCTGTTTAACCGCTAAATCTATGCCATGAATCTTGCAAAAATTTATTGCGAAATTTTCATCTCTTAGGGCTTCCGGGCCTCTAAGATTATGATTGATATGCACGGCAGAAACTTTAAAATTTTTTCCTTCATCACTTGCATAATGATACAAAAAATGAAGAAGAGCAGTAGAATCTGCTCCGCCGGAAAATCCCACCACCACTTCGCTTACATCAGAAAGCATATTAAATCTATCTATCGTTCCAAAAATTTTAGAAATCATTTCGATAAGCCTCCTGGGCTGTAAAGCGCATGTACTCGCCTTGCCAGTGGAGAGGAATGGAACGAGTTTCGCCGTGACGATTTTTTGCCACAATAACTTCGCCGCTGTTTTTATCCCCTTCTTCGGAAATTTCGGTAGATTCGTAGTAGCCCTCACGATATAAGAACATTACTATATCGGCATCCTGCTCGATAGAACCTGAATCTCTCAAATCCGAAAGCATAGGCTTATGGTCGGCTCTCTGTTCGCTTGCCCTGGAAAGCTGGGAAAGAGTTAAGACAGGGACGTCCATTTCTTTTGCCATTATTTTAAGATTTCTTGTTATTTCGGAAATTTCTTGAACACGATTGTCTATTCTTTTTGCGCTGGACATAAGTTGAAGGTAATCGATTATGACTAAATCAACATCCCCGAGTCTTCTGAGCTTTGCTTTCATTTCTGGGATGGTAATCCCAGGGGTATCATCGATGTAAATCGGAGCCTTAGAAATAATATCTCCAGCCTCGATAAGATTGAGCCATTCTTGATCATTGAGCTTACCAAGGCGCAAAGTTTGGCCGGGAATTTTGGCTTGAGTGGAAAGCATACGCGAAACCAATTGCTCTTTGGACATTTCGAGCGAAAAGATGGCGACTGTTTTGCCTTTTGTAATTCCAACATGACCTGCAATGTTTAAAGAAAAACTGGTTTTACCCATACCAGGACGAGAAGCTATTAGAATAAGGTCGGTTTTATTTAGTCCCATTATAACCCTGTCAAGGTCTCTAATTCCCGTAGGAACACCACTATATTCTTCGTCGGTTCGAGAATTAAGTTCATCCAATCTGTCAAAAGTCTGAACCACTATTTCGTTTACT
This sequence comes from uncultured Eubacteriales bacterium, assembly GCA_934692675.1. Classification (GTDB taxonomy): domain Bacteria; phylum Bacillota; class Clostridia; order Oscillospirales; family Acutalibacteraceae; genus UMGS1491. The sequence goes on along the minus strand of CAKUUD010000003.1, from coordinate 202,135 downwards.
CTTTGGAGTCCTTGAGTTTCTTTTCCTCGACGTATGTCAAATATCTTTTGCTCAGCAGAATTAAGCAAGTCCGATGACGACACATCTCCTGAAGAGGCGTCATCTATTATGGTTCTTGCTGTGCTTACCAAATTTCTTATATTATATTTATCTTTGACAATATCGGCGTAAAATTCCACATTGGAAACCGACGGCACTATTTGAGCTAAATCCAAAAGATAAGATTTAAAATTACTGTTATCCGTATCGCTTGTGCTCTGAAGTTTATCGAGTACAGTAATATAATCCACGGGTTGTCCCATAGTAAACATATCTATCATTGCAGAATAAATAGCTTTATGATTGGACAAATAAAAATAATCAGCACGTGGAAGAATTTGAATTACTCTGCTTAAACATTCCGAGTCTATGAGTATAGACCCTAAGACAGATTGTTCGGCCTCCGAACTATACTGCAGCTTCAAACCATCAAAATCAGTGGTTACCGTTCCAGGATTCAATTTTTCGCCCTCCTAAAATTAAATTTTGCCTTTTTTCCAACACTTGTGGCAAAGAGTTATGTATTTATCCTCGCCTCCGATGTCAATTATATCTCCTTGATAAATTATGGTATCATCGTGGTAACGAGCATTAACTATTGCTTTGGTTCCGCATTTGCTACACATGGATTGGATTTCTCTTATGGTATCGCAAACTTCTATAATACGCTTGCTGCCTTCAAAAAGATGGCCGGTGTAATCGGTTTTCAATCCGTAGCACATTACCATAATTCCATTATCTGCCATTTCTCTTAATTCATCAACTTGAGACGTTGACATGAACTGCGCTTCGTCTATCATTATAGTGTCATATTTGTAAGGGTCGCCAAGAGTTTCTTTGATGCTTTTTGACCTATCCAGAAAAAAAGCTTCGCTCGAAAGACCTATGCGAGATTTAATTAACGTCTTTCCGTTCCTGGTATCTAAACTTGGCTTTAAAAAAGCAACTTTCCTTCCGCGCTCTTCAAAATTAAATTTTTTCATCAGCGCATTTGCTGTTTTACTGGAGCCCATCACTCCATAATAAAAATACATTTTCACATTCTTCACCTATTTTAAAAATATTCATATAGAATAGTATAAAGTTTTTCGGAGAAAATTTAAAGTACAAAAATTATCTTAATATATGTTTAAAAATGGTTTTAATAAGCAAAGGCCACCCAGGATAGCCACCGGGTAGCCTTTAAAAAATACATTTTATTATTTTAATTCAGGCAAATCTACGTCAATCGAAATCATTACGCCTTTGTTTATGGCTTTCTTTAACTCCTTCCAAGGTTTTGCTAATTTTTTTACACATTTGTCATACTTTGGAGTACCATTACCGTGACAAGAGATTATATCTTTAAGTATGTCTTTGAAATTATCTGCAGCAACATACATCGGAGTACCTTCCTCAAAATAATTTTTGTTTTCATAAGCTTCATCAGAACAAATTCTGTTAATCACCGGGAGAAGAGTCTCGGCGCCTGAGCTCCATAAATTGTCGCTAGGTTTCCACTTCTTAAACTCTCCTTCAAATGTTTCTTTAAATTCTTCTTGGAATTTCTTTTTTCTACCTTTAATTAATTCAACGAGATCATCAATCTTTCCTTTAACTTCCGAATTTTTAATTGCTGCTTCTTTAAAGGTAAATTTAGGAACCGAACTGACTGCCTTCCTAAGTTCTTCCAAAATTTGAACCGGATTATATTTTTTCTTGACGGACTCCGGGCAAGAATTTGATACTCTCATTAGCCATTTTTGTGTTTCTCCGCTGGAACCCCAGTCTCTCCTATTGTCGGATATACCTTTTTGAATACCCTTGGCCAATTCCAAACCGTCTACGCCAGCCCAAGCGCTAATGGTCTCAGTCCAACTATCTAAAATGCCTTTTAAGCCTTCTGTCCTTTCATCTTTAGTTCCTTTTTTGGATGTAGTAATAGCTTTATCTTCAAGAGATTTTTTAAATTCCTTTGTATCAAGGCTTAGCGCGACCATAGTCTCATCGACTTCTTTTTCAGAAGTTTTTTCTAAAGTGATAGGATTTGTTGTAAACTTCATACCATTTTTCTCAAAGATATTTTTAAGATACTTATTGAATGACTTTTCAAATACATTCAACGCCGCCAGAGTGCTGTCGGGAGTTCTGCTGTTTATCAGAGCATCTAATTTCTTACGATTTTCACTTCCGATTAAGAAATAGCGACCATAGCCTTGAAAATTTTCAAGCCTAATATCATTGCAAATTTCTACCAGTTTATCTCTAAAATCTTATTCAGATTTCAAAGCCGAATTTATTTCAAATACCAACCTAGCTGCAAGTTGTCCGATTCTGTGGTCTAAGGCAGTATTAAGTCTTCCTATGGCTTTTTGAACTTCATCAAATTTAACTGCGGCCTTTTTGAAAGTAAAACTAGGAAATGCGTTAACATTTTTCCTGAAGTTTGTCAGGTACTCCATCGGGTCGAGCTTTTTAGATTTCTTTACTATATCGTCTTCTATTTTGTTCAGCCACTCTGCAGTTTTGCTTCCTTTTTTCCATCTATAATTTTCAATAATCACCCCACTATTTATGCCGCCATCTATAACTATACTTCTCAAAGTATCGTAAATCGTCCCTGCTTGTAAAGCCGCAGGGTTGCCATTTTTACCAAGGGCGCGGTCCCAATTGTAAATCATATTTGTAAGACAAATTACTATGCCTTTCTTATCTATTTCAACTTCTTTTTTTTCTTCTCCTTCTCCTTCTGTATAGGTACCCCTTTTAGTTGCAAACTCTATCGAATATTTATTTTCACCTTTAATTCCTTCCAAAAATTTATCCAATTCTTCTGCCAAATTTTTTATACCTTTCTTTACATCTGCATCATTAATGGATGCCTTCGAACTACTCATTTTCGGGATATCAAGTAATTTCTTTTTGAACCTTTTAATTTTATCCTCAGGATTAATTTTTGACTCCAACATCGAATCAACTTCATTGCTCAGATTTCGAATCCAAGTTGCAGTTGAACTTTTTTCTTTGTAACTGTACTCTCTCAGAGTTATCCATTCATCTACAAGTTTTATTTTCAGATTGGAGTCTTCTGCCTCCTGGTAATCTTTTGTATCCTCTCTTAATCCATACCCATCTAATGCTTTAGATACTTTTTTTAAAAATATATCTACCAAAAAACGGGTATCGTACCGATCATTATCCACCTCGACAGCTCTTTCTACGGATGTCGATAAACGGTTAATCAGTTCTATTATAGCATAATTAACTCGCTCCTTTATGTCTTTATCATGCAAATCCTTACCTTGTGCGTCTGCTTTCAGTGTAAATTTGCTAAAATCACGCTCATCGGTTTTGTCTATACCGCTTACTCTTAATGATTTTCCGATTGCTCCTATTGTAGCATTTGCAGCATTTTTAACATTTTTTCCTCTATTTCCTGCCACACCATCTTCTAACAAGATCTGGACCACCGCTCCTAACTTCAATGCTTGAATATTATTAGATTCAAAATCTTTAAAGCCTTTCACCTTTTCAAAATTCTTAAATTTTTCGGTGTATCCCGACGCTTTTAATCCGTCAATAACATCTTCTTTGGTTTTCATAATCCTTTTTAATCTTTCGTCAAGGCCCGGCAGAACTTTCTTCCTGTAATCATATACTAATCTATCACATGTGGTAAAGCCGTCCTTTTTATCGTTCAAGAAAGTATCTTGAACACTGACGAATTTTTTAAATCTCTCATAATACTCATTTAAATTTTTATTTAGCTCTTTATCCAAAAAGAAACCGAATTTTTCTTCAAAGCTATTTTTGCATTTTTCTAAAATTTCTGCCATACACCCTACGCCGTACTTATAGTTTGTGCCAAGGTAAATACTAAATACTTCTTTTATTAAATCAGATGCTTTTCTTAATACTTTATCTGCTTTTGCCCAATCCTTAATGTCCTCTATCGAAGCTTTGGCAACATCTAAACACCTTTTTACTTCCTTATTAGTACCTTTGATTATCTCTGCTTTGCTGTATTCGTATTTATGATATTCCTCTTTAGGCGAAATTTTCCTCACATAGTCATAATCACCAAAATTATATCCGACAATAAAAGCTATTTCATCGAATGAATTTTTATCGCCAAGTTTTTCAATTATTTCTTTACACCAGTCCTGGTTATTGCTTCCCGTTTTGTTATACATTTTGCCGAGTTCGTTGGAGACATCTTCAACTTTTACAGCTGTGTTTAATCTCTTATATTCTAATAACTTGTCTACATAGCAACCTCTACTAAATGTCTCACCAAAGAGTGAGGAAATTTCATAATAATCTAAATCTGATATATTATCTTTCTTTGCATCAGAACGCTCTTTTACTTTTTTTATAATTTCTTGTTTTTTGTTTACTAGTGAGCAAAACTTTTTATTCCACTCTTGTGCAAACAGTTCTTTCCAATCACCTACATCAAACTTGTCGTCCCCAACCAAAGCACGAACCTTGTCCTCGTAATCACCATAATTTTCCAGCGATGCAATTACTTCCTTAAACCATTCTTCATCAGTTTTTGGTGAGTCTTTCCTTTTAAATCGCGCAGCTAACTCAGAATAAACTTTATCAAGAGGCTTTTTGTCAGCATTCTCCCTTATACAATCGTCTACTCTTTGAAGGACTGACGCCACTATAAGCCATACCTCCGTAAACGCTTTTTCGACCAATTTTGCCTGTTCTTCTTCAATCTCAGTATCTTTATTATTTTTAAATTCATTTGCCAGTACTATGGCTAACTTACAGCCAGCTATCATTTTATCTTTATCGCGCGTAACGCCTTCACTCATTCTGTCAAACACTGATGAACCTGAGTTTCTTTTTATATCCTTATTAATAATCTTTCTTTCTTCTTCGTTGATATCATAAAAGCATTCGATTAGCGTGAGGTAGTGGTCTTTTTGATTTTTTTCTAAATATAATACAACACTCCTTAATGCTTTATCAAACCATTTTGCACCGTCCTTATTTGATTTATAATTATATTTCTTGTTCAACTCCTCAATTAATTCGCTTAATTTTACACATTTAGGTTTAAGTTCATATCCATTCAATTCCACTCTGATTTTCTGCGCATATTTGTTCATTTCTTTGAATAGCTCTACCAGTTCTTTTGCATCTTTGCTTGAGATATTCTCCTTATCATAAGTTCTATTTTCAAAATTTGGTTTTGGGAGGCGTTCTTCAAGCGCTCCGTACTTAGAACAATAATTCGACATCTCTTGGTACAATTTTTTTCTTTGATAATATCTTCCTCACTCCTATTCAGTTCAATAAAGGACCCAATCGGAGCATAGGGCATGTATCTCATAGTAAAGCCACGTTCATCATCTGTATACGATATTGCTCTACTAAACCACTTTTGAAGAGTATCGGTGGAATTCAATTTGACGCCATATACATCATGCAATTTTTTTACTAGGTCTTCAAAATTTACGTCTCCGTTGCCGAATTGTAATTCTTTCTCCCTTGCTGCTATTCCTGCTACTCTTTCCTTTTCTTTTTCTATTTCCTTTTTTCTTGATTCTTTCATATCATCTAGGTATTTTTTCGCATCTTCTAATGCTGCGGCTTCCTCTTCTGCTTCTTCTCTTTTTTCGCGTATTACATTTTCAATCTGTTCCCCAAGACCCACTGCTAATGAACCAACTATACTTTCAATATTTCTCCATCCGTCTTCTTTAAGCTCATCTTGCGGCTTACCATTAGAAGCTTCTTTGATGCTTTTATTGTCCTTAATCATCTTATTCCACTCTATCCATTGATTTGCAAAATCACCTTTGCCACCAGCTTTAAGGGTGCCATCCTTAGCCCTTTTGAAATAAGTTTCTAAATAGGATTTTATACTGTTGTCAAGTTCATCATATCCTATGGCTTTACATAAATCACTAAAACTTGTGCCTTTCCAATCACACAATGCTTTCAGCACGCCTTTAGACCACTCTTTGCCTTCCTTTACTACACCTTCCGGTTTATGTTCTGCTAATTTACTATACAATTCTTCAATTTTCATATTTTACCCTCCATTTTAAAAAAATATATGGATATAATATACATTTATTTTTCATTAAATGTCAATTTATATAAAATGTTTTATAAGAATTAAACATTATTGATAAAAACCCGAAAGATGTTTATGTTATTTTGTAATATAAAAGCAAAATCAGCAAACCTTTTACAAGATTTGCTGATTTTATATGGCGGAGCGAGTGGGATTCGAACCCACGTGCGGTTGCCCGCAAACTGATTTCGAGTCAAGTGGTAAAAACCGAACTTGGCGGAATTTGACGGAAGATAAAGACAGATATGAGAACCCCGAAAATGCCGTGTTTTCAAAGCTTTCCGCACCTCTTTGCATCGAAAACGAGTGAAAATCCGAGTTCGAGAGTCTCCTCCGATTTCGCCGAGTTCTAACGAATTTTCGGAAAAGCCTATTAGAATTTTTGATAGAACCGAGCGATTTTTCGTCCCAAAATCACGCTTTTGGCAGTGCGTGAAAGGCACCGGTTATGCCGGACTGCACCCAAAGTCGTGTAGGAAAATGCGGGGGTCGGAATTAAAACTGCCGTTATCGGCAAAAATATATGTGAAAACAGATTTTAGATGATTGATTTTTTGCCGATAATATAGTATACTAATAGCAGAAACTTCGGAGGGCAGGAATATGAAATATTTATCCGTAAAAGAAATAGCGGCGCTTTGGAACACCTCCGAGCGCAGCGTTCGCAACTACTGCGCGGCAGGTCGCGTCCCCGGTGCTTTTCTGACGGGCAAGACCTGGAACATTCCCGAAAACGCCGAGAAACCCGAGCGAAGCAATAAAAGCAAACCTGCGCCGCAGACTTTGGCGGATATTCTCAAAGAGGAAAAGCGCAGTCAAACCCACGGCGGAATTTACCATACAGTGCAGGTGGAGCTGACCTACAACTCCAATCATATGGAGGGCAGCCGCCTGACCCATGATCAAACGCGCTTTATTTTTGAAACAAACACCGTTGGCATTACCGAGGAAGGCGTGCGTGTGGACGATATCATCGAAACCGCCAATCACTTCCGCTGTATTGACGAGGTCATCGAAAACGCAAAATCTCAGCTCAGCGAGAAACTCATCAAACACCTGCATTTTATCCTGAAAACCGGAACAAGCGACGCAAGGAAAGACTGGTTTGCCGTTGGTGATTACAAAAAGATGCCGAATGAGGTCGGCGGGCGGGAAACCACTTTGCCCGAGGAAGTGTCGGCGGAAATGAAAAGGCTGCTTGACGAGTATAACGGCAAGGAAACGGTGACGCTTGAAGATATCCTTGCGTTCCATGTGCGGTTTGAGCGCATCCACCCCTTCCAGGACGGCAATGGGCGTGTCGGGCGGCTGATCATGTTCAAGGAATGTCTCAAACACAATATCGTGCCGTTTATTATTGAGGACAGCATAAAAATGTTCTATTACCGCGGACTGCAGGAGTGGGACCGGGAAAAGGGCTATCTGACCGACACCTGCCTGTCGGCGCAGGATACATTCGAGAAATACCTGGATTACTTCAGAATACCGTATGAAAACTGAAACCCTCACGCACGGCTTTGAAAGTGCCGTGCGTGAGGGTTTTGTAATATACTGTGTTTTTGCGAAAATGGCATGGGTTTATTCTCAGTGAAAAGTGAAAATTCAGCGAATTTTCACTTTGTTCAGGTGATTTTTGTGAAAAAAGATCTTGTAATCCCTCAAGGCAAGTACACCGACAAAATCGATGAGCATATAATCAAATATAATAATGGTAGGCACGGAGGTCAACCTCTCGCGCCTGATGCTATGCTGTTCAAGACGAAAGTGCTTCCATAAAATCATCGTAAGAAATATATTTGACGCCCAATTCTTCGCAAATATTGGGCAGTTGAGCAGAGTGTGGTTTATATGTCTCGCTTGTAACTAAAATAGCATTTAATATTTTAGCTTTTGCTACGAGATATGCATCCGCAGAAGGACGGTTGTTAAGTATATTTTTAGTATGAACGCTTTCTTGCATTTTTGATTTTTGGAACAGCTCTTTAAGTATTAAAGATTCAGCATTGGTAGGATTTAAGAACATTTCTTTTCTGCTTTTTACCCATTTGAAATTTTCACTATCAGGCGAATAATGATTAGCGATTTCATTAAAGCACTCATCGACTGAAACGACAGTTTTATTAGCTATTGCACCGTCCAAAGCTTCCCAAACAATTTCGAACGCCTTTCCTTTTTTGGGAAAATGATCAAGCAGTTTTCTGAAAATGTTAGTATCTAAAATGTACACCATTATTTCAACCCCCTAAAATATGCGCTTTCAAGTTTAGGGAGATGATCAATTTTACTATTTAACATTTCACTCGCACGAACATTATCGATACGACCAGAAAAGTATTCCCTAAATACATCTCCAGCATATCGCTGCCCCAAGTATGATAACTTTGTCAAATAGTAATTTCCGCCACCACTCTCTTTGCCTTTCTTTGGAAGATTGCGCAAGGCATCTCCATAGAAAGTTTCCTTTAACCTATCATAGTCTTTGTGCGTTATTATTTTCATTGTAAGAAGCTTATACATAATCGCCTCTTTGCTTACAGAATATAGGATTGCTAGATCGGTAATTCTATCTTCATCGAGCGGGACTTTTTCCAACTCAATTTTAAAGTCATCTATTGGAACAAGAAAGGCATTAGCAAAAACATCGCACTGCTTCTCGCTTTGAGTTTGCTGATCATCCAGGTATACATAGAAATCGTCTCTGATAATCTCTGCACCGCTAGTATTAGAGATCAAGTGATATAACTCGTGAAACAAAGTAAAATTCTGCCTAGCAAAAGACATTGAATTATTAATGATAATAATTGGGTATTGGCTGTCATTCAAACAAAGGCCTGAAATATTGTTGTCCTTAAAAGAATCCTTAAAAACATAAATGCCTAATTCATAAAACTTTTCTCTGAATATTTCGAAAACAACTTTTGCACTTTTACGGCCTTTTTGCGATTTAATTGGAAACGCCATAATGTTTCTAATATAATCGCAAAGTTCATTTGTTTCTTTAGGAAAGTTTGAACGATTGCTTAAAACGCTTTGCTTATCGCCGTATAATTCGCGCAAGCTAATTTGATATGCCTTCGCCTTTTCAAATTGAATTATTACATTCTTGCTTAACCTATCAACAACTTCTTCCGGTAATGTTCTCAGATCGCCCTTAATCGAAGGAAGTGTTGGTGGCTCTGGAAAGAAAAATATTGCGCTCGGCTTATGAAAAACATCACTTACTTTTCTCAGCTTTGCATAAGTAGGAAAATCAGAACCGTTTTCCCAGTTGCAATATTTTTCATAGTTCACTCCAATAGCATTAGCGGCTTCTTCGAGTGACATATTGTAAAACTCTCGTGCCCACTTAAGAATATTGCCGTTTACCCCAGTTAGGACTTCTGCCAATGTAAAATACCCCCTTTGATCATATAATTGTTTTTGCCATACTTGATGTAATATATAAACAATTTATTTTTTACTTTATCAAAACGCTATATTATCCGTCCAAAGCTCGCACTGCGTCATCACGGTCTGAACTGCGTCATCCATACCCTCCGGCGGATACTTGTGCTTTTTCAAAAGTTTCTTAATGAGCATACGCATTTTTGCTCTTGCGGACTCACGCTTTTGCCAGTCAATCGTCTTGTTTTTGCGGAGGGTATCGGCAAGCTCTTTTGTAATGGCTATGAGTTCGTCGTTTTCGTAGAAGTCCTTGATTGCCTGCGGCTTCGTGAGAGCATCGTAGAAAGCAAGCTCATCGGCTGTAAGTCCGAGTTGGTCACCCTCTTTTTGTGCTGCCGCAATTTGCTTTGCCAGTTTCAGCATTTCTTCAATGACTTCTTCGTTTGTCAGCATACCGTTCAAATACGCATTAAGCGAACGCTGCATAATCTCGCTGAACTTTTCGGATTTAACAACATTCGTCCTGCGGTAAACAGAAACCTGCTCCGCAATCAACTTTTTCAAAAGTTCGACGGCAAGGTTCTTTTCTTTCATATTTGCAACTTCTTGCAAGAACTTCGGGTCAAAGAGGGAGAATTCTTCTTTAATATCCGAGAAAAGGTTGATAACGCCTTCGCTCTTGATACTCTGCTTTAAGAGTTCGTTAATTCTTGCGTTCATTTCAGGCAGGGATATTTTTTTGCCGACACCTGTGTTTGCAAGCCTTAAAACAAGTACACGCACAGACTCAAAGAACGCCGCTTCGATACGGTCGTCCTCATCAACCATAGAGGAACATAGGGACAAAGCCTGATGAAGCATAAGTGCTTCTTTTACGAACGAGTCCTTATCGTCGATTTTTTCTCTGCCCATAATGAAGTTGACAGCGCCGCTGATAGTCTTAGACCTTTCAAGGTCTGTGCCGGTTTGGAACTTGGAATAATCAAATCCGTGGAACTTGTCACGGCAGACGGACAGCTTTTCTTGGAATTTCGGGAATGCAACCTTTGCAACATCGGTGTCGCCGTAATTCTTTTTATCACGGGCGGTGTAATCGTTCATAGCTTTTTTAAGTGCCGTTGCAATGCCCACATAGTCAACTACAAGACCGCCCTCCTTGTCACGGAATACACGGTTTACACGGGCGATAGCCTGCATAAGATTATGTCCCGACATAGGCTTGTAAACATACATAGTGGCAAGTGACGGTACATCAAAGCCTGTGAGCCACATATCTACAACGATTGCGATTTTAAGCGGACTGTTGTTGTCCTTGAATTTCTTTGCAAGCTCGTCCTTGTGGTGCTTATTGCCGATTATCTCACGCCATTCTTCCGGGTCGTTGTTGCCGGAAGTCATTACAACTGCAACCTTTTCTGTCCAAGCAGGGCGCAACTCTAAAATGCGTTTGTAAATTTTCATAGCGATAGGGCGGGAGTAGGCAACAATCATTGCCTTGCCTGTCAGCTGGTTTTCTCTGTTGTTCTCGTAGTGGTCGAGTATATCGCTTACAAGTGAGTTGATTGTATTATCATTGCCGAGGATTGCTTCCATCTGACCGAGTTCACGCTTGCTCTTTTCGATGACTTCTTCATCGGCATTGGCGGACATAATATCATACTCGGTATCAATCATCCGTAGCGTTGCTTCGTCGAGATTGAGCTTAATTACACGGCTTTCGTAATAGACAGGGCGTGTCGCTCCGTCCTCGACCGCCTGCGTCATATCGTAAATATCGATATAGTCACCAAATACCTCACGAGTGCTGCGGTCTTTTGAAGAAATAGGTGTGCCTGTAAAGCCGATATATGTAGCGTTAGGCAAAGTGTTGCGGATAACACGAGCTGTACCGATTTTAACCTTACCGGTTTTAGCGTCCACGGTTTCGGTCAGTCCGTATTGTCCACGGTGTGCTTCGTCTGCCATAACCACGATATTGTGGCGTTCAGATAACGCTTCGTGAGACTCCTCGAACTTTTGCATAGTGGTAAAAATAATTCCGTTTGCCTGTCTGCCGTCCAACCAGTCCTTTAATCCGACATCATTTTTACCCGAAGTTTCTGTCAGCTTTCTGCAAGTAGCGTGTACCGGCTCTTGCCTTAAAAAGTCTTTGCACTTTGCAAACTGACCGTAAAGCTGGTCGTCAAGGTCGTTTCTGTCTGTGATAACAACAATCGTCGGACTGTCTAACGTTTCTTGCAACAAATGAGCATAGAATACCATAGACAACGACTTTCCGCTGCCTTGGGTGTGCCAAAATACGCCGCCCTTACCATCTGTAACGGTAGCGTGTTTTGTGGATTCAATCGCTTTTCTGACCGCAAAGTATTGATGATAACCTGCAAGTATCTTGAACGAATTGATACCCTCGTTAGAAAAGCAAATAAAGTTTTTGATTATATCGAGCAGTCTTTCTTTTTGGAACATACCCTCAAAGAAAGTATCAAACTGTGCATACTGCGTGTTTTCGTAGTTGCCGTCTTTTGTTTTCCACTCCATAAAGCGGTCTTCACCGGAGGTGATCGTACCCGCTTTTGAGGTCAACTGGTCGCTCATTACGCAAATAGCGTTGTAAATGAACATAGACGGGATTTCTTTCATATAGTTACGGAGCTGCCTGTACGCTTCGGAAGCGTCCGTTTCTTCACGGGACGGAGATTTCAGCTCGACCAATACAACCGGCAAGCCGTTCAAAAAAAGAATTACATCGGGGCGTTTGTTGCTGTTCTCAATAAAAGTCCATTGGTTAGCTACGATAAAGGAGTTATTGTCGGGATTTTTATAATCAACAAGATAGACGATAGAGGAACGCTCCTCGCCGTCAACAAAATATCTTACCGGGATACCGTTTTGCAGATAGTCCATAAACACGGCGTTTTTCTGCACAAGCTCGCCGTTTTCAAAGTTCCTCAGCTTGAATAGTGCGTCAGAAATGGCGTCATCGGGCAACCCTCTGTTCAAACGGTACAGAGAGTCAAGCAGAACTTCCTCATATAGCGGACTGTAAAAGTCCCTTTCTATATCGGGACCGTATGCGTACTCGTATCCCAAATCATTTCTGAATAGCTCGATTACTGAATTTTCATAATCGGCTTCGGTATATAATCCCGGCATTTTCATTTCTCCTTATTTTACAGCTCGGAGCTGCATATTCTTTCTTCGTTATACTTGATTAAATTATCGTAGTTTCCGGTTTTACAGTCAAACATCACAACCTTAGGAAGTTCTAAAATTCCTTGTGAAGTTCTGAGCAACTTATATGGTGCATACCAAATCAAATAGTCAATACCGCTATGTAAAAAGACATTTACGAAGTTTTCATCCCAAAAGAACAAATGTGGTTTTCCTGCTATCATTTCGCCTTCGTGTACTTCATCCATATTCGGCTTATTGCTTTCACATTGAAAATACGCAGAGGACTCATCCATTACGAACAAAACGGTTTTGTAACCGATGTGGTTGCTTTTATAAAGCGGAAGCTTTTTTATGTGTTCGGATACTATTCGCCCAAAATTTGATTTGTAGAACAAATAGTTATGGTCTTGCTCTGACGACAAAAGCGTTTTGGCATTAACTATAAGTTCTGCATTAGGAAAGATTTCTTGTATGCCGCTTTCCTTAAGTTCTTTATAAAGCTTGCTTTCTCCGGCATTAGTCGGATTTTGAATTTTTCCTTTTTTATCTACAAAAGCGTGGTCGTCAACTCGCATAACATCCATCATTAGTTTGTCTTTTGGAGAATAATAATCCGGTGGCGGGTCAGACTTACCGGAGCTATTTATCCAATTGTTCCATAAGGCTTCCGTATGAATTGAGATATAAACATCTTCAATCGTCTCAGACTGGGCAGCAAACATAACCTCATTGTCGTTGACTTCCTGAAATTGAGATATTATCTTATCTTCATCATCAAACCTATTCATTTCTAACCCTCCTATCCTTATAAACAATAATTTAGCGGCTTAAAGGTCTATGTTCGAAACATCAAGTACGCCGTTCATCAGCTTAGGAAGCAAAGTATCTCTTGTTACGGCAAGTTTTTTATTTTCTATTCGATTCGATATAATCATTTCATACATAGGCTGAAGTAAAGCACCTATGCGGTTATAGTCAGCTTCATTTGGAATAAGAACTTCTGCTTTTGCAAGTTCATCTCGTTTAATATGACCCATTGTCGTAGCTTTGTCGGCGGCAACTGCTACAAAGCGGTCAAGGTGGTGTTTTGTCCAAGCATAATAAAACCATTTATCATATTTGCTTGATGTGACCTTGAATAAATGCTGATTCAAACCGCAGATACCGCCACACCAAAGGTCAACCAATAAGCTGCCCGACCAAGAAAAAATAACATCGCCATCGTGAATGATATAATCGGATTTAATATTTGGAGAGCATAACTCACTATTATCATCACAACATCCTTGACGAAGTTCCTTGATTTTAAGAACTGGAATGCCGATTTCATCAGCGTTTGGACGATATTTTTGCATAGCAAGACCATTTAGATAGTCTGCAATGTCTATCAAACCGGCTTGCTTCCAGCCTTCGGGTAGCGTGTCAAGAGATAAAAACTCATTTGCGAATATTGCCTGAGCTTGCTGCTCTAAATTATTGTTTATCGCATTATTAAGTGCAATTTTATCATCTAATGATTTTAAAACACTTGCGATTTTCTTTTGCACCTGCAAATCAATCAGCGGAACTTCGTATTGCATTATTGAGGTTTTGTCTCCTCGTGGCATTTTTGTTCCCTTTGATGTTGCCATAGAATATGTAAAGAAATCATCATCCGCAAGTACATAATACAAAAAATCTTTATCTGTATTAGGTTTTGGAACAAAGACTAATACATCGTTTGAGCAACCGCCGTCATATTGGGCTTGCCAAATTTTTTTGAAATAAGGGCGAATATTAGAAACAAGGACATCGCCGTTTTTATATTCCTGTGTTAAAGAAACAGTCGGTAAAGAACTTGCCTCCGTAATTCCACACTTATCTGGCAACATATTTTCAGTCGATATATAGTTTTTCACATTTAGATTTTCTACTTCTACTTTTCCTTTGCGAAAACTGCAAATATCAGAAAGCTTACACTTCATACCCAATCGCCCCCAATTTCTTGCGGATTTCGTCCTCTAACTCGTGAGACTTTGCAAACATATCGGAAAGCTCGGATGTAAGGCGTGTCAATTTTTCTTCAAAGGGTTCGCCGTCATCCTCGACTTCTTCAATACCTACATATCTGCCCGGAGTAAGGATAAAGTCTTGCTTTTCGATTTCCTGCAAATCAGCAACAGCGCAGAAGCCTTTTACATCTTCAAGCGTTCCTTCTTGGAAAGCGGTAAATGTGTCTGCCAACTTCTGAATATCGTCATCGGTAAAATCCCTGTGCTTGCGGTCAACCATATAACCCATTTTGCGGGCGTCGATAAACAAAGTCTTACCTTTTTGTTTCTTGTTCTTTGAGATAAACCAAAGTGTTACCGGAATAGTAACGCTGTAAAAGAG
Organism: uncultured Eubacteriales bacterium; assembly: GCA_934692675.1. Lineage (GTDB taxonomy): Bacteria > Bacillota > Clostridia > Oscillospirales > Acutalibacteraceae > UMGS1491. The sequence goes on along the minus strand of CAKUUD010000003.1, from coordinate 187,089 downwards.
CTGCGTCGGCAGAGCAACAATACCTTCTACAAGGTCAGCCTGAATGATATTCTTTCTGATTTTGCCCTCGCCACTTGACTGAGAGGACAACGCACCGTTAGCAAGTACAAGACCGATTTTTCCGTTAGGGGCAAGGTGGTGTATCATATGCTGAATCCAAGCATAGTTAGCGTTTCCGGCAGGTGGTGTTCCGTATTTCCAACGAACATCGTCTTTCAGTTTATCCTGTCCCCAGTTGGAAAGGTTAAAAGGTGGATTAGCCATAATGAAATCCGCTTTAAGCGTTTTATGTAAATCATTGAAGAATGTATCTGCTTGATACGGACCGAAGTCTGCGTCAATACCACGAATAGCCATATTCATTTTAGCCATTTTCCAAGTGTCGGCATTGGACTCCTGACCGTAAACGGCGATTTCGCCACGCTTGCCACTGTGAGCCTGAATGAACTTTGCACTCTGTACGAACATACCGCCCGAACCGCAGCAAGGGTCATAAACACGGCAATTCTTAAACGGCTTTAAGATCGCAACGATTGTTTTAACAATGCTTGCGGGAGTGTAGAACTCACCGCCCTTAACACCTTCATAAGCGGCAAACTGCTGAATACAATACTCATAAGTTCTGCCAAGCAGGTCTTTGCTTTCCTCGGTGTCGCCCATATCCATATTAGTGAACAGGTCAACAACATCGCCTAAAACACGCTTGTCCAAATCGGGGCTTGCGTAATTCTTAGGCAAAACATTTTTAAGAGTTGTATTTTCCTTTTCTATGGCTCTCATAGCGTCGTCGATAACCGTACCAATTTCGGGAGTATGAGCAGAAGAAGCAATTTTGCTCCAACGAGCGTCCTCCGGCACGAAGAAAATATTATCTTCTACATAGGCGTCTCTGTCATCTTCAAAGCCGTCGCCTTCTGCAACAAGTTCTTGATAACGCTTTTCAAATGCACTTGATATGTAACGCAGGAAAATAAGACCTACGATAACCTTTCTGTATTCTGCCGCAGGGATATGCCCCCAAAGTACGCACGCTGCGTCCCAAATTTGTTTTTCAAAGCCGATATTGGCGTTATTTCCGTTAGCCATAGAACGAATCCCTTCTTTCATTATTTTGCCATATTACAGGGGTAAGCTTGATAAATCAGACCAACACTTCCCACTTGCCGTAGCGCTTGCCGCTTTCACGGCGGATATAGTTTTTATCTTGCAGCGATTTCATAATTCGCTTGATCGTTGCAATGGATTTTCCGGTTGATTCTGCAATCTCTTGCTGTTTTATCGCCGGGTTCTTTGCGACCAATTCTAAAACCGCAAGTTCTTCTAAGGTACAGGTCAAAGTATTAAATTGATACTTTGAAACTTTGGAATTGATACTTTGGAGAGTGCTTTCATCCGCAAAATCAATGTGCAAATAGCGGTTTTTGAGTTCGTGGTTTGTGCCGAGCAGGAGATTTGAGAAAAACAATTCCAAAAATTTTGTGGTGGAATGAACGCCCTTTTGCAAATTATTATAGTTTGCCCGGACCAGTGCATTGCGGAAATACCAAGAGTTTTCACGGAACGCATCGTTATTGACGCGGAATCCAAAGGTTTTCATATATTTGATCATAAACACGGCGGTGGCACGGGTATTTCCCTCGCCGAAGGGATGAATCTGCCAAATATCCGATGCAAACTTTGCAAGGTGCTTTACCGCTGCTTCAACCGACAGTCCCTCATAAGAAAACTGCTTTTCGGTGGCAAAATCATAGTCCAAAGTTTCTTTAATGCTGTTCCAATCCGCATAAATTACGGTATCGCCATTGAGCACCCACTCTTTCTTTGTGATGTTATACTGCCGGATTTGACCGGCGTGGTCGAATACGCCCTCAAACAATCTGCGGTGAACGGTGATCCACTCGGCAGGGGAAAACTGAAACGCTTTTTCTCCCAGCAGCTTCGTTATTCTTGCCGAAACAATATCTGCTTCTTTGGTTTCGTTTTCCGTTTCGGTGCGGACAGAGTGCTGCTCATAATAACTGTGAATCCGCTTCTGTGCTTCATCAATGGTGATTTTGCCCTCAATGTGATCCTTTGCGGTGTCCAGCAAATACTCAGATGTGTTAAGTCCGTCAACCGCCTGCAAGCCGATGGCTGTCTGCCACGCCTCGCTTTTTTCGGCTCTGTCGGGTTCGCCCTGCTTTATATATTCTTCAAGTTCAAATTGCCAACTCTTATCCGGCATATTTGCACCTCATTCCTTGCTCAATTCTTCCGTCTTGAAGGTCGCGTATCCTTCGTAATAATAACTGTGGTCGATGCATTTCATATAGACCTCACGGCTATCCACCTCATCGGTGAGTGCGTTTTTCAGAAGGTGTTTGATTTCAATATCTTTTATCGGGCTGCGCTCCATGGCAAGAAGATAATCTTCTTTATCAATCTTGCTCCAATCAACAACCTTGTGAAGCTCGGTTTTGAAAATGAGGTCAAGCCAAATGCGGGTGCTGCGGCCATTTCCTTCTCGGAAGGGGTGGGCGATATTCATTTCCACATACTTCTCGACGATTTCGTCGAAAGTGGATTGCGGCATTTTATCAATGTTGGCAAGTGCCGCTTCGAGATACATTAACGGAGCAAAACGGAAGTTGCCCTTTGAAATATTCACGGTTCTGAGTTCTCCGGCAAAATCGTAAATCTCATCAAAGAGATACTTATGAATTGCTTTGAGGGCGGAGAATTTTCCCGTTTCCAATTTATCAAGCAACCCGCTTTCAAAAAGCTCAAGCGCTTTTTTCTTGCTGATGCGTTCTTCCTCGCGGGCAAGGTCGGCAGCGTTTGTCAGCCCCAATTTATTTTCAAGTGCCATAGCACACCTCCGAATATTACTTATCCGCCGCAACGCCGGATTTCATCCAGGCATCCACTTCGCTGATTTTGAATTTCCACAGCCTGCCGATCTTTGCGGCGGGCATATTGCGACGTTCAATCCAATCAAGAACGGTATCACGGCTGACACCCAAATATTCCATGATCTCTTTCATTGAATACCAGCGTTCAAGGTTGTTATCCATAGTGAAACCCTCCGTTTTCACGAAAATACAATATCACAAGGTATAGTATAGCACATTTTTTGAAATTTTACAAGGATTAATAGGGGTTTATTCGGAGTTTTCAAGAAAAAGTCATGAATTACACGGCAGAAAAAAGCCTTCTTTCGAAGAAATCGAGAGAAGGCTTTAAAACTATCCCTTTCCGTCTGTACTGAGCGAGTGATAAAACGGCAGTCTTGCTTTTGCGTTATGGCTATTGATGCGTGGGAGGTTTTCAAGTGGAATGGCGTAAAACCGCTCCTTGATGAAATTTCCGTTCATGCCGCCGATGATTTTTGCGGTCTGTTCTGCGTAAGCACCGGTCATATCAAACTCTGCAAGGCGAATGATCTGAAAGCGGTGTTTACCAATGGTGGTATGAATGATCTCTCCGGCTTCGCCTTCTCCGTAGGGAGTATAGGCGTAGGTCACCGACTGAACTTTTTTCTCGCCGTCTTCCTTTACAAGCGCCACATCAGTTTGCTTTAAGAAAACGCCGTCGCAAAAGCCGGCGGCGCACAGCTCCTTTGCGAATTTTTCGATTGCCGCTTTACGCTTTTTCTCAATGCTTTTTTCGCCGGATGCACCTTGCTTCAATGCGATCTCTGCATAGGTATTAGGCTTGAAAATGCCAAAACAGTCAAAACATACACCGAGGGAAAGAGATAAAATCTGCTTCTCCTTCGGGGAGATTTTGTCGGCGGCATCGCGGAAATATGCGCGGTAAATACTGCGCAGCACCTCCCCGAACAGAGATACCGACGGATCTTCGATAAGCTCGTCCGAAACGGTGCCGTCCGCCGCGTTTTCGTTTTCTTCTGCCGGCACAATGCCGACAGGATATTCGCAAGCCTTGCCGACGGCAACAAGTTCGGTAACCTTTTTCTCGGCAAAGCCCGTTTCTTTTGCGGCAAGCGCAATACGCGCATCGGCGGAAAGCTCGGGAACGCTGTTATAAATGCGCATAACCTTACGCAGCTCGGCATACCCGTTTTGCGTCGGCACGGTGCAGGCGGTTTTTGTTGTGCGGATATAATCTAACTGCCGCATGACCGCCGCTTTTTTCACATACTGCAACAGCGGAATGGGATCGGAGGCATCATAGCCGAGAAAAGCAAACCACAATGTTTCCAAAAAGATTTGCTTGATGTCCTCTGTATCGTCCGCAGACAGATTATAATGCGAAACAAACCGTTCGGCGCGGCTTTGCAGTATCGGCGCGTATACCTCGATAAACGCCTTGAAGTATCCTTTATCACGTTCTTTAATCGCCTCAACAAAATATGCGTTCGATTTTTTCTTTGCAGAAATATTTGATACGCAGAATTTCATCGTTAATTTCCCAAAGCCGCAGCTTGTCCGAACGGACAGAAGAAAGAATATCGTTCCATATCGCCGGCTCACGCAGCCGCTTATCCGTAATACCGCAAAGCAGTTTTTCGGCTGCCTTTTTGTATTCGGCGTTCATACGCGCCCCCCTTCCCAAAGAAAAATGAAATTACTTTTTACCCAGTGCCGCTTTTGCCTCGTTGATCAGATTCAGCAAAATCATATCCTGTTCATACTGCCTTTGCGCATAATCAAAATCAACCTGCGCTTCCTCATAATGCCGTTTGGCAAGCTCTATCGCCTTATCGCACACATCGATACCGTATTTGGCGGACGGCAGGTTTTTATTGGTTTTGTGCTTTTCATTGCGCAGAGAATCATATCTCTTTTTCCAAATCGCATAGCCGAAACCGTCCTTTTTCTTTTGCTTCGGCATATTCAGCTTGTTTTTTGCAACATAGGCGCAGGGAACGCCGTACTCCGGATTGACGGTGCTGCAATACAGCTGCTTATGTGCCGTTTGCATAAAGAAAAATCGATGACAGATTCCGCATTGCCATGAATAATGTCCGGCGGCAAGTCCGGCAAACATATCGGCGATATAAAAATTGAGCATCCGGTTAAACATTATCCTCCTGCCGAGAACGCTGCCGCTTTCGGTTTCCATGATCACGGGAGCGTATTCCACGGTCGGGTGCAGGGTGAAATTGTTGAAGGCTTCCGCATGGTTGCTTTGCTCTATTTTTTCGATTATTTCGGGATCGCCGAACATTTCCCGCGCAAGTTCCGCCAACTCGTGTTTGGTTCGTTTATCGTTTTCCGTGAGATTCACAAAATACATATTTGCCACGCTTAAAAAGTTGAGCGTATCTCCGGCAAGGTAAATATAAGAGAACGCGATCCAGGAAAACGCCGTCATGTGTGCGCGGAGCCTGTTCTCTCGGGGCAATTGATCATAAAAGACCGTGCCGCATTTTCGGAAAGCCTCTTCATAGCTTTGCAGCGCACCCTTACAGAAAAATCTGTTCAGAGCCGCATATTCTCCATCGGTGTCAAAATGGCAAAACGGCGGGACATCCTTGACGTAGTCCAGTATATCAAAAAGACTGTTCTGTATTTCGGAGAACAGTTCAACGGAATATCCTTCGCCTGACCAGCGGAGGCAAAGCTCATACAAAGCATCGCCCTTATAAAAAAGCGTCTTTACCCATTCGGGCGAGAGGCAAAGAATCTCGTGCGTAATCTTTCCGGCAGGATATTGCTTCCCGTTAATACGGATATTCGTATCACTGAAATCAACGGCAAAATGGCTGAAATACGTTTCTCCGACAGGTTTTGTTTCGATCAGATTCATGAGTCGCACCTCGTTTCTGTAATCAGTATATCATAAAACCGTTTCGCTGTCACCGAAAATTACAAAAATTTCAGAAACGAATTTTTGCGCTCACAGTATTTTATGTGATTTTTCTGTTTTCAGCCATTAGATAGATAGGAGAGCAAAAGCAACGGTTCCGCCGCCGCTGCTTTTGCTCTTACTTTTTTACAAGGAGATTTCAGTATGGCTGACGAAAAAACAAAACTCGCCGTTATCGACGGCGAAACTTTAATGGACATGAAACTTCCGCCGACAAAGTTTTGTGTCGACACGCTGCTGCCGCAGGGCTTATGTATCCTCGGCGGCGCGTCAAAGATCGGTAAATCGTGGTGGGTGCTGGACCTGTGTGTGCGTATTGCAAAGGGCGAACCGATGTGGGATCTGAAAACGACAAGAGGAACAACGCTGTACCTTTGCTTGGAGGACACTCTGCGCCGCGTGCAGAATCGTCTGCTTTGCATCACCGACGAAGTGCCGCCCAATGCGTTTTTTGCCACCTCTGCCGGAACGCTGTCCGACGGTCTGTGCGAACAGATACGGGATTTTGCAAAAGAACATCCCGACACGGTTTTTGTTGCCGTGGATACCTTTCAGAGTGCGCAACAACAGCATCGACACCTCTTACGCAAACGACTATGAGGAAATACGGATATTAAAACAGCTGGCGGACGAGCTCGATATCTGTCTTCTGCTGGTGCATCACCTGCGCAAACAGGGCGACAGCGATCCGTTCAACAAGCTGACCGGCACCACCGGAATAGTCGGCGCAGTGGATACCGCTTTTGTGCTGGACAAAAGCCGCCGCAATGCCGACAGCGCCACCCTCTACTGCACAGGCCGTGATGTGGAGGACCGCCAGCTTGAACTGCGGTTTTCCAAAGAGGAATTTGTTTGGAAAATGATCGGCGACAGTATGGAGAATCGGGAAATGCTGCTTCCGAAGGAGATGGAGCAGCTGGTCGAATTTATGAAAGTGCAGAAAAATTACAGCGGCAGCAACACGGAGTTTTGCGAGCGGTATAACGAATACGCAGGACAGGCGATATCGGCAAGAGGACTCAAACGGCTGATGAATCTATGGGAATATCGCCTTGCCGATTTCGGCGTGCGCTTTCGCAGTCATCGCAGCAACGGCGCCCGACTGCTTGAAATCGAATATTCCTTTTCTGCCGGTGACGAAAGTGCCGTTGGTGACGGTTAAATCGGTGTACCCCCAATCGGTTCGTCCCAAGCGTTCCTTTCGTCCCTGTCGGCGGTTTACAGGCGGTTTGTGCCGCTTTCGGCGGAGGAGAAGGCATAAACACCGATGCACCGAAAACAAAGCAAATTCGGTGCGTTTGCGGGAGTGTCGGTTTACCGATTTCCCGGACTTCGTCCGGGGCAAGCAGAGCGTCCGGCTGTCCTCGCCGTGAAGCCCATTATTTTCGGGCAACAGCCCGAACCCACTGAATTTAGAAACGGAGAGTGATAATTATGAGTAAACAAAGACGGCGTGACACCACGCTGACGATTCGGCTGACCAAAGCCGAAAAAGAACGCATTGAGAGCAACGCAAAACGCGCCGAGCGCAGCATCACCGACTACCTCGTTTTGCTGTCGCTGGAAACGCCGATTCATGTTGCGGAAGATGTGAAGCCCTTGCTGATCGAGCTCAAACGCATCGGCAACAATCTGAATCAGATTGCGGCAAAAATCAATTCGGGCGTGTTTCGGTCATATGATTTTCAGGATGTCGTTGACGAACAGAAGAAAATCTACGAACAGCTTTTAGAGATCGCGAGGAAGGGATAATGGCAACGGTAGGTTTTATTCCCGAATCGGGTCAAAGCATCAGCGCTATGAAAGCAGTGATAGATTACTGTTTACAACAGAAAAAGGTAGCAGATGAAGAAAGCGGGCGGCGACTTGTGAGCGGAGTCAACTGCAACGGCGAAAATGCTTTCACGGAGTTTATGGCGACCAAGACTGCGCACCGCAAAAAGAACGGCATGAATTTTTATCATTATGTGCAGTCCTTTTCGCCAAATGAAAATATTTCCGCCGAGCAGGTTCATAAAATCGGCTTGGAGTTTGCAGAGAAAGCATGGCCGGGACATGAAGTTCTCGTCACTACCCATACCGACGCCGAGCATCTTCACAATCACTTTGTGATAAACTCCGTGCATTATGAAAACGGAAGGAAGCTCCGTCAAAATCCAAGCACACTGACAAAGCTGCGCTCACTCAGCGACGGCATCTGTCAGCAGTATGGTCTGAGCGTTCTCGAACCGTATAAAAAAGACGGCGCAAACATTTCCAGCCGCGAGTACCGTGCTGCAGTCAAGGGCGACAGCTGGAAGTTCAAGCTGATGTCCGACATTGATTTCGTGATGAACCGCAGCGGCAGCAAAAATGATTTTATGCGTGAAATGCAACGGCTTGGCTACGGGGTCTCATGGACGGATGAGCGAAAATATATTACTTTCACTTGCCCAAACGGAATGAAGTGCAGGGACATTCGACTGCACGATGAAAAATATTTGAAAGAGGTATTGGAATATGAATTCACAATCAGACAACGGCAAACAGCAGAATTCGGCAACGGATATGCTGAGGAAGAAAAACACACGGACGCTGTCCGAGCTGGAGCAGATCCCGTATCAGCCGCAGGTGTATGCGATCCCGATAGAACAGCGCAAGCGGGAGAGCAAGCTGCTGGCGGACGCGGTGGAATTTCAGCCAAAGCTGTATCAGCTGATAGAACAGTTGGCAACATGGGAGGAACTGAGCGACCACTGCACAAAGATACAGAATATCGAGGCGGAATATATGGATACGACAGTGCGGGAGGTAGTGACCGCCAACAAAGAAACGACGGCTCAGATGCAGAAACTCGTCGAACAGGCTGGGAAGAATCAAGAGCGATTTATTTCGAACTGCTCCGAAACCCTTTCAAAGAGTATAGCGGCACTGGACGGCACGATAGAGAAACTGCGCCGAAAAATATTGAAAATTATGATAGCCACGGCGGTATCAGCAGTGGCGCTGTCGCTACTGGTCTGCGTGGTATTCTGGAAGCTGGCTGTATAATCGACGGCACTGCCGAGGACCCGGAGGAACGCCGAAAGCGCATTGAGGCGCAGGAAAACGCCTCCAACCTCGGTGCCATTATCGGGCTTGCGGTCGGAATCCTCACCGCCGCAGCCGACAGCGAGGAAAATATGTCCGCAGAGGAAAACGACGGACCTACCATGAAGATGTAGGAGAAAGGAATTGCCTATGACGAAAAAAGAACATGAAAAAGAATTGCGCTGCTATCCGGCGGCGCTGACCGCTGCGGAGGTTGCCGAGATCCTGCGGGTCAGCACCAAAACCGTGTACAAGCTGATAAAAGAAAAGTCCCTTCCGTCGGTAAAGGTCGGCAGAGAGAATCGCATTGCCAAATCGCATCTCATTGACTATCTGCGGCAAAGAGAAGGCAAAAGTTCGAACCCAAAGGTCTGTTTTCTTGAGAAAGCTTCCGAAAAAGTCTGGACTTGTGCGGTGAGTTGTGATATTGTTCGTGTCGGCAAAAACAAAAAAGGAGTGAACGCAAATGAATGCCACAACCACACTTGCAGCCAGCGTACAGGCTAAGAAAGGCCGTCTCTATGCCGTGATACAGGTCAGAGAGAACGGCAGGACAAAGCCCGTATGGCGCGCACTGGGGCTGCCCGAAGGCTCAAACAAATCAAAGGTGAACAAAGCCTACCGAGAGGTGGTGCAAGCCTTTGAACAAACCTACGCCGAGCAGATTGCGCAAAACAAAAAGCCTGCCTCGGATATCCCGATCTACGATTATATGTGCGCCTACTATAAAAAGATCGAGAAAAACATTCAAAAGAGTACCGCCGAAAGCTACCGCGGAATGATAAACGGTAGAATTCGGCGGTATTTTACTGCCCGCAGGGAATTGACGGTCGGCAGCATCACCGCAAAGGACATTGAGGATTTCTACGAGTGGATGTTCGAATCAGGCGTAGTCGCCAACACCGTTATCCACTATCACACCGTCCTGCACAGCGCTTTCAAACGGGCTTTCAAGGACGGACTGATTGACTCCAATCCCTTTGACCGCATCGACCGCCCGAAGAAAAATAAGTTCACCGGCGAAAACTATTCCGAGGAGGAGCTGATCGCCATGCTCGGGCTTATCCGCGGGGATATTATCTATCCGGCGGTCATGCTGGCAGGCGGCTTGGGGCTGCGCCGCAGTGAAGCATTGGGCGCACGGTGGTCACGGGTGGATTGGGAAAAGAAAACCATACTGCTCGACACCAAAATCATTGAGTATAAGGAAAACGGCAAGGTCATCGTCGAACCCGTGGAGGAAATGAAAAACAAATCCAGCCGCCGCACGCTGCCGCTGCCGGACCCGGTGTATGAAATGCTCTGCGAGGAACGGGAAAAGCAGGACCTGTACCGCCGTATGTTCAAGGGCAGCTACAACCGCAAATACGACGATTATATCTGCGTCGATCAGCTCGGCGGGCTGATACGCCCGAATCGGGTCACGCAGCGGTTCGCAGACCTTATCAGTCAATACGGTCTGCGCAAAATTCGGTTCCACGATCTGCGCCACACCTTCGCCAGCATCCTCATCAATCAGGATATGCCGCTGCTGAATGCATCGACCTTCCTCGGTCATTCCGATCTGTCCACAACGGCAAATATCTATGCCCATCTGGATAAGTCCAAGAAACAGGAAAGCGCCGATGTGATCAGCAGTATCTTTAATAAAGCAAAAGAATAATGCGCCCACGGCGGGCGCATTTTTGCTGACAGAAAGGATGATTTTATATATGACTGAAAAACAGTTTATGAGCGGGAGCGAGCTCCGCCAATACCTGCACATCTCCACGCGGAAAATGAAATATCTGATGGACAATAATTATATCCCGCACGAAAACACAGGACACACGACCCATAAATATCGGGTGCGGACAGAGGACGCGGTGCGGTTCAAAACCCGTATGGATACCGAACCCGGTTTCCTCTCGGAGTTGAGCGGGATGTTCTCCAACCGCACCGAATGGCATCCGCTCCCGATGTTTGAAGCCACCCCGGAAAACTGCGAAGCCTTTCGGCGGTGGCTGAGTTCACAGTGGGCAGAGCTGCCGGAGGCTCTGCCCACGCAGACGGCGGCGGATTTGGTCGGTCACAGCCCGCAGCGCATTCACGAATGGATACGGGAAGAAGTTCTGGTCGGCATTAAACTCGGCTCTATACAGTACTACGCCAAAGCGGAATTTATCGGCTTTATGGCGTCACCGCAAAGGCTGGCGCATCCACGCACGGAAAAATATAAAGAACTCATTCGACAATTTAAATACATACAGCGCCGTGAGCGTGAGAACGAGCAGCGGCGGCAGAAAAGAAGAATGATGAAAGAGAGTACATAGTTTATGCCTCACCGTTTCCGGTGGGGCAGCATTTTTTATTTCTGTCGGGGCAAGCCGAGCGAACAGCGGGATACAATTCCCTTATTTCTGTTATAATAATAAGGGAAAATTCGCACAGCCCATTGACTGTTCCCTTATTTTGTGCTATTATTTAAGGGAAACAGAACGGAGGTAAGGGAATGAGAGCCTTTAACTATTCCGCAATCAAGGAGCAGAAGTGGGATTCGGATATTTTAGGATTGATTGCAGCCATATACAAGGAAGCCGGTAAGCAGGAACCGTATTTGAAACAGCGTCCGCAAGAACTCGAAAAGCTCGTCGAAATTGCCAAAATACAAAGCACCGAGGCGTCAAACGCCATTGAGGGCATCGTTACCACGAACACGCGGATACGCCAGCTTGTTGAAGAAAAGACCGCGCCGAAAAACCGTGACGAACAGGAGATCGCCGGGTACCGTGATGTGCTGAACATCATTCACAATGATTTTGACGCGATTCCCATTACGCAAAACTATATTTTGCAGTTTCACAAAATCCTGTACAGCCACATGAACAATCCCGTCGCAGGGCGCACCAAAACCGTGCAGAACTATATCAGCGCCACATATCCGGACGGGCATACGGAAATTTTGTTTACACCGCTTTCTCCCTTTGAAACGCCGGAGGCGCTTGATAAAATCTGCGAAGAATACAACCGTGTCATCGGAAATATGGAGCTGGAACCGCTGATTGCTATTCCGGTTTTTATCCATGATTTTCTGTGTATTCATCCGTTCAATGACGGCAACGGCAGAATGAGCCGCCTGCTCACCACACTGCTTTTATATCAAAACGGTTTTTTTGTGGGTAAGTATATTTCACTTGAAGCCAAAATCGCCAAAAATAAAGATTTATACTATGATGCACTGGCGCAGTCCCAAAGCGGCTGGTATGAGGGGACGGAAAATGCTCTGCCCTTTATCAAATATCTTCTCGGCACGATTTTAGCGGCATATAAGGACCTGGATGAGCGTGTATCGCTTGTGGAAACCAAACTGCCCGCACTTGAAATGGTGCGCAGAGCCAGCGAAAACAAAATCGGACGGTTCAACAAGCAGGATATCCGTGAGTTATGCCCGAACCTCAGCGACAGCTCCATCGAAGGTGCTTTGCGCAAGCTTGTATCGGACGGCGAACTGAAAAAAGAGGACAAAGGAAAAAGCACCTGTTACTTCCGATTAAAATAATTTTTACGGCACAAACACCGCAGCCCCGCACCTTTTGAATGAGGTGCGGGGCTGCGGTGTTCATTATAACGATTTTTTAATCGTCTCCGTCTTCATCATCCCATGACGAAATAATGTGAAGTTCTCCGCTGTCCATATCCATGGCCATGTTATCGTCCATGCGCATCAGCATATTACCGTCGGAGTCAATTGCCATGTTGTCGGAAACTGTATACGCAAAATCGCCGTCGTCATAGTCGAAGAAATGCTTACTCATAGATTTGCCTCCTTAAAATGTTTAATCGTCATAATCGGGATAGTCGGGAGCCCAATCAGGCCACAGTTGTGCTTTGTTTCTGCGGCGAGAATTGTGAACTTGCTGATGTGTCTTATGATTGGGGTTCATTTGGTTTGAATGATTATCCTTGTTCGCTTTGTATGCCTTGTTGTTCGGATTATTCTGATTTGACCAATCATCCAGTTGCTTTTGGGTATGCGTTTTCCCAGACACTTTTTTCATTGCTTTCTCCTTTCTGAACCGAAAAAATCCACGCACTTGCATCGTGCGTGGACTACGATTTCAGATTATACAATCGCTTTACACGCAACAAAACAAGACCGACGCAAACACATCGGTTCGAATTGTGGTGTAAAGCAGTGAAACAGCAGGGGGACAACAAAAGTCAACACACAGCCGCTTTCTTGATTTCATAATGAGAATTTGAAAGAAATCAATAGTTTCAATGATTTACTCATGTCATTAAAAGGCCAAATTCCTCCCAATCTAATTCGTACTCTCATGATACGAATAATCAATGTTGGGGAACACATTACCTCTTAACAAATATATTATATCACATATTAAGAGTTTTTGCAATAGGATTTCACACAATCAGATTCTTCAAACGGAGCACTTCTGTATAATGTCAAAACAAAAAGAAGCAAAGCACATATTTCTTTCTGCCGATTTGAACTCTAACCTGTAAAGACCACACATGACTTTTGGTGCGGTTGTCTGCAACCGGGTGTTTTGAAATTTGGCGATTTTTTGTCTGACGGAAAACTTTCTAACGCCGCAAAAAGTATGCAGGCCTTAAAAAGCCTTATTTCACGCGGTATTTGGCGGTTTTTAATTCTAATATTCACGGGCGAAAAAGAGCATAAAATCGGCTCGGAAAAGCGGCAGAAACACAAAAAATCAAAGTCGGAATTTTTTTGTCGAATAGAAAAAACCCTTGAAAACACTGGGTTTTCAAGGGTTCCGTTGGCGGAGAGGATGGGATTCGAACCCATGTGACGTTGCCGTCAAACTGATTTCGAGTCAGCCCCGTTATGACCACTTCGATACCTCTCCATGGTATATATTTTATTAGTATTCTAAAAATGTGTCAAGTAAATAATAAAAATATTTATACGCCTAAATTTGACATAATAATCGAATAAAAAAGTTCATAATTATATTACATATCATTTTTATTGCAGGTGAAATGCATGAAACAGACTATCTACATAGATATTCTTATTGCTGTAAACCTTTTTATAAATTACATTTTATTGCTTTTGACCGCTAAGTTTTTATCTTTAAAATGGAAATCCATAAGACTTGTTTTTGGAGAAATTTTAAGCGGAATTTATTCTTTGTACATACTTTTTCCGGAAACCAATTTATTTCTGAGCATACTTGTGAAATTCATAATGTCTATAACGATAGTGTGGTGTGTATTCGGATTCAAAAGCTTAAAATCCTTCATAAAAATCACCCTTTGCTTTTATGCGATAAACTTTTTGTTTTCAGGAATGATGCTTGGTTTATGGATTTTGTTTAGGCCAAGTTCAATGGAAATGAATAACGGCGTGGTTTACTTTAATATTTCGCCTTTGGTTTTGATTGCATCAACGATTGTTTCTTATTTCATAATAGAAATATTTTATCGGATAATAGGAAAAAATCATATAAAAAATTCATTTTATGAAATAAAAATAAACATTGAAGACTCACCCGTAAAGCTCAAAGCCAAAGTTGATACAGGAAATATTTTAAGAGAGCCGTTTTCAAATCTGCCTGTGATAATTGTTAGAAAAAGTACGGCAGAAAAAATAATTCCTCCAAAGCTCCTTGGATTGCTGGATAATTATTATCAAAATACAAACAACATATCAAGTTATGAAGTCAAATATCCAATAAGGATGGTGCCATTCAAAACGGTAGCAGGAAGTGGAGTGTTCCCCGCTTTTAAACCAAAAAATATAATAAATCCCGAAGGAATCTTAAAAAAAGCATACATAGCAATTTGCCCTGACCGCACTTTATCCGAAGAAATTGGTGCGCTTATAAACCCGGAATTAATTAGTTAAGGAGAGAAACAGCATGAAAAAAATTATACTTATGTGGAAAAAACTGGTTTTAAATATAAAAAATAATGTTTGGAAATTTTTTGTTTCCGATAAAGATGTACATTACATAAACGGCCCTGAAGTTTTGCCGCCGCCTTTGTCAAAAGAAGAAGAAACCAAAATAATTGAGAAAATAATTTCAGGTGCGCCCGGAAATGTCAGAGAGCCACTTATTACCCATAATTTAAGGCTTGTGGTATATATAGCAAAAAAATTTGACTCTTCGGGAATTTGCATGGAAGACCTTATTTCAATCGGAACGATTGGGCTAATAAAAGCTGTCAACACTTTTTCTCCGACCAAAAATATAAAACTTGCAACATATGCTTCAAGGTGCATCGAAAATGAAATTTTGATGTTTTTGAGGAAAAATACTCAATTAAAAAACGAAACTTCCATAGATGAGCCTTTAAATATAGATTGGGACGGAAATGAGCTGCTGCTTTCGGATGTTTTGGGGAGCGACCACGATATGGTAATGAGCAAATTGGAGCAAGAGGCAGAGTGCAATTTGGTGAATGACGCTGTAAAAAATTTAAATGACAGGGACAAAATGATAATGGAAATGAGATTCGGACTTTGCGGCGTGAAAGAGCACACGCAAAAAGAGGTTGCGGATTCGTTGGGAATTTCTCAGTCTTATATTTCAAGACTGGAAAAAAGAATCATAGAAAAGTTAAAAAAAGATATTGAAAAAGTATCATAGTTTTGCAAAAAATATGTAATAGTAATAAAAAAATATTTTTACAAAATAATTTAAAAAAAGTGTTGACAGTCTAAAATTAATGTGATAGAATAAATTCTGTCACTAAGGGGTGCGGGTGTAGTTCAATGGTAGAACTTCAGCCTTCCAAGCTGATAGCGTGGGTTCGATTCCCATCACCCGCTCCATGTATAATTATTTCAGCAATGTGGTGCTGACATCTGCGCTAGTAGCTCAGCAGGATAGAGCAACTGCCTTCTAAGCAGTAGGTCAGGGGTTCGAATCCCTTCTGGCGCACCATTGGAATTATGGTGGATATAGCTCAGTTGGCTAGAGCGCCAGATTGTGGCTCTGGAGGCCATCGGTTCAACTCCGATTATCCACCCCATTAATATAAACCACTTTTTGTTGGGGTGTAGCCAAGCGGTAAGGCAGTGGACTTTGACTCCATCATTCGCTGGTTCGAATCCAGCCATCCCAGCCATTCAAATTTAATACGAGCCATTAGCTCAGTTGGTAGAGCACCTGACTTTTAATCCGGTTGTCCGGGGTTCGAGTCCCCGATGGCTCACCAGATATGCACTGTACCGTAGTACAGTGTATTTCTATTTATACATTAAATTACGTAATTGAATATAATTATAAACACAAATCCCCCGGGAAACCCGAGGGATTTTTTATTTTTTATCCTACTACTTGGCGAATTGCCAATTCGTAAAACAGACCTTTTTTCTCCATTAAAGAATCATAATTTCCTTCTTCGACAATCTTGCCTTTGTCCATAACCAAAATTCTATCACAATTTTTTATAGTGGAAAGTCTGTGAGCGATCACAATTCGTGTACTCTTCAAATTAGAAATACTTTTAGCGACATGGCTTTGTGTGATGTTATCAAGAGCGGAAGTTGCTTCATCAAAATAAAGAATCGATGGCTTTCCGATAATAGCTCGAGCTATCATCAGTCTTTGTTTCTGCCCTCCGGAAATTCCCCCGGCGCCCTCAGAAATCAGCGTATGCATGCCCATTGGCATTTCTTTTATATCTTCGTCGATTCCTGCCATTCGAGCTGCTTCCCAAGCGTCATCCATATTTTTCCACGGAGAAGTAACAATTATGTTAGAAAAAATATCCCCCGGGAAAAGAGAGCCGTTTTGCATTACAACTCCTATTTTTTGTCTGACACTCCTTAAATCTAAAGATTTTAAATCTCTTCCGCCGTAGTATATAGCCCCCTGTTCAGGGTTTTCAAATCCCAAAAGGATCCTCATGAGAGTAGATTTACCGCAGCCGGTTGAACCTACTATAGCCACATATTCGCCTTTTTTTACTTTAAAATTTATATCATTCAAAATTGTAGGACCATCTTCGCTGTATCTGAAAGTGATATGGTTAACATCTATATCGCCCGAAAGCGAAGTAGGAATTTTTCTTCCGTTACAAGATTCAGGCTCTTGCTCCAGAACAGGCTTTACCATCTTTAAAATCGGCCCCAAATTTGCAAATTTAAGTGCCATTCCGCTAAGAGCCATTATCGCTCCGCTAACTGCACCATATGCCTGATTAAAAGAAAGGTAATTTGCGGATGAAACCGAACTTTGTATTGCAAAGTAATACAGGATTATTGTTCCGAGGGAAGATATTATCAAACTTATAATAGAATCTATTCTAATTAAGGTAGGAGGAGAATAATCTAGCTTTGAAACTTCGGAGTACGACTCCGCCCATTTAGCAAACGCTCTTTTTTCCGAACCCGTGACTTTTATTTTTTGCATACCGCCGAAAAGAGCATAAGTAAGCGATTGAAGCTTAGGAGATAATTCCAGTTTCTTTTTGTATATTCTTTGCCTATAAAGAGTTATAAGCACGGAATATGCAATCATAATTACTATAATTAGCAATCCTGGAGCCACCAAACCGGGTGCATACTTACACATAGGGATTATGAAAACAAGTGAAAAAAATGCCTTAAGAGTAGTATTCAAAATGGCATCAACTATCATATTACAAAGCGATGCGATATAACCCATACGGCTTGCAAGTTCACCGGCGGTATAATTTTTGAAAAACGAAGTTGGCAAGCTGAACATTCTCATCATGATAGCGCTGTTTAGATTTAAAGACAATCTGGTTTGAAACCTATACTTAACTATGGCGTCGGTGATGCCGAGGAATAATTGACCAAAAGTCAGTCCTAAGTAAAATGAAATAAACGGTAACAAGAACGACATCGAACCGGATGGAACCAAATCGTTGTAGATTATGTTTGTTAATTTTGGAAAAAGTAATCCCAGCAAGCTAGTAACCATCAATGAACCTACAATAAAGGCTAAGTCTGTGCGAGAAAGCACACTAACCATGAACATCACTAAATCGCGTATTTTTAACGATTTAAGAGGGAACGGCTTATAAAAGCAAAACGCATCTACGTTAATATTTTTTGCTGTTTTATCATCAACTTTCACTCGGTGTCCATCGGCATCTTTGTAGTAGTACCCTCCCCATTTTCCAGGTAAAATCGCTACTATGTTATTATCTTTGGTCCCTGCCAAAAAACATCCTGTTGAGTCCTTCCACCAGCGACCTTTTAATTCAACTCTCCTTCTCATTACTCCGGAGGGTCTAAGCATATATTCAAGCTGAGAATCAAGGCTCGTAATATTTTCAGGGACTTCGGGGATATCTTTTCCGAAATATTTTAATATCTCACCTATTGCTCCTCTGGCTTTTTTATTAGATTTTGGAGCTTCTATACCAATTATGGAAAGCAAATCCGAAAATGCATCTTCAAATATTTCAGAATCGCTCATTTTTCTGCGGTTAATCTGATTTTCAAAAAAATCCATTGTCTTCCCTCCTTTTACTCTGTTATTACCAATTCTTTATATTTTCCGCCTAATGCCATTAGTTCGTCGTGAGTTCCGCGCTCTACAACTTCGCCTTTGTCAAGGACTATGATTTCATCACAATCTCTTATTGTTGAAAGTCTGTGAGCTACCACTATGCAAGTGCATCCGATTTTGCGGATATTTCCCATAACTTTCTTTTCGGTTTTGGCATCCAATGCAGAAGTCGCTTCGTCAAGAATCATCAGTGTAGGTTCTTGAGCCAGAGCGCGAGCAATTTCAATTCTTTGGCATTGTCCGCCGGAGAAATCTTTTCCTCCTTCGCTGAGTACGTGGTTATATCCATCTGGCCTTGTTATTATGGCTTCGTGTATATCGGAATCTTTTGCGGCAAGAGTTACGGCAAAATCTTCTATAGATTCATCCCACATTCTTATGTTATTTTTTATTGTATCGTGGAACATAACCTTATCTTGGTCGACCATGGAAACCGAGCTGTGAAATTTGTATGGGTCGATTTCTTCTCTTTTTAATCCATCAAATTTTATATCTCCGCTCCAAGGTTTATAGAGCCCGGTAATAAGCTTTGCAATGGTAGATTTTCCGCTTCCGCTCCCACCTACTATTGCCACCCATCCGCCAGGTTTAACAGATAGATTGAAGTGCTCAAGGAGAGGTTTGCTGAGCTTTCCGTAACCAAAAGTTATATCATTAAGCTCCAATTGGCCTCTTAGTTTTCTTTCATCACGATTCATTTCTACCTTGCTGTCGTCCACATCAGTTTTATAATCTAAGACGTCTTCCACACGTTCCATTTCGCATCTCATTTCAATGATATCTTTATATAAATCCATCATGTCGTTGAGAGGGCTTAAAAGCCTCGAAAGATAACTTTGGAAAGCAGTTAACATTCCTATCGTAAACTGACCTTTCATAATCAAATAAATGCCCGAGAACAATAGCACACAGTTTGCCAGACTTTCTATGACATTAGGAAGCTGCCCAAAATACTGTGTAAATTTTGCAAGGGCTACGTTGGCGTTATTTTGCTTGGAATAATACCCTGCCCACCTTTCAAAATATCCGCTTTCCGCACCGGTTGCTTTTATGGTTTCTATCATCTCAAATCCTGAATAGGTTACGCTTGCTAATTTTCCTTGACTAGGAACCAAAACTCTTTGGAAATTTAGTATTTTTTTGGAGGTGTATCTTACTATGAGCATATTTATTACTGTTGCGCTGAGTCCGATTATAGTAAGAGGTAAACTCCAATTAATCATAATAAAAAGGTAAAAAAACATCGAAACAACGCTGGGGACAAGCGGAGCTATTTGCTCAATGAGAGTAAGCGCTATGTTTGCGGTGGATTCTTGCCTTGAAACTACATCGCCGA
The DNA here is from genome assembly GCA_934692675.1 of uncultured Eubacteriales bacterium. Classification (GTDB taxonomy): domain Bacteria; phylum Bacillota; class Clostridia; order Oscillospirales; family Acutalibacteraceae; genus UMGS1491. The sequence continues at coordinate 167,355 of CAKUUD010000003.1, read as the reverse complement.
CATATCTTTGAGAAAAGAAGTCCATTGGCAATCTTAGAACGTGCCACATGAAATTAGCACTCGCGGTCACGGCAAATTTACCTTGTATTTTTAGCCAATAAAACGATCTTACACACGCTACTAAAACTTGGAAAATTAAAAGTGCAAACATTATTCCCAGGAACGGGTACGTCCATTCGGGGTTTTTACCATTTAGCAAGTTATCAATAAATATTTTTTGAAAAATTGGTGTAGTCATATCAATTACAAGCACAGCGATACTTAAAAGCATAGCCAAAACAAAAGGAAATGCCGCGCCTTTCAAACATCTTTTTGCAAAAGAAATTACACTTTTTTGCTTACCCTCAGGCTTAAATTCTTCTGTAGGAACCATCGTCAAAGCAATCCCCGTAAAAGCTTGGTCAAATTCTTCCATATCCACAGTCACTCTGCCTCTTGCAGGGTCGTTGATATAGGCTTTATTTTTTTTATAATCGATTCCGCAAAGAACGACGAAATGATTGAAATTCCAATGAATTATCGCCGGCAGAGTAATTGAGTTAAGAGCCGCAGGTTCAAGCTTATATCCTGCCGTTTTGAAACCGTACGACCTGGCTGCAGCGAGCATATTTTTGGCAACGCTTCCATCACGAGATACGCCGCAGTCGGAACGAACCTGAGTAAGCGGTATCCATTTTTTGTAGTACGCTGCTATCATACAAACACACGCTGCGCCGCATTCCAGCGCTTCCATTTGCATAATGACAGGCACTTTTTTCTTCCTAGCCACTACTTATTCCTCCTTTTTGTTTTATTTAAAAATAAGCTCATAAGGCTTGGTTTCTCCTACTATGGCAGAAATCTCACAAAGAGTTCCTTCGACTATTTCTATATTTTTTCCGTTTTCGTTTGACCAATCTCCCATATCCATTTCTATTTCTATTAGATTAGATTCCTTTGACGCTGCAGTAATCAGCGGTAAAATAATTTGAGGATTTTCAAATTTGTAATTTAGATACTGACTGGTAACAATTTCATCGCCGATAGAAGTTATTTTACCGTTTATATATCCATATTCTTCTCTCGGGGCATATTCGGGACAAATTTGCACTTCCATGCCTTCGGCTAAACGCTTACTGTCTCCGATAGAAACATAACTGTAAACTTTTTGCGTACCCGAAGGATTGCCGACAATTACACCTTCGAGTGAAACTGTTTTAGGAAGGCCTCCGGCAAATATCCATACCATCGCTGACAAAATCATAGCAAAAACTGTTACTAAAATCACTATCAAGCTCGGATTTGTAACTTTGATATACTCATTGAGTTGCTCAGGGGAAGAAACTCTTTCTAGGCTGCTTTTTCGAAATAAATTCTTCTCGTTTTCAGACATTTATATCACCCTTCTCCAAAATAATTATTATTCAACACAGTAATTATAGCACATATTTATATAATTTCAACAATATAAATGATTTTTATATATATTTTAATGTACATATAAAAATCTTCGCCGTAAGTGGGCGAAGATTTTTTAATGAGTAAAATTATTTCTTCTTTTTTATAACTTTTAGCCTCGAAAATTCTTCTCGTTCTTTTTCTTCCAAGGCATCGGTAATGGATTTTATAAGAGTTTCAAATCGAGGTATCATGATATTTTTCAAAGCATTTGCTCGCTTTTGGGTTTTTTTGATGTCACGAGCAAGCAAATACGCACTGGTTTCTACTTCGGCTAAATTTGCAGTAAGCTGAAGGACTTCTCTAAAACAGGAATAGGCCTTATCAAGGTCGGAATTCGAAGAATACAAACCAAATGGTATTCCATCTATTTTTTGTTCTTTGAAATTTATAATAGGGATCTCCACACCCATAACGCTTTTAAAAGAAATACTAAGCCCCTGTTCTTCGGGAATTGCCTGCGAAAGTTCTTCACAAACTCCCAAAGCGATGTTGGCTTTTTTTAAGGTAGAAAAAGCCTTTTGATATGTGGAATCTATCTTATTTTGAATTTCCTCGGCTCTGTCAATAAGCGCCATCATTTCACGAACCAGGATATTTCTCTTGCGGTCTAAAAGATCAAACCCCAGCTTAGCTAGTGCGTATGATTTTTTCGTAGCAATCAAGTTTCCTTTTGTGGGAGCCAATTGTAAAGACATCTAGGTAAACCTCCCTTTAGATTAATTATCATCATTATCGTCGATATCATCATCGTTATCGTCGGATTCAACTTCATCCAAGAAATCTATTTTATTTTTTCGCTCCAATAAATCCTTATCTTCAATATAGTATTTATCGAGAGTTTCGCTGCTTATTCTGTCGAGTTCCTGACGAGGAAGAGTTGAAATAAGTCTCCAGCCCAACTCCAAGCTGCGCTCAATGGATCTATTTTCATTGAAGCCTTGATTTATGAATTGTTTCTCAAATGCTTTTCCGAAATTAATATAGAGTTTATCTATCGGTGATAAATCTTCTTCGCCGATAACCGACGCTAATGCTCTTGCGTCCTGAACTTTTGCGTACGAAGCAAAAAGCTGATTCGCAAGTTCGGGGTGGTCGGCACGCGTGTAGCCTTCGCCTATGCCGTCCTTCATGAGCCTCGAGAGTGACGGAAGAACAGAAATCGGCGGATAATATCCTTTTCTGTCTATTGAGCGATCCAAAACTATTTGACCTTCAGTGATGTATCCTGTAAGGTCAGGAAGTGGATGAGTAATATCATCATTAGGCATGGTCAAAATAGGAATTTGAGTTACAGAACCGGTTTTCCCTTTAACCATTCCGGCACGTTCATAGAGTGACGCAAGATCAGAATAAAGATATCCCGGATAACCTTTTCTTCCCGGAATTTCGCCTTTTGAAGAGCTGAATTCCCTAAGAGCTTCGGCGTATGAAGTCATGTCTGTCATTATAACAAGAACATGCATATTGAGTTCAAAAGCAAGATATTCAGCCGTTGTAAGAGCACATCTGGGGGTCAAAATTCTTTCGATTACCGGGTCATTCGAAAGGTTCAAATACATTACAACTCTCTCTATGACGCCCGATTCATCAAATTTTCTTCTAAAATACTCAGCTACATCGTTTTTTACGCCCATAGCAGCAAAAACAATTGCAAGGTTGCTGTTATCGTCGCCAGAAAGCTTAGCCTGGCGGGCAATTTGAACCGCTAACTCATTGTGCTTCATCCCTGAACTTGAAAATATCGGGAGTTTTTGCCCTCTTATAAGAGTTGACAAAGTGTCAATTGCGGATATACCCGTGTTGATGTAATTTCGAGGATAAATACGAGCTATCGGGTTGATAGGCGTTCCGTTTATATTCATTTTTTTATGCGGGAAAACTTTCCCTAAATTATCAATAGGTTCGCCGGAACCATTGAACACACGCCCCAAAATTTCGGGAGAAAGCGAAATTTCCATGGGCTTTCCCTTAAGTTTAACTTTTGTATTTGAAAGAGAAATTCCGTGAGTGCCCTCGAACACCTGCACAACAACTTTATCTCCTTCGATTTGAACGATTCTCCCTTTTCTGTAAGAACCATCTTCGAGTTTAATGTCCACAACTTCTTCGTAAGATGCGCCCTCAACACCTTCCAAAACTATAAGAGAACCGCTTATTTCTTTGAGTCCAACATAATTAAGTACCATAATCGTTTCACCTCCGTACAATTAAATCTTGTTATTTATAATTTTGTCTATGACGTCATCAATTTCTTTTTTGTAGTCGTCAAATTTTTCGAGTTCATCATTCGGGACATCATACTTAATACGCGTAAGCTTATCAAAAATTCCTGTTTCAAGAACTTTTGAAATCGGTATAGATGCCGAAATTAACTGACGTACACGCTTGTGAAGATACAAAATAGCTTTCATCATCTTTTTCTGCTTATTTAGAGGAACAAATGTATCGTCTTTATGGAAAGCGTTCTGCTGCAAAAATCCTACACGAATAACTTTTGCGATTTCTATTATCAACTTTTGGTCATCAGGGAGAACGTCCGCGCCAACCAATTTTACAATTTCCATGAGTTTATCTTCTTCGCTTAAAATAGAGGCAATTTTCTTTCTATATTTTACAAAAGATTCTCCATAATTTTTAATGTACCATGGGTCTAAATCAACAAAATATTCACTATAACTGTTAATCCAATTTATCGCAGGATAGTGTCTCGCGTATGCAAGAGCTTTATCAAGCGCCCAGAAACATCTTACGAATCTTTTTGTATTTTGAGTTACAGGTTCGGAGAAATCAGATCCTTGAGGCGAAACAGCGCCTATTATCGTTACGGAACCTTCGTTTTCTCCCAAAGTTTTAACTCGACCTGCTCTTTCGTAAAATTCCGAAAGTCTTGACGGCAAGTACGGCGGGAAACCTTCTTCGGCTGGCATTTCTTCCAAGCGTCCCGAAATTTCCCTCAAAGCCTCTGCCCAACGAGATGTCGAGTCGGCCATAATTGCAACGTCATAGCCCATGTCACGGTAATATTCTGCAAGAGTAATTCCTGTATAAATTGAAGCTTCCCTCGCTGCTACGGGCATGTTTGAAGTGTTTGCGATAAGAACGGTTCTTTCTGTCATGGGTTTGCCTGATTTAGGGTCAATAAGTTTTGAAAACTCATCAACAACCTGGCTCATTTCATTACCACGTTCACCGCACCCAACATAAACGATAATATCTGCATCGCACCATTTTGCGAGCTGATGCTGAGTCATGGTTTTTCCGGTACCAAATCCACCTGGAACTGCTGCGGCACCACCTTTGGCGACCGGGAAAAGAGTATCTATAATCCTCTGACCGGTTATGAGAGGAATATTGGAAGCAAGCCTTTCTTTTATAGGTCTTGCAAATCTTATCGGCCAGTATTGGCAAAGCGTCAGGCATTTGATATTACCTTTTTCATCCTTAATCTTAACGATTGTATCGGATACCTTATGAGGTCCATTCGAAGCCACTTCTACTACTTCTCCGCTAACATCGGGAGGAACCATACATTTATGCGTAATTATAGAAGTTTCGGGACAAGATGCATAGATAGTCCCAGGCTCTAAATAATCGCCTTTCTTCACATATATTTCTGTATCCCATAATTTATCTTGATTAAGAGACGGCACGCTGCATCCTCTTGCTATAAAAGAACCGCTTTTTTCTTCGATTGCTTTTAGAGGACGTTCGATTCCGTCGAAAATATTATTAAGTATTCCAGGGCCAAGGCATGCCTTCATAGGGCCTTTTGTGCCTTCAACAGGCTCGCCCGGACGTAATCCGGTAGTTTCTTCGTAGACCTGTATGGTTGTGAAATCATCTGCAACTCCTATTACTTCACCAATAAGTTTTTCATTGCCTACGTAGACCATTTCCATCATAGAAAATGACTTTGTGCCTTTTACGGTTACGACAGGGCCGTTTATTCCATATATAACATTATTTTCATTCATATTAGTCACAGAAGCGCTTAACATAGCTTAAAAACCGCCGGCGCTTACCCCTCCTATTTAATATTTTAGTTATTTTTAAACAAGCAATACACCAAAATTTTCTGCAGCCCAATCTTCTTGCTCTTTTAATTTGGCGTCAAGAGTTTCATCGGCTATGAGTCCCATGCTTTCGTTATAACCTCTTATTCCGCCAATTATAATATCTTCTTCGGCGCAAACCTCGCACTCTCTTCCGAATGCTTTTTTTATTTCATCTGCGTATTTTAAGTCATCATTTTTCACGATTAACTTTGTATTATTTTCTGTAAGAACCTCAGAAATCTTAGAAGCATAACGCTTCATAGAATCTAAATATTTTTCTGAAGCAGAATATTCTATGAGCTTTTCTCGGCATTCCCTGAACATGTCCTTTATCATTTGACGGCGCCTTTGAGAAACTTTTTTTCTTTCTTCAAGCTCCTTGTGAGAAACTTCTATTACGATTTTATTTTTCATGCTCACAAGCTCTTTTTGAATCATGCCGTTTATATCTTCAACTATCTCGGCTTCAGCTTTTTTTAATTCTTTTTCTTCAATTTCTTTTATTTCGTCCGTAATTTTATTTCTGCGCTTTTTTGCATATTTATCAATTGCATTTAAGAAATTACTTGATTTAAAGCTTTTATGCATCCTTTCGCCCCCCCTTAAACCTAAATTTTAAGTCCGATAGCCTCACGTATATAGCGAGTTATAGAATCTTTTTTACTTCCTTGTGACCTTCCGTCAGGAATTTCTATTATCAAAGGAGTTTTATGTGTACTTTTCAAACTGTGTATAAGCTCTGCGCAAAGCTTGGCAAGAGGTTCTGTTATAAGGACTACTGCCACATCTTGCTTTTCAACCGCTTCTTTAAGCGCTCTTTCGGCTTCATCGGCTTTTTTTGCCATAATGCCTTTTATTCCTGCTAAACGCATTCCTACTAATGTATCGGTATTGTCGCTTATAAGTTCAAAACGCATATTACTACGCTCCTAACCCCAATTGGTCAAGTTTGCTGAATATCATTATGGAAATCAAAAGACCATAAAGTGCGATACCTTCACCTAAAACAACCATTATGAGGGATTTACCAAATGCTTTAGGATTTTCGGATGTTGCTGCGATTGCTGCAGGAGCTGAAGATGCAACAGCGATTCCGCCGCCGATTCCTGATAATCCTGTAACCAATGCTGCTGCTGCGAGACCGATACCAAAAGCCATAGCTTTTGAACCTGAGTCAGCAGATTGAGAAGCAGAAGTTGTTGCTTCGGCTTTTTTTGTTTCGGATGCATATGCTGATTTTACTGAAGACATTAAACAAATTCCCATAACGAGTGCTGCTGTACCAATTTGAAATAATACTGCTTTCTTTTTACTTACACCGCGTTTAACAAGTTTTATAGCAATAAAAGCTCCGGCTACGATTAAAAGTGTTGGAATAATAAATAATAAAGTTGACATAATAAAAACCTCCAAATAATTTATAATATTTTTTTATTAAATTTTTCAAATTTTTTAATTTAAAACTTCTTCTGCTGTTACAGGAGTAAACGGACGACCTTGACCTTCAAAGAATTTGCTGAACATTTCGTAAAACTCCAATCTTACAACCTGTATTCCAGCTACAAGAGCTTCCAAAGCAGTAACGACTATGTTTCCTATTACCACAGCGATTATATATCCGCTTCCGGGCAACATATCAGCTATGGTGAAAACAACCATCATCATTCCGGCATGAACTAAAACAAATGCGCCGACCCTTAAAAATGACATTGTGTTGGTCACATAGCTTAGAACTACTTCAAAAAGTTCAAAAAAGCTTTGAGGCAAGTAATCCGCCCAGCTTTCGGGCTTCCAATTTTTTTCTTTATTTACAATTTTTATAAGTATTTCGCTGAACATTAAAATGATAAGCGGCAAAATCAAAAGTGAAATTACATATGCGGTTCCAACAATCTCGGTATGAAGAGCCACCATATCAACAACCATAAATATAAGTGAAATATAAAAGATTATCCCGCATAAACCTTTTGAACCGAAAATTGCTTCGCCGTAATTTTTTCTCTTTAGAAGGGAATATATACCAAGTAACATAGAAACCACTAAAAGCACTATTCCGATTGCAACCGCTGAATAAATAATTTTATCGGTGCTGGAAGCATCCATAACTTCAATAGGTTTGCCTTTCATGCCAAGCACATTTTTATAAAAAGGATCGAGTGCGTGTTCGAATCCAAAAACCGAACCAAAAAATGTTCCAAATATTGCCGAAGATATTCCGCAAGGAATAAGCATTTTTCCAAGCGCCATGTTTTTGAATTTCCACATTAAGTATCCAACTATCGAAACCAAAATTCCTTGACCCAAGTCCGCAAACATGATTCCAAACAAGAGCGTATATGTTATGGCAACAAACGCTGTGGGATCCATTTCGTTATACGATGGCGTTCCATAGGTATCAACCAAGAATTCAAAAGGTCTGAATATTTTTCTATTCTTTAGTTTTACGGGTGGTTGATGCTCCAGAATATTTTCGCCTTTTTCGGTTGAGTATTCAAGCGACTTGACTTTGCTTATTTTTGCTTTGAAGTCCTCCAAATTTTCCTGCGGAACCCAACCTACCAAAATAAAAGTATTATTATACTGGGCTGCATAAGATTTTATCTCAAAATAAGCGCTGAGCTGCTTGAGCTTTGTATAAAATTTCATGCACTGGTTCTTTTGAGAATTCCAGAAAGTACTGATCTTCTTTTCGGTTTCATCAATCTTTTTGTAAATTTCCATATTAAGATTTTGAAGATAAGAAATTCTTTCATACGGAGATTGTTCACAAGATTCTATATCCACAGACTCAAAATAAAGCGATGAAAAAATTCGATCAGTTTCGCCCGGATTGTCAACCGAAGAAAAATAAATTCCCCATTGATAATTCTCGTCTGCACCAAACGGAAAGAACATGAGTTCTATGCCATTTTCGGAATAACGTTTAGAAACCTCGGCAAATTTCATGTAGCTGCTTCGGGGCATTCTTCCGAAATGCGCTTTTGTGCATTCGCAAGATAATATTTCATCTATGTTTGTATTCAGCCCGTAAAAATGTTTTAATTTTTCTATTTCTTCTTTATTTTTAGAAAATTCCGCATAAAGCTTTCTTTTTTGGTCAATTAAATTTTCTAGATTTTCAGAAATATAATTTGTGTACCTATCGATTTTACTCTTGCTGATATAAAAGCCTGTTATATCTACATCTTCAAGTTTACCACCACAGGCATCCACACTGCTTTTCAAGCTTTTTAACGGTTCAGCATAGGGATTTTCTTCAGAAATTGCCGAAAATTTTTCAGTATTGGAATAAAAAGAAAAAACGTTGTCGGGTTCAAATACCCCAGATTCTCCACAGATATTGATAAGCTCATCGAGTTGCTGCATAGGACCTATCATGCTGATAAAACTCATCTTAGATACTGACATCTTTTCTACCTCACTTTTTCATTTAGTTTATATAATCTTACATAATCAACATTTTTTTTATTTCTTCGGAAGGAAGCCTATATTTTATTCCTTCGATAATATTTGTAATGTTTATGATTTCTATCTCTTTTAAGAATATATATGACATAAGAACAATCGGAGGAGACATAGAAAATCTTATGTTATGGCGACATTTGTCGAAACGCATATTCAAAGGGACCTTATCTATTACATCAAGCCCTCTTGAAAACCATTTTTTACCCATTTTTGTATTTTTCATGTCTGACATCATTTGTTTGGTATTAGGAGAAAATATAAATTTCTTTAACTTATCTTCACCTAAAGTTCCATGACTTATCAAAGCGGAAATCATATACTCAGGCTCTAAATCGTAAAATTTTCTCATTCTTACTATTCTAACAAGATTGCTAAGGTCTATATATAGTTTGAAAAAATCAGTAAGCTCTTTTTTGGCGCTGCCTTTTACATATTTATTTATGACATCGAAAACCACTTTATAAAGATAGTTATAAAGAGCAGTTTCTATAAATGTCAAATTTATCAGCTCGCCCTTTTTGGGTTTAAACGGTTCTAAAATTTTGTAATATTCCGACCGCCTAACCACTTTCAGAAAATCATCATAATTTTTTATATGTTCAAGCTCTTTTAAATCAAATTTTGCGTGACTATAAAAAAACGCCGGAATAGTATGGATGTATTCGCCGGACTTTCCTGCGGTTAATAGCATCAAGCTGTGCATAATTTGTTCGATTTCGGCTCGAGCAATTATATATTCTGAAAAGTGTTCTCCGACTGAAATATCGTAGCGACCCAAAGCCTCAAAATCCAAAAACAATTTGAGTTTAAGCTGATTTTCAAGCTCTGCCCTATGCAGATTATTTTCATTTATTCCGCTTAAAACATCGGAATATCTTGTCTTTCTCTTCAGGTATGATGCAACATCCGGGATACTCCTACAAGCTAAAAGGTCAGAATAATTTTTCTCTTTTATACCTTTTCCGTACATCGCGCGAGCTTTAGAAAGTACTGCATTTGAAGCGTATGAAATCATAATTTTTCAAGCAAGAATTTTTAGGTACCTATCTCGCTTTGTTTCACCACCATTTACTGAAAATTATAAAAGCATGTGCTTATCTTAGTCTTCGATGACCCTGTTTACAATGGTTTTGACCCAATTGTTTTTATTTTTCGCATAAATTTCTTCTATGCGGTCATATTTTTGTCTGTAGGAGTTTTCAATTACTTTAAGCCTCAGACACGCGTTAACTTTTTCTTCTTTTTCGAGCGATTTTATATTTGCTCGTGCACGTTCTAAGTACTCAGCTCTTTTCTGCTCTTTTATGTCACTTATTTTTTGTTCTGAATCTACTTTGAGCTGGTTAGCACGCGTGAGGTTTTCTTTGGCCATGCGATCAAGTTCTATTATGCGTTTTATCATGTCTTCCATAGTGATTAAGCACCCCACTTTACTTATGTTATTTTATATCAGGTTCCACTATAGAATTATGATACAAATATTAAAAAAGTCAATAGTTTTTGAGAATTAATTTCATATCATATCACTTAAAGGTATTTACATAGTATTTTTGTTCATGTAAAATATTAATGGTAAAATAATTTACATTCATTGGAGCGTGGATAATTTTGAAAACCAAATATAAAAGATTTTTACTTAAAATAAGCGGCGAAGCATTGGCAGGAAGCCAAAAACACGGCATTGATTTTGATGCGGTAAAAGAAACCTGCGAAATGATTAAAAAATGCGTTGAAACCGGTTCGGAAATAGCCATAGTAGTAGGCGGAGGAAATTTTTGGAGAGGCAGAAGCAGCGGCACGATGGATCGTGTTAAAGCGGACAATATCGGTATGCTTGCAACCGTAATGAATGCTGTAGCACTTCAGGATACATTGGAACAGCTTGGAGTGGAAGCTGTTGTTATGACGGCAATACCTTTCCCGCAGATCGGAGAATATTACTCACCTGCCCGAGCGATTAATCATCTTGAAAATAAAAAAGTGGTAATATTTGGCTATGGCACAGGTAATGCGTTCTTTTCAACAGACACTGCAGCATCGCTAAGGGCAGCTGAAATTAATGCAGAAATAATATTTAAAGCCACCAACACTGACGGGGTTTATGATTCTGATCCAAAGACAAATCCGAATGCAAAAAAATATACAGAGGTATCTTTTGGAGAAATTTTATCGAAAGATTTAAAAGTTATGGACAGCACCGCAGCTTCTATGTGCAGAGACAATAACATACCCGTAATGGTGTTCAGTCTTAAGGATCCTGAAAACATAATCAGGGCAATAAGCGGCGAAAATGTAGGAACTTTGGCAAAATAAAAATAAATAATATAAATATGTGGAGGAAAAATTTATGAATAACCTTATATCAGATACTCAAAACCGTATGAAAAATACCTGCGACAGATTAGTTTCAGAATATGCTTCGATTCAAGCAGGAAGAGCTAATCCAGCAGTACTTGACAAAATAAGCGTAGACTATTACGGCTCGCCTACACCGATAAATCAAGTTGCAGCAATTTCGGTTTCTGAAGCAAGAATCCTTGTAATTCAGCCTTGGGATATATCCATATTATCCGGAATCGAAAAGGCGATCCAAAAATCAGATTTGGGAATTAATCCTCAAAATGACGGAAAAATAATTCGTCTTATCTTCCCTCAATTAACCGAGGAGAGAAGAAAAGAAATTTCCAAAGAAGTATCGGCAATTGCAGAGGATTCAAAAATTTCGATAAGAAACATAAGAAGAGACGCTATAGATAAAATAAAAAATATGAAAAAAAGTTCTGAAATTACCGAAGATGAAATGAACCGCGGAGAAAAGAAAGTTCAGGAATTAACAGACAAATATTGTAAAGAAATCGATTCGTTATCTTCTGCAAAAAGCAAACAAATTTTGTCTTTGTAAAATAAAAGCTTTGGAGTTATATTTATGGAAAGTAAAAGTTCAAGCGCCAAATTGCCTTTGCACGTAGGAATAATAATGGACGGAAATCGCAGGTGGGCTAAAAGCCATGGTCTACCTGCTTCCGCAGGTCATTCCTCCGGAGCAAAGGTTTTTGAAAATATAGCTAAATATGCCAACAACCTTGGACTTAAACATCTTACCGTATATGCTTTTTCCACTGAAAATTGGAAACGTTCGAAGACTGAAATTTCTGCTCTTATGTTTCTATTTAAAAAATATTTAAAAAAATCCATGAGGGAATTTTCGAACGAGAATATGAAAGTAAAATTCTTGGGTGATATATCTTCTTTTTCAAAAGACATTCAAGATTTAATAAAAACAATAGAATTTGAAACGAAAGACCGCACCGGATTAAACCTTAATATTGCGATGAACTACGGCAGCAGAAACGAAATCACGAATGCCGTTAAAAAAATTGCGGAAAAAATTTTGAGAAATGAAATTTCAGTAGAAGATATCAATGAAAACACTCTGCAAGAAAATCTTTATACATATGATCAACCTGACATAGACTTTGTAATACGAACCGCGGGAGAAAAAAGGCTTTCAAATTTTATGCTTTGGCAATCAGCATATGCGGAATTTTACAGTACCGAAGTGCTCTGGCCTGATTTTTCTCCTGAGGAATTTGACAAGGCAATAAACGAATATTTTCGGAGAACTCGACGCTTTGGAGGTGCTTGAAAATGTCAAAAAGAATAATATCAGGAATTACCGGAGCAATTTTTGCATTTGTAGTTTTGCTTTTTTCACACAATTACCCCTTTATTATAAGTATAACCACGGCAATTATTTCGATTATAGCTATGAATGAAATTTTTTCGGTAATGAATTTATCCAAGAACTACCCTTTGGTTTTTTTCACTTTAATATTCATCTCGGTTTTGCCGCTGATTGGGAATTATCTTGCTTGGCAAATTGCTTTGTATGCGTACACGCTTGTGATTTTTTGCCTGCTCATAACTAATCCTTCTTTAAGTTTGCAGGACGCAGCTGTTACGTATACAATGGCAATAATAATAACTTTTGGGTTTGGAAGTCTCACTGAGCTTAGGATACTTGGAATAAATTACGGCAGCTTCTATGTTTTTTTAGCGCTGGCAATTGCGTGGATATCGGATACAGGCGCGTATTTTTTCGGAAAATTTTTAGGGAAAAACAAACTCTGCCCGAATGTAAGCCCCAAAAAAACCATAGAGGGATTCATCGGTGGGGTTATCACTTGCGTTTCTTGTCTGGTAATCATAGCTTATGTTTTTAATAGTCTGGTATTTTCACAAAGACACACCATAAATTACTTTTTGATTGTAATTCTTGCATTATTTGGTTCGGCAATATCAACGCTTGGAGATTTGTGTTTTTCGGTAATAAAAAGAAAATACAGAGTCAAAGATTTTGGAAACTTAATGCCCGGGCACGGAGGAATTTTGGATCGGTTTGACAGTGTGATTTTTGTTGCGCCTTATGTGCTGATATTTTTAAAATTTATAAACATAATACATTAAAAGAGTTGAAAATTATGAAAGAAAATTTATCAATACTTGGTTCCACAGGTTCTATAGGAACTCAAACTTTAGAAGTTGCCAAGGCTCTCGGAATAAAGGTTAGCGCTATATCAGGGAATAATAATATTGACTTGCTTGAAAAACAAATTCGGGAATTTAAACCGAAAATCGCAGCGGTTTACAATGAAAAAAAGGCAAAAATTCTTAAAGATGCAGTAAAAGATACCGATACTAAAATTTTAAGTAAAATCGATGGTCTTTGTGAAGTGGCGTCGTATTCAGAGTCGGATTTAGTTATTACAGCGGTTTCGGGAATGATAGGACTTTTGCCTACACTAAGCGCCATTGAAGCAAAAAAAGATATAGCACTCGCGAACAAAGAAACTCTGGTGGTGGCCGGAGATTATGTTATGAATGCGGCAAAAGAAAAAAATATAAAAATTTTGCCGGTTGACAGCGAACACAGCGCAATATTCCAATGTTTGGAATGTTGTAAAGACAAAAATTTAATAAAAAAGCTAATATTAACGGCCTCAGGCGGACCGTTTTTTGGAAAATCAAAAAAGGAATTAGAAAATGTAACACTTGACCAGGCTTTGAATCATCCCAGCTGGAAAATGGGTTCCAAAATAACGATAGATTCCGCAACTATGATGAACAAAGGGTTTGAAATCATAGAAGCTATGCATCTGTTTGGCGTTCCCGAAGATAAAATCGATGTTGTTATTCATCCTCAGAGCATAGTACATTCAATGGTTGAATACGCGGACAATTCAATCATAGCTCAAATGGGAACTCCCAGCATGAAAACTCCTATAGCCTACGCAATAACTTATCCTGAACGGAAAGACACTTCTGTTCCGGAACTTAATTTGTCAAAGCTTAAAAATATATCATTTTTTGAACCTGATTACGATGCTTTTGAATCAATAAAAATATGCAAAGAAGCGGTCAAACAAGGTGGAACTTCAACTGCAATTATTAATGCCGCAAACGAAGAAGCAGTGAGATTATTTTTGGAAAATAAAATAAAATTTACAGAAATAATAAGCCTAATAAAAAAATCTCAAGAAAGCATTCAAAGCGCACAAATAAGCTCTGTAAGTGATATTCTTTGCGCTGATAAAGTCACAAGAGAATTTATAAAATCTATAGTTTAAAAAACAAAAGGAGTGTATGAAATTGATAGTACTTTTAATAATATTCGCAATTTTGCTTTTCAATTTAATTATTTTTTTACACGAATTAGGTCACTTTTTTTGGGCAAAAAAATTCGGGGTTCAGGTTAATGAATTCGCTTTGGGAATGGGGCCTAGAGTATTTAAATTTCAAAAAGGAGAAACTATTTTTTCTTTAAGAGCCTTACCAATAGGCGGGTTCTGCGAAATGGAAGGCGAAGACCAACATAGTGATAATCCACGTTCTTTTGAAGGGAAAAAAGCCTGGCAAAAAATACTGATCATTGCCTCGGGCGGAATTATGAATTTGGTGCTTGGATTTGTGCTTACTTTTATTCTGCTAATTAACTCCCCTGCCATTGCATCCACTACTATAAAATCTTTCGAAAAAAACGCTGTTTCTTCATCAACTGGGTTAATGGTTGGAGATGAAATTTTAAAAATAAATAATTCAAAAGTACACACGTTTAGAGACATAGCATTTAACATTGCAGCTTTTGGCAACTCGGAGTTCGATATAGAAGTACGCAGAAACGGCCAAATTATAAATCTTGAAAACGTAAAATTCAAAACCAGCGAAAACAATGGTGAAAGTTCACCTGCGGAAATTGATTTCTTCGTTGAACCTATTGAGAAAAATTTTATAAATCTTATAAAAGCAACATTTTCAGAAACTGCTTCTACGATAAAAACAGTTTGGAGAAGTCTTGGAGGGCTAGTCACAGGGAAAATATCTCTTAAAAAGACTTCGGGACCTATAGGGATAGCTTCAGAAATTGGGAAAATAACTAATGAAGGACTAAAATTTAGCGCTTTCGTAGCTGTAATTAACATCATAAACATCATGGCAATAATAACCATAAACCTGGGAATTTTCAACCTACTTCCCCTACCAGCTCTTGACGGAGGAAGGCTCGTGTTCTTATTCGTTGAACTCATAACAGGAAAGAAAATAAATCCAAAATACGAAGGACTCGTGCATACAATAGGATTCGTCCTATTTATATTATTTATGATTTGGATGTCTTATTCAGATATATTAAAATTAATCGGAAAAGCATAATCAACACAAAGGAAGGCACTTATATGAGGCGGTTGTCTAAAACTATAAATATAGGTAAAATTAAAATAGGAGGAAATAATCCTGTAGCAGTTCAATCTATGATTAATATTCCATCCTACGACATTGAAAAAAGCATCATGCAAGCTGCGGAGCTAAAACAAGCAGGGTGCGAAATACTGAGGATAGCCATTCCGAATATGGAGGCTGTTGCACTTATTGATAAAATTAAAAGCAAAGTGGATATTCCGCTTGTAGCTGATATTCATTTTGACTACAAGCTTGCGCTCGAGGCGATAGCTGCAGGAATCGATAAGATAAGGATTAATCCCGGGAATATAGGCAGCGAAGACAAAATCAAAGAAATAGCCAAAGCTTGCAACTTAAATAAAATCCCGATACGCATAGGAGTGAACTCCGGGTCAATCGAAAAACATATACTGAAAAAATATGATTCGCCAAGCGCTGAAGCAATGGCAGAAAGCGCTTTGTACAATGCTTCTTTACTTGAAAAATATGATTTTAACGACATAATTATTTCGATAAAAGCCTCTGACGTATATAGAACTGTCGAAGCAAACCGTTTGGTGGCTTCTAAATGTGACTATCCTTTGCATTTGGGAGTAACCGAATCAGGAACCGAAAAATCTGGTATTGTAAAATCTTCAATAGGAATAGGTTCCCTACTGCTCGACGGAATCGGAGACACGATAAGGGTATCCTTGACGGCTTCGCCTGTTAAAGAAATTGAAACCGGGTTTGAAATATTGAAATCATTGGGGCTCAGGAAATCAGGGATTAGATTCACTTCTTGCCCAACTTGCGGAAGAACCAGAATAAATCTTATCAAAATTGCGGAAGAAGTTGAAAATAAGCTGAAAAATTATCCCGCCGACCTGAAAGTAGCCATAATGGGTTGCGTTGTCAACGGACCGGGTGAAGCCAAAGACGCTGACATAGGCATAACAGGAGCTGACGGCATGGGAATAATATTCAAAAAAGGCAAAATAATTAAAAAGGTTCCAGAAAACGATTTGGTAGAGGAGCTCATAAAAGAAATAAAATCCATGGATTTAAAAAATAAATAAAAATAAGGAAGAAATAAATTGAAAAAATTTGTAAATTTTTTTGAAGATTATATAGACATTTCGTCTTTTGGAGACTCTATGGCTAAGGCAGACATAGAGTCTTTGAATGTAGATAAAAAAAATCGCAGGATTAAAATAAATTTAAATTTTTCAGAGGATGTACCTGAAAAAGAATTATCAGAAGCAAAAAAATTATTACTTCAATCCGATTTAAATTTAAAAGAAGTAATAATAATTCCCTCTGTTTCTAAAGTTGAAAATGAAAAAAATTTTAAAAATATAATTCAAGAATTTGCGCTCTCATCCCCTACCCTAAAAAGAGTGTTCAAAGATTTTGAAGCCACAAAAGAAAACGAAGATATAAAAGTATACTTATATCACGGCGGAAAAGATTTTCTAATGCAAAAAAATATGAATAAAAAATTAAGCGTTTTTATTTCGCAGCATATATCAGCGCCGGTAAATGTAATTTTTATTGAAAAAGAAATTAAAAAAGATAACATAGACAAAAAAACCTCTGAGCCCACTGTTGCCGCGCCGCCACCCCCTCCAAAAAAGCCAACCGAAAAAAAACAAGAGCCCGAAAAAATCAATAAAGATGCGTTCATAGAAGTAAGGGATAAAGATAATCTGCTCCCAAAAATAATTCCTGGCTCTTCGAAACTTCTGTACGGAAACATCATAAAAAAAGAACCGATATCTATACGTGAAATAAGTATCGATGCCGGAAATGTTTGCGTGTGGGGAGATATTTTTTCGACCGACTCTCACGAAACCAGGGATGGGAGCAAAGTAATTTATACTGTCTATATAACCGATTATACGGGGTCTTTGATATTAAAAATTATAGAAAACAAAAATAAATCCGCATATCTTGAAAAATTAAAAAAAGGTCAAACGATTCTCGTATATGGCGAAATTTGCGACGATAAATACGAAAGAGATATCGTTATGCGTCCGAAAAATATAAATACAATTTCAAAATACAAAATAGTTGACAATGCTCCGAAAAAAAGAGTAGAGCTGCACCTTCACACGAATATGTCCGCTATGGACGGAATGACACCGGCTGCAAAATTAATTGAAAAAGCCAATGAATGGGGTCACGCTGCTGTGGCGATAACCGACCACGGTGTAGCTCAGGCATATCCCGAGGCAATGAACACCGTAAAAGCTATAAACAAAGACGGCGGCAATTTTAAAATGATATATGGAGTGGAAGCGTATTTTGTAAATGATATGCTCCCTATTGTTACCGGAGATGACAACAGGAATTTCGATGACGAATACATATGCTTTGACCTTGAAACCACGGGATTTAACGCTAAAAGCGACAAGATAATAGAAATAGGTGCGGTAAGAGTTAAAAACAACGTGATACAAGATGAATTCTGCACATTTGTAGACCCAAAAATTCCTGTGCCTGAAAGAATAACAGAAGTAACCGGGATTACATCCGACATGGTTAAAGGCGCACCCACGGAAGATATTGCAATTAAAAATTTCATAGACTTCTGCAAAGATTCTCCTGTTCTTGTGGCTCATAACGCTAATTTCGATGTTTCCTTCATAAAAGCCGCCACTAAAAGATTAGGAATAGATTTTTCTTTTACATATGTAGATACTGTTCCTATGAGCAGGGCGCTTATCATGAGCATAAAAAATCACAAATTGGATACCGTAGCTAAGTTTTTAAAAATACCTGAATTTAATCATCACAGGGCTTCGGATGACGCCCGAGCGCTGGCATATATTTTGATTGAGCTTTTAAAAATAGCTTCAAAAAATAAAAATATATCCACACTCCAAGAAATAAACACTTCTTTAGCGGGAAATGACGCAAAGAAAGCCATTTCGCACCACATGAGCATATTAGTCAAAAATCAAACAGGGCTCAAGAATTTATACAAATTAATTTCAATGGCGCATCTTAAATATTTTTACAAAAAGCCAAGGATTCCCAAAAGCCAATTGATAAAGCATCGTGAGGGATTGATAATAGGAAGTGCGTGTGAATCCGGAGAATTATTCCGCGCAATAACCGGTGGACGTCCGTGGGAAGATTTGCTCGAGATAGCCAAATTTTATGATTACCTTGAAATTCAGCCCCTCGGCAACAATGAATTCATGCTCAGAGAAGGAATTGCAAATTCCATCACTCAAATTCAAGAATTCAACAAAACTGTAGTGAAACTGGGCGAAACACTACATATACCAGTGGTAGCTACAGGTGACGTTCATTTCTTAAACCCTGAAGACTCCGAGTATAGAAAAATTTTAATGGCAGGGCAAGGATATGCGGATGCCGACAATCAAGCTCCTCTTTACCTAAAAACCACTGCTGAAATGCTCTTGGAATTTTCGTACCTGGGAAAAGAAAAAGCTTTTGAAGTAGTTGTAGAAAACACCAACAAAATTGCAGATAGTGTTGACGATATTTTGCCAATTCCGCCCGGAGTATACCCACCTTTCATCCCGGGTGCAGAGGAAGAACTCGTCGATATAACATGGAAAAGAGCAAAAAAAATATACGGCGATCCCCTACCTGAAATTGTAAAAAAACGACTGGAAAAAGAACTTCATTCAATAACCAAACACGGATTTTCGGTTCTTTATATGATAGCTCAAAAACTAGTTGCAGACTCTGAAAAACACGGCTATCTGGTTGGATCCAGAGGTTCTGTAGGTTCATCATTTGTTGCGACGATGTCGGGTATTTCGGAGGTTAATCCATTGGTTCCTCATTATTTGTGCCCCAAATGCCAATACAGTGAATTCATAACCGACGGAAGTTATGGTTCGGGATTTGATTTACCACAAAAAGAATGCCCAAATTGCGGAGAAACATTAAAGCAAGACGGACATGATATACCTTTTGAAACCTTTTTGGGATTTGACGGAGATAAGACACCGGATATAGACTTAAATTTCTCGGGAGAATACCAAAATGATGCTCATAGATATACCGAAACGCTATTCGGAAAAGATAACGTTTTCAAAGCTGGAACAATCGGCACAATCGCGACAAAAACCGGGATAGGATTCACGAAAAAATACGCCGAAGAACGCGGAATAAATTTGAATAAAGCAGAAACCATTCGACTGGCAGAAGGCTGCACCGGGGTAAAACGAACAACAGGACAACACCCCGGCGGAATGGTCGTTGTTCCACAAGGAAAAGAAATATACGATTTTTGCCCTGTTCAACGCCCAGCTAATGACCAAAACTCAGACAATATAACCACACATTTTGACTTCCATGCTATCCATGATACCATATGCAAACTCGATGAACTCGGGCACGATGTTCCGTCGATTTACAAGTATCTGGAAGATTACACCGGAGTGAAAGTAACCGACGTATCTATGAGCGACCAAAAAGTTATGTCTTTATTTACTTCTACAAAAGAGCTGGGAATCAGTCCGAAAGATATCGATTCCGAAACCGGTACGTTCTCACTCCCCGAAGTAGGAACCGGATTTGTAAGGCAAATGCTAGTGGAATGCAAACCGAAAACGTTTTCGGATTTGCTCCAAATATCGGGGTTGTCACACGGAACAGACGTTTGGCATGGGAATGCTCATGAGTTGATTCAAAAAGGTATATGCACCATATCTGAAGTTATCGGAACTCGTGACGACATAATGGTGTATTTGATGCACAAAGGGGTCGAGCCTAAGACCGCGTTCAAAATAATGGAAATTGTTCGAAAAGGAAAAGCAACAAAGCTTTTAACTCCCGAACACTTGCAAACTTTGAAAGAACACAACATACCTCAGTGGTACATAGACTCATGCATGAAAATCAAATACATGTTCCCAAAAGCTCATGCGGCGGCATATATGATTTCCACTCTAAGACTCGGATGGTATAAAGTATATTATCCGAAAGAGTATTATGCAGCTTATTTTACGGTACGAGGAGAAGATTTTGACGGATTGACCGTAATGAAAGGCCACGAGGCGGTAAAAAGAAAAATGGCGGAAATTCTTTCTAAGGGTAAAGAAGCAAGCGCAAAAGAAAATGCGGCTTATTCAACCCTTCAAATAGTAAACGAAATGCTTGCTCGAGGAATCGAAGTTTTGCCGGTGGATTTATATAAATCTGATGCATACAAATACGTTGTAGAGGACGGAAAAATAAGGCTTCCTTTCAGTTCTTTGGCGGGCGTTGGAGAATCCGCAGCACAGAATTTACAAGAATCAAGAAAAGAAGGAGAATATCTTTCAATCGACGACGTGCAAATGAGATCACGAGTGACCAAAGCAGTCATAGAGACTTTGGAAAATGCAGGCGTGTTAAGTTCTCTGCCGAAAAGTAATCAAATGTCATTTTTTTAAAGAGATGCCGTAATAAAAAATTTGAAAATTTTAAAAATAGATATAATTTTTCAATTTTATTATTGACTTTACGCTTAAAAAATGTTAAAAATAAGTTAATAATCTACTTAGATAATAGAAGGGAACTTAATATTATGAAAAAGATTGGCATAAAAAGATTTCTTGCTTATTTTTCGATTTCTGCCCTTATCATTTCAGCCATCACCATGCCCATAGGTGCCAGCGCAGTATATGGCCAAGGAATTCGTAGAGATTTTCCGGAGCAGGCTGCCATGTATAATAAAAATGAACTTGATTTTCAAAAATTAAATAAAAAAATACACAGCCGGGATTTAAAACACACGTTAGGAAAAATAGAAAAAGCCAAAGACGCGGTCATTCCAATTCTGTCATCTATAATTTACTTTTCACTTGCAATATCAAGCAAAGGCGGAAAACTAGACATTAAAGACGCTTCCAAGCATGCCGCAATTGCTGTGGGTGTAGGAGAAACTTCCAAATTACTGGAGAAAATAAGTTCTTATCTTATAGACAAATTTGTTTAATGGATATATAAAAATTCCTCTTCTGAAATATATCAGAAGAGGTTATTTTTTATTTATTTTCTAGGTTAGCTTCCCAAAAATCGCACTCCCGAGAAAATTCTCGTGATTCGGTATTTCTCATTACGCTACATTTATTTTGTTCCAACAATTTGGTAATCGCATATAAATTAATCCAAATTTCATTATCGCATTCCTTCTGAGACTCATCAAAAATAAGTTCCATGCCCCAATGCAGGTGGCTCTCGTTGATATTATTGACGTTTTCCTTGGTGCTGTACCCTGTTCTTCCTACGTAACCGATTACATCACCGGCTTTCACCACAGCACCTTCTTTTAAATTGGAACTATATGGTTTATTTTGGCGAAGGTGAGCGTAATAATAATATCTTTTTTTATCAAAGCTTCGAATACCGATTCTCCATCCTCCGTATTGATTCCAACCCATGATTTCTACCGTACCAGATTCAACAGCCACTACAGGGGTACCGGTAGCAGACATCATATCGTGCCCTAGATGAGGTCTGGAGAATCCATATGAACGTGAGGCGCCAAAATCATCAAAATGAGAAAACGGAAATGTTTTTGCGATAGGCGAAAAAGCTTTTAATCCATATATTTCTTGCCATTCTTCCTCACCATTTGACGGATTTTTTTTAATTTTATATGTTCCCAAAAATTCCTTCAAAACAGCTTCGTAGACCTGATAATAATAATTATAATTTTTCATACCGGAAGTTATTTCTGACATTGGTTTTCCGCTTTTTAATTTTTTAAGGATTTCGTCCATATCGGATTCTTTGTAACGCTTAAAATCTCCCCCATATTTTGAACCAAGGCACGCCAAAACTTCTATCCAATTTATTTTTATATCTTTATCATGCGATTTGATATCTTCTTTCATGGCTTTGTTCAAGGCTTCATATGTGGGATTAAACTCAGCGTATTTTATAAAATTTTTATTTTCCTCTGCATTACATATTTCCCGGGATAAAAATAATATCGAAGAAAAGCCAAGAACTAAAAAAATTCCAAAAATTAAAATTGCTTGCTTTTTTACTCTTATAATAAACACAACACGATTCCTCCGTTTTATATGCTGTGTAATTATATGATTGAAATTAAATATTTATTTCTTTCTAAATCCATAAAAAATGGGCACCCGTAATTTTTACGAGTACCACATAACTTATTAAGTTATAAAGAATTATCTTCAGCAATAGCTTCTACAGGGCAAACGTCTATTGCTTCTGCGACTTTTTCTTTTAATTCTTCCGGAATAGTTTCCATAACGCATTCTGATTTATATTCGTCATCATACTGAAATGCTTCGGGACAAATATCGATGCACATTCCACATCCGATGCAAGAATCTTTATCGACTTTAGCTATCATTATCTCATTCCTTTCAACGAAAAACTATAATTATATTATATATAAATTTTTACTTGATATCAATAAATAATATTACTAAAATAAATTTTTCAGATCCATCCTCAAAAGTATACAGTTTTTTAAGAAAATAAATGTATATTTTGTAAATTTTATTGCACAATAAAAAGGTCATCTCTTGTCTAATAAATGGTTAAATTCAAAGGAGGAAGATAAAATGAAAGCAACAGGAATAGTAAGAAGAATCGATGAACTGGGAAGAATTGTTATCCCAAAAGAAATAAGGAGAACACTAAGAATACGTGAAAGCGACCCTCTGGAAATATACACTGATAATGCCGGAAAAATAATATTCAAAAAATATTCCGCTATAGCTGAACTTTCTTCGGTGGCGGAAGAATATGCATCTATAATTTCCAAAAATTCGGGATTTCCGATTTTAATTTCCGATAAAGAACAGGTTGTCGCTGTGGCTGGGGTACCTAAAAAAGAATTTTTGGGTAGAAGAATCTCGACATCTTGCGAAAATTTAATACAAGAAAGGAAAAATTTTTCAATATGCAAAAATCCCACTTCTAAAGTGTTGCCCGTCGAAGGCATCGACTATGAAGCCGCATTTATTTTCGTAATAAACTCTCAGGGAGATGCTCTGGGGAGCCTTATTGCACTAAAAAACGGAACAACCATGTCTGCAACAAAAGAAGTTGAGAACACAATTAAAACCGGCAGCGAGCTCCTAGGTAAGTCTTTTGAAGATTAGTCAAAAACAACATTTTGGCAAAATACAATTGACTTTATATATAAATATTGTATAATTGTTCTATAGTGAAATAATATAGAAAAGGGATGATTGATGTATGGGAATGATTTGCAAAAAGGAAAATGAAAACGAATTTTTGGAAAGAGCCGCTGGAATAATTAAAAATAGCAATGCGGAACTTAAAAATTTAGACTTAGAAAACATCAAAGAATGTTTGAAAGGAAGTACTATACAATCTCTTCATGAAAAATACGGAAATTCCATGACATTCCTTGAAAAAGCTTCCGGAGAATTTCGTGACGCAGAAAATACCGAAGAAGTAAAAGAAACAGCCGAAGAAATTATCGACTAAATTTCTATTAGACTTTGCCCCGTCATTTCGCGGGGCTTTTTTATGTTTATAATTTCTAAAATAGTGGGAGCTATATCGCAAAGCGCACCCGTATTTTTTAAAGTACAAGGATAACCAACAAGTGCAAATGGAACTTGATTTGTTGTGTGTGAAGTACAAGGATTTCCGAACTCGTCAATCATTTTTTCAGCGTTGCCGTGGTCAGCTGTTATGATTGTAATCCCATTAATTTTTTCCATTTCTAAAAGTAATTTTTTAACGCATTCATCCACGGTTTCAATTGCTTTTACGGTAGCGTTAAAATTACCGGTATGACCCACCATATCAGGATTTGCGTAATTTAGAACTATAAGATTATATTTTTCCGATTTAATTTTTTCAATTACTTTTTCTGTTATTTTTTTTGCACTCATTTCGGGCTGCAAATCGTATGTAGCAACCTTGGGAGAATCAATAATAATCCTATCTTCATTTTCGTAGGGAGCTTCAACGCCTGAATTAAAAAAGAAAGTCACGTGGGCATATTTTTCAGTTTCGGCAATTTTTAATTGCTTAAATTTATTTTTAGACAGGTGTTCACTTAACGTATTTATTATTTTTCTTGGATTAAATATCACCGAAACATTTTTAATAGAAGCGTCATACTCTGTAAGACAAACATACTCAAATAAATTTTTGTCGGCAATCACTCGGGTTATTTGCCTGGCTCTATCAGGTCGATAATTAAAGCAAATCGCGGTGTCACCGGGTTTCATACCGGGATAATTTGGACAGATAATAGGTTTAATAAACTCATCCGTTATGTTATTTTCATAGTTTTCAGTTATAGTATTTTCTAAATTTTTACTGATTTTTTGTCCAATAGAATTTACTATGGCATCATAAGCCAATTGAGTTCTGTCAAAATTTTTATCTCTGTCCATGGCGTAGTATCTGCCGGAAACAGTTGCCAATTCTACATTATCAAAACTAATTATATAGTTTCGAAGGGATTTAATATATTTAAGTGCAGACTTCGGAGAGGTGTCTCTGCCGTCAAGCCAAGCATGAATATATATTTTTTTTATTTTGTATTTTTGAGATAATTTTAAAATTGCAAAAAGATGATTTATATGGCTATGAACACCGCCATCGGACAAAAGCCCCATCAAATGCAAATTTAAACCTCCAGATTCGACATGACTTAAAATGCGCAGAAGTTCGGGATTTTCAAAGAAAGAACCATCCTCGATGCATTTATTTATATAAGTTAAATCTTGATATACAACTCTACCGGCGCCCATGTTCATGTGCCCAACTTCAGAGTTTCCCATTTGATTTTCAGGTAACCCCACAGCAAGCCCTGACGCGTCAAGGTATGTCAAAGGATTATTTTTAAATACTGAATCTAAATTAGGGGTATTGGCGTTATAAATCGCATCGGAAGAATCTTTTTTACCTTTTCCGAATCCGTCTAATATTGCTAGCAAAACGGTTTTTTTACTCATTAAAATCACCTTTACTTGTCTTTTCGGATTCAATTATAATTTTGATAAATTCTTCGGGATCCAATGACGCGCCTCCGATGAGTCCTCCGTCAACATTTTGCATTTTAAAGAAATCGGATGCATTACTGCTCTTAAGCGAACCGCCATAGAGAACTTTTATTTGTGATGAAGTTTTATAAGTTTCTTTTACAAATTCTTTTATACTTTTGCACATTAAATCGGCTTGTTGTGGAAAAATGGTTTTGCCTGTACCTATCGCCCATATGGGTTCGTATGCAATTATTATATTTTTTACATCTTCTTGTTTTAGGCCGTCAAGATCCTGTTTTATTTGTGATAAAACCACTTCGAATTCTTTTTTCTGTTCTCTTTGAGATAGATCTTCTCCGACGCATAAAATCACTTTGAGGCCGTTTTTTAAAGCAGCTGAAACTTTTTTATTTATTATATGATCATCTTCACCAAAGTACGTTCTTCTTTCGCTGTGACCTATTATTACATAATCTGCACCAATTTTTTTAATCATAGAGGCGGATACTTCGCCGGTAAAAGCGCCGGAATCTTCATAATAACAATTTTGAGCTCCAAATTTAACACCGCTGTTTTTAAAATTTTCACACAAATAACCCAAATCGATAAACGGCGGACAAACAATGATATCATCCGAAAAATCAGTTTTTAGAGAAAAAAACTTCTTGAAAAAATTTTTAGAATCATTCAAATCTTTGTTCATTTTCCAGTTGGCCGCTATAATTCTCTTGTTCATAATAAGTTCAGCTCCATTATTTAAAAATACCAAAAAATTCCCCTAAAAGCACAAAAGGGGAATCTATTTGTTAAATTATTTATCGTCAAGTGCTTCTAATCCGGGCAAATCCTTGCCTTCCAAAAGTTGAAGAGACGCCCCACCACCGGTTGAAACATGAGTTACTTTTGAAGAAAGGTCGAATTTATCTACCGCAGCAGCAGTATCTCCACCGCCAACCACGGAAATTGCTTCGCTAGCAGCCACAGCTTCGGCAACTGCTTTTGTGCCTAATTCAAAGTTTTTCCACTCGGATACTCCCATCGGGCCATTCCAAAATATTGTGCTAGCGTTTTTAATCGCTTCCGAAAAATTCTGAATAGTTTTGGGGCCTATATCCAAACCCATCCAACCATCCGGGATTTTATCTGCATCAACTATTTTACTTTCAGTATTTTCTGAAAAATCCTTTCCGACTTTGTTGTCCACCGGGAGCAAAATCTTTACGCCTTTGTCTTTTGCTTTAGCCATGATATCACGTGTGAGGCTTATTTTATCGCTTTCGCAAATTGATTTCCCTACAGAGTATCCCAAGGCGTTCGTAAAGGTGTAGGACATGCCGCCTCCGACTATGAGTACATCAATTTTTTCGAGCAAATTATTAATAACTCCTATTTTATCAGAAATTTTCGCTCCGCCCAATATAGCAACAAAAGGGCTTTTTGGATTTTCAAGAATTTCACTTAGTATTTTGATTTCTTTCTCTATCAAGAATCCATAACCCGAGGGCAAATATTCCGTCACACCTACAGTCGAGGCGTGCGCACGATGGCACACTCCGAATGCATCATTTATATAAATATCCGCAAGCGATGCCAATTTTTTCGAGAATTCAGGGTCATTTTTTTCTTCGCCGGGCTCAAATCTCAAATTTTCCATAAGGCATGCTTCGCCAAATTGCAATCTGTTTATTATTTCTTTGGTGTTTTCGCCCGCAACATCACTTGTCAGAGGGACTTCTTTTCCCAGGACTTCGGTTAAATATTCCGCTACAGGTTTCAAAGAATATTTTTTATTAAAGCTTCCCTTCGGCCTACCCAAATGAGAACAAATCACAACCTTTGCCCCACCATCCATCAGGTACTTCAAAGTATTTAATGACTCATCTATCCTTTTGGTATCGGTAATCCTAAACTTAGCATCAAGGGGAACATTTAAATCGCAACGCAAGAGTATAGTTTTTTCGCGAATATCCATATTTCTAACATTTTTCTTATTTAAATATTTCATATGCATATCCTTTCTGCTGAATTTTTATCATAAATAATAGTACTCAAGATATTATATCGGGAATGCAAAAATCTTGCAAGTCTACATAAATTTACATAAAATTAATATTATTTTTTATATTTATTTTAAGATTATTCAGAGCCACTAGAAGATTTATCAGATAATCTGATTCCGCCAAAACTCGTTCTTTCAAAGGCTTTATCGACTTCCTTGGCGTTATCAAAATGTCCACCGATAGAACGAATTATTGCAATGAATTTATCATCTTCATTTTTACCAATCTCAAAACCAATTCTTTCATTTCGAGTCAGGTATTGCTCAAATCTGTTTTCTCCCAGACGTTTAAGGTGTCCGCCGGGTTTTATTATTCCCTGTTCTATAAATTCTTCTACTCTACTAAGCAAAGTGCCGCCCTTACCTTTTCTTCTTAACATTTCAAGGTAGCTGTTAATAGATTCAGGGAGAACTATTTTATGAGGATATTTTTCAAAAAAAGCTTCCGATTCGGTCTTTTCAACAATTTGATCCTTGGCTTTGCTAACCTTATCTTTTTCCTTGACAATTTTCTTTCGCGCTACCTCTTCTTTCCATTTTTCGCTTCTAATTACTTGATTTTTCTGGAATTCCTCTTTTTCTTGAATCTGTTTAATTTTACTTTGCTGAGTTTCGGCGCTTTGGAGTGGTTTTTCGGTGTCTACAGGCTTTGCCGGTGCGTAAGTTTGATTTTTCTCTTCTGAAATTTTTGGATTTTCCGAAGTTTTTTTAGGTGCTTCGGTGCGTTTTTCGGGCTCTTTTTTGCTATCCGCTACTGCAGATTTTTTCTTTTTAGGTTTTTTATGTTTGGGTTCTTTCTGGTTTGAAACTTCTTCGCCTTTCTTTGGTGCGCTGTGGGTATTTTCTTCTACTTTATTGGGTTTAATTTCAAGGCTTTGGAGTGGCTTTTCGCTGTCCGCTACCGAAGAATTTTTCTTTTTAGATTTACTTTCTTCTTGGTTTGAAACTTCTTCGCCTTCCTTTGGCGTAATGTGGGTGTTTTCTTCTACTTTATTGGGCTTAATTTCAGGGCTTTGGAGTGGTTTTTCGGTGCCTACAGGCTTTGCCGGTGCGGAAGTTTGATTTTTATCTTCGGAAATTTTTGGCTTTTCAGAAGTTTTTTTCGGCACTTCGGTGCGTTTTTCGGGTTCTTTTTTGATATCTTCTCCTGAAGAAATTTTCTTCCTTTTTTTGGCTTTTTTATACTTGATTTCTTCTTGGTTTAAAATTTCTTCGCTTTCCTTGAGCATGTAATACATATTTTCTTTTATTTTATCGTTAACGATGCGAACCTCTTCAGGAACGTCATTGCCGGTGTCTAAAATGCCGGGTTGTAATTTTTCCGGGTGGTTTTTGTAATAATCATAATAACTCTTAAATTTTATTATGTTTGAAGGTACTTTCATTTTTAGCAACTCGGAGGCATATTTTCTTATCTCTTGAACATACTCTTTGTAAGCAGCGTTTTTTTCGTTTAATCTGGCACATATATCCAGAATATCCAAAGAATCGCTTATTCGTTCCAGAACTTCTTTCTTTTTAGATTCACTAATGTCTTTTTCTTTGCCTTGAGATTTGCGGCTTTTGTACACCGCAATCATTATATCCTTAAATTCTTTGGAGCAATATTTCCATTCTTTCATCTGGTATGCAAACTCTTTAGGGTCAATCTGTTTGTCTCCTGCAGCCCTCTGAGCTTTGTCTAGTTTATCTTCAAAATAATAATAATCATGTTTTGAACCTCCGCCCATAACATCTAATATTTCGCCCAAAAAGTGAGAGTTAGAGTTCGATGATTCGGCTTTTATCAAAATATTTCTTCTTACCGTAGAATAATAATAATCTGTAAAATACCAATTCAAATTATTGGAAAACGCATAAAATACAATTGTTTCCAAAAAATTCCTCATGTTGATATTTTGAATTCTTTGTCGCCTTTCAGGGGAGGAATAATTTTCACATAAAATCATTTTTGATTCAAACCTGGAAGCATAAAGAAATTTTATCAACGGTACAGAAGGTTCCTCTTCTGCAAAATCCTCATCTACAAGATCTTTTACGCCTTCTAAGAATTTACTCTCATCATTTAATTCAAAAAACATTTTTTCAATATGCATTTGTTTAATACCTTCAGAAATACTGGCTTCTAACACGTCGGATACGTTGGAGGGGCCTGCGCTTGTGGGCTTTGTTCCCTCTTCCTTAATTTTGGTTTCGGTATCTTCCAAATCAAATTCATCAAAAACTTTTTCTATGCTGCACGCTTTACAAACGTGATATCTGACAGTATAATACAACAAATTTTCCCAATTCTTCGAAACAATACCATCCTTCGAATTAATATATGCTTTTGAGGATGCTCTATTCCAAATACGTGATGCATCTTCGGTAAAATTTAAATACCCGTCCGGCATAACATTTGAGAATATTTCGGTAATGACCCTATGCTTCGCTTTGTAATTCTCCATGGTATTTTCAAGGAAAGCTCCCTTTTCAGGGTGGATGCCTTGTTTTAGCATGCTTTCGGTGTTTTCAATTACAAATGTATAAAATTTGTACAGCCACACTAAGCTATTGCAAATTTCGTTCATATTGGAGTTCAATTCAAATTTTTTGGAATCAAATTCTGCAACTTTTTTGTTAAAATCAATAATCATTGCTCCTGCCAAAAGAATTTTTTCAATCTGGTCAATTTTGAAAAAATTTAGCCGGTTTAATTTCTGCTCTACAAGGCTGAAACGGTCCAAATCTGGCCTAAGTTTATTTTTTCTGAAAAAGTTTTTTATTAAACAATAATACGCCAATTTTCCATCTGCTGCGGTGCATTCTACTTTCATTTTTTCGATGTTTTCGGCAACAGCATCAACATCCACCTGTAAAAGAGCATTAATTTGGCATGTAGATAATACCGGGAGTATGCCTATTGCCAATCCTGAAGAGATAGCAGCTATTTTCTTTAGAAAATTATGTTTATCAAAATTCATAATATTCTCCTTCTATTTGTAACAATATAATAATCTTATTATAACATCGAACACGGGTATTTGTCAATCCAAGTCGAAGTAACAATTTCTAGTCACATATATTTTATAATTAGAATAATATGTTAATGCGGAAAGTAAAAAGCTTTCCCAAAGGAGGAATAAAAATGAGGACAAATTGTAGATTAAGGAGATTAAGAAGGAATCTGGCATGTATGCCGACCACGGTCTATTGTAGGAATCAAGCCATCGGGCGGATTAGAAATTGTAGATTTACACCTTTTAGGACGTCACGATGTTCTTGTTCATAAAATAAAAAAAGCGCTTGCTTAATACAGCAGGCGCTTATATTTTTAAATAAAAATTTGACATTAAATTTAACTTATGGTAAAGTGATTTTAATTAATATAAAAAGAAAGAGAAAAGAAAGGATTTTTAAAATGTCTCTCATTCCCTCATTAAAAAAGCGAACAATCACCGCCGGATTGTCTTCGGCGCTTATATTATCCCAGTGTTGTGCTCCATCTATAAATGCAATAAATCCCAATGCCAATCCCCCAAAAACAGCTACTCCTCTTGAAATTTCACAGGCAATGAATTATTCCGAATTCAGAGAAGTTACTAAATACCTTGAAGTAAAAATAAATTTTAAATTAAAAAATTCTGTATATCTGAAAGACATCTATCTTGCTGCATATCAAGGAGTGGTTTGTTTAAACGTTTACAAAGCAGTAGATCCAGGCACGTTTGAAGCAATTAAAGATAATCTTTTGACAAGCACAATAGATTTGATAAAAATATTCAAATTCTTTTCAGCGGTGTGTCCATTAAAACAAGAGGTTGATTACTCCGCGAGGGTAAAATCCTTAGAAAAATTTTTGGTGGAAAACTTGGACGTAAAAGAAGAAGAATTCGAAGACGCCAAGATATTAACACAAAAAAAAACGTTCCCTAATATGACATGGAGAAGAGATTTGAAATCAAGAATTTTTATGATTTTAAATTCAAAAAACTTTTTCGAAAATGATTTTTTCAGCGATCTAATAAACACAATTATAAAGATTAATACCGTTTCAGTAAATTTATACAAACGTATTCACGAAAACGAAGGTTCTAACGGCAAGGAAGATTTCAACTCACTTATCGCTATAAATACACTACGTGATTTAAAATTAAAGGATGCTATTTTCCCCATTAAAAAACTATATTACGAGGAAAAATTAAAGCCCGCTAACATACACAGCGGAACGTTTTATTACAATCCTACGGACTTCTGCGGCAAAATCAAAGAAGGCAGAAACAAGATAAGTATAGATGATTATATAAACGTTCTTACGCTGAGCATATTGGATTATGCGTATCTGAAAAATAATTTAGGCAAAGAACTTCAAAAAAATATAGACATACTTTACCGTGAAAAAATTTCGCAATATTATCACAAGCATTCATTAAATAAAGAGGATTCTGAAGCAGTCAGGGAAAAAATAGGAAAAGAAGCCTGGGACGAAAGTAGTAAAAAAATTGCGGATAAATACAATAAAATGCTGAGAAAAATTTTGTTCCTTATATCATATTATAACGAGTGCATTTCCTGCGCCGATATGGAACGAATCCCGGAGTTAAAGGAAAAAATATCAAAAATTGAAAATGAACTTATAGTCAATCATCTTAGTAGTTTAAGGTGCAAAGATGTGATGATACTCGATGACGATGCAGCAAAGCTCAAGTCCATGATAAAAAGTTGCAGTAATTTTTATGCTGAAAATTTGAAGAATAATACGATACCCCTTAATGTTACAAAAGCTGATTTGGATTACTACAGCATCGTCGAAGAAAATGACCCTTCGTACAAAATTTTAAAAGAGAAACCACTGGGAATAGTCAGAAAAATCATATATAAATCACTTAAAAAATATGACGATCAATTTAGACCCTATAAAATTTTCGCCTATGATAAAAATTTAAAACTTTCATTAGTAGACCTGCTTGAAGCATTAAACGATTTGAGACCTAAGAAAAAAAATAAAAATACCACAAAATTTCGCAAAAGCCCAAACGAATTAATCGAACGTGCTCTTGAAGAAGCAAGAAGAGAGCAGGAAGACCCGGAAGCAGCCCGCAGAATCCGTGAATATAGAAAAAAAATGGACGCTCAAAAGCGTTCAGCCAAAGCTCTCGTGAAAAAAGAATACAAAAAGCAACAAATTCTTCGCGATATGAAATTTGAAAGGGATTTCAAAATTCATAAAAGCAACGGACAAATTTTAACTCTTAAAAGAATACATAAGTTAAAAAAATTAAAAGAAGCATTCCAAGATTTTAAAAATAAGAAAATTGCTCCTATAGAATAAAATTAAGCCCTCCAAAAACGGAGGGCTGATTTTATTTTAGATTTTGTACTGGCTTTCATAAAAATCGGCATAGTATTGATTTTTATTCATCAAATCTTCGTGTCTTCCAGATTCTACAATCTTACCTTTTTTCATGACAAGTATCATATCGGCATTTTTTACAGTGCTGAGCCGGTGAGCAACCACTAGCGAAGTTTTTTGTTTAAAAAGTGATTTTAAAATCTCCTGTATATGGCTTTCCGTGCAGGTATCAATGAAAGAAGTTGCCTCATCAAGAACAAAAATAGGAGCCTCAGAAATAACTAGGCGAGCTATACAAATTAGTTGCTTCTGCCCTTCGGATAAATTTATCATACTCTCATCAACGATTGTTGCGTAGCTTTCCGGTAAAGTTTCAATAAAATGATGAATACCCAATTTTTTGGAAACTTCAATGATTTTTTCGTCAGATGCATTTAAGTTCCCATATCTTATATTATTCATTATTGTGTCTTTGTAGAGCCAAGAATCCTGAGTAACTATTCCAAAATTTTTCCTGTAATTTTCAAGAGAAATCGAATTAATATCCACACCGCTGAACAATATCTTGCCGGATTTAGGTTTATAAAAATTTGTAAGCAATTTCAAAACAGTGCTTTTGCCGGCGCCTGTCTCGCCTACCAGCGCGATTGTTTGCCCTTTTGACACAGAAAAAGAAATATTGTCTATAATCAATTTATCCTTTTCATATTCAAAAGAAACGTTAGAAAATTCCAAAATTTTTTCGGAATTCATGTCTTTTATCTCTTCTGAAAAGCCTGAGGTTTCTTCGGGGGCGTGCAAAATCTCATATACTCTTGAAGCGGAAACACAAATATTTTGCCAGGTGCCGTAAATCCCGGCCATACCTGCAATAGGTTCCATAAGCTGCCCCGAGTACGATAAAAATGACATAATATTGCCAAGCGGCATGCCTTTTATAACTACCAAGTACCCTCCGAGAGCGCATGAAATCAATGTACTTATATCTCGTATAAATCCGATAACAGGGGCGGTTAATGACGGCAAAAAATTGGACTTCCAATCGCTTTCAAACATATTATTGTTTATATTTTCGAATTTTTTTTGATAATTATTTTCAAGATCAAAATTTTTTAAAGTTTCGAACCCTGAAAAGGATTCTTCAGCGCAGGTTGCGATTTTCCCTATATTTTCACGGAAAGATTCAATGTATTTTTTTGATTTTTTCACGGGAATAAAAATCAATAAAAAAATAAAAGGCAAAAATCCAAAATAAACCCAACTCATTTCGGGACTTACAAAAAACATCATGGAAATTATTCCTATACTTAAAATAATAGAAGAAATTGAATTGCCCAAATATTCTGTAAGCGCCGAACTTATGGCTTCGACATCACTGACGCTTCGAGATAAAATTTCGCCGTAACTAGTGGTTTCGATATAGCTTAAACGAAGTCTGTTTATTTTTGCTGACACATCATTTCTTAGAGCGTATGAGATTTTTTCGGTAACGAATGTAGAAAAATATCTTTTTAAAGTTCTTGAAATGGAATACAAAAAATACAAACCGGCAAGTATCGCTAAAAATCCCGCTAAATTTTTAAACTTAATATCTGTTCCTTCGGGGATACTCAAAGTTTGCAAAATGTTTATGGTTTTGCCCATAATCCACGGCGAAATTACGGTAACTACCGATTCAATAATAGAAAAAAGGGTAATCATGGCTATGTAAAATCTGTATTTGTAGCCGTACTTATAAAAATATTTCATAAAACCTTTTGGAATATTGATTTTAGATTCCATAATTTTACGCCTCCTCTCCCATTTGTAAATCTACTGTTTTTTTGTAAGCAGGGCAATTTTTTAACAAATTTTCATGAGAATCAAACCCTATTAATTTGCCGTTTTCCAAAACAATTATTCTGTCTAGATTTCTAACTGTTCCGACCCTTTGAGAAATAAATAATGCGGTGTTATTTTGCAGCCTTTTTAAAATTGATTTCCTTAAATTTAAGTCTGTTTTAAAGTCTAAATTCGCAAAACTGTCATCAAAAATATACACCGAAGCCTTTTTGAGCAGGCTTCTCGCGATGGCTATTCTCTGCCTTTCGCCGCCCGAAACAGTTAGGTTTGATCCGTAAATATTTTTATTCATTCCGTATTTTTTTACAAAATCTTTTACTTGGGCGTCTTCCAGAGCTTTGTTTATCTCTTCGGAGGTTATATTTTTTCCGGCTATTTTCATGTTGTCTTCCAAACTGCCGATAAAAAGAGGAGCATTCTGCGGCATATATGATACAAATTCAAGAGCCGAGGCTTCCTTTGGAATGAGTTTGCCGTCATATAATATTTGTCCGGAAGAAGGTTTATAAAGACCTGACACAATCTTGGCGAGCGTTGATTTCCCTGAGCCTATCGTACCTATGACTCCGATTTTTTCGCCAGGATTTATCACAAAGCTTATATTTTTTAAAACATTTTCTTCTGCTCCCGAGTATTTAAAACAAACATTTTTAAATTCTATTTTTCCGTTCATAACAAGGTTTCCGTCTAAAAATTTTTCACCTTTTTTATCGGTAGGCTTGTCCAGAATTTCGCAAACTCTTTCTACGGATATCCAGGATTCGGGTATTCTTGTAAAATTTACGGCCATGAGTATAAATGATGTGATTATCATCATTATATACTGGATATAGGCCATTATATCGCCGACCTGAGCGCGGGATTCGGAGATTTCATTCGCACCACTCCATAATATATAAACATTCACAATATTGAGCATCAGAGTTAAAATCGGGATGGTGCAACTCATAAGTTTGTTTATTTGAAGTGAATTATTTAAAAGTTCCGAGTTGCATTTTTTAAACTTATCATGTTCAAATTTTTCATTATTAAAAATTTTTGTGGTTATAAATCCAGATAATCTTTCTTTCACAATCATATTGAATTTATCGCTAAGGACTTTTGATGCTCTAATCCACGGGAAAACCATTCTAAAAGTAAAATAAATCACTCCGAAAGAAACTACTGCCGCAACAACAAGCACGAAACTCCTTGACAAACTCTTTTGAATTGCGGCAATCGTGCCCCCAATAATAAGAACGGAAGGCATAATAAAGCTATTAAACGACAACAAAAATCCTCGAACTATTTCGCTATCACTTATCAATCTGGTAATAAGAGTCGACGCAGGAATTTCATCCATTTGAACCGGTGAAAAATTCATAACTTTCTCATATATACTCCGGCGCAAATCAGCAGATATTTTGGCAGAAATCTTTGACATTAAATACCCCGACCAAATCGATAATGCCACGCTTAAAAGGGATATCCCAAGCATTATGGCACCTTGTTGAAATATGTACGAAGTCTGATTACGCAAAATTTCTTCGGAAGATGTTATTGAATTCATTAAATTTACGTCCGTGTAGCCTTTTTGATTTATACCTATATCAACTATATTTGACATTATACCCGGAATAATCAAACACAGCCCTTGACATGAGCATGTAATTATTAGCGAAAGTATTATCAAAAATTTATAAGGTTTCAAATAGCTCAGTACAATTTTTAGATATTTAGACTTCAATTTTATCATTCCTTAAATTTTAAATTATCTATAATTATACCATATAATGATTTGGAATTACTATCTGAATATTTTAGCGGCGGCATACTTCTTTTTGGTCGCTACTCCTCCCCTTATGTGCCGTTCAGATTTATTAATTTCCAAAATTTTTTTAACTTCCATATATAATGGTTTGTTTATGTATTTAAGTCGTTCACTGACGTCTTTGTGCACAGTTGACTTTGATACTCCGAATTTTTTAGCGGCACCTCTTACGGTTGTTTTGCTGGCGATTATATATTCAGCCAATCCTATAACACGATTTTCAAGCGTTTTTTTCACATAAATTACCCCTTTTGATTTCTCTATGGCTAATTTATATGTGAGAGGTATTCTTAATATGTATTTAGCTCGCACAAAAATCTGAAGGTTTTAATTATTGCTTTAAAAAATATTTTTCTTGACCAAGCGGCGATAATATGATAAAATTTTATTACCTCACATAAGGGTTTTATTTTTGTACCCTTCAGAGGGAGGCTAAAATATTCCGAAATACCGGGAGGTGCCGTAATGAGAGTCAAAATAACGCTAGCCTGCACACAGTGCAAACAACGCAACTACGATACTATGAAAAACAAAAAACACAATCCGGACAGGATGGAAATGAACAAGCATTGTCGTTTTTGCAGAAAGCATACTCTGCACAGAGAAACGAAGTAATTTGATGGGAGGCAAAACAATGGGAAAAAAGAAATTTAATTTATTTTCTAAAATCAAAAGTTTTTTTGTAGACTGTAAAGTCGAATTAAAAAAAATTGTTTGGCCAAGTCAAAAAACAGTTTGGAAAAACACCGGAATAGTTCTAATGATGATTTCTATTATGGGTGTTTTCGTTGCGCTTCTTGACACAGGACTTATGCAGCTTTTAAGTCTCGTGATGTCAATTTCAAGCAATATGTAAAGTCCAGAAGGAAGGTAAGCTATGTCTGAAGAAGCCAAGTGGTATGTCGTACATACCTATTCAGGTTATGAAAACAAAGTAGCTTCTAATCTTGAAAAAACTATCGAAAATAGAAATATCAGAGATATGATTCAAGAAGTTAAAGTCCCTACTGAAAAAGTCACTGAAATAAAAGATGGAAAAGAACGCCTCTTGGAAAGAAAAGTGTTTCCGGGTTATGTTCTTGTAAAAATGGTTTTGAGTGACGAATCGTGGTATATAGTAAGAAATATCCGCGGATGTACGGGGTTTGTCGGTCCATCAACCAAACCGATACCTTTGACTGCTGAAGAAGTTAAAAAACTCGGCGTAGAAGTTAAATCGGTTAAACTTTCGTATGATATCGGAGAAACGGTTAAGATTATCGATGGTCCGTTAGCAAATTTAACAGGTAAGGTTGAAAGTATTGATACTGACAATAAGATAGTAAAATTAACTGTTTCAATGTTTGGACGCGAAACACCGGCCGAAGCTAATTTGGATCAAATTGAACCTGTTATGTAAATTAGCCTGAAAAAACAAAATTAATTTTTTGAAATCAATCAGCAAAGGTCGTTCAGTGGGAGGAATAAAATATTTATTATTCCGAAATTCACCACATAATTTGGAGGTGCGAAAATTGGCTGAAAAGAAAGTCAAATCAATCGTAAAATTACAAGTTCCTGCCGGTAAAGCAGCTCCGGCATCCTTGGGTTCTTCTTTAGGACCTCACGGAATAAACATCATGGGATTTGCTAAAGAGTTTAATGAACGCACAAAAAACGAAGAAGGCTTAATTATACCTGTTGTAATTACAGTATTTGCCGATCGTTCATTTACTTTTATAACAAAAACCCCACCAGCAGCTGTTCTTATTAAAAAAGCTTGCGGATTGGAGTCAGGGTCCGGAGTGCCCAATAAAACAAAAGTTGGAAAAATAACAAAGAAACAAGTGGAAGAAATTGCCAGCTTAAAAATGCCTGATTTAAACGCTGCAAACGTTGAATCTGCCATGAAAATGGTAGCAGGCACCGCCAGGAGCATGGGAATTGAAGTAGTAGACTAATAGTCTGCTTAGGTTCCCACGGTGGGAGGAAAATATCCGATTTTACCACTAATTCAGGAGGAAATTATGAAACACGGTAAAAAGTATAACGAAAGCGTAAAAGCTTATAATCAATCAAATTTTTACGACGCAAAAGAAGCTCTTGAAATTTGCTCAAAGAACGCAAGAGCAGCTTTTGACGAAACAGTAGAACTTCATGTAAGACTTGGAGTAGACTCAAGACACGCAGACCAACAGGTTCGCGGTGCGATTGTTCTTCCAAACGGTACAGGAAAGAAAGTTCGCGTTTTGGCTATATGTAAAGGCGACAACGAAAAATTGGCTCAAGAAGCAGGAGCAGATTTTGTCGGTGCTGAAGATATGGCACAAAAAATCCAAAGTGAAAACTGGATGGATTTCGATGTATTAATCACAACACCTGATATGATGGGCGTTGTTGGTAGACTTGGTAAAATTTTAGGACCAAGAGGATTAATGCCGAACCCAAAAGCAGGAACTGTTACAACAGATATCGCTAAAGCTATCAAAGAAGCAAAAGCAGGAAAAATCGAATATCGTTTGGACAAAACCAACATCATTCACTGCGTAATCGGAAAAGCTTCTTTTGGAGCTGAAAAATTGCTTGAAAACTTTGAAACTTTGATGGGCGCCATCGTAAAGGCTAAACCTGAAGCAAGTAAAGGTCAATATATAAAATCCTGCGTAGTTTCAAGCACTATGGGACCGGGAATTAAACTAAATGCAAATAAATTAGAATCAATTTAGTTGACATTTAGAAATTATTAAGATATAATATCTATAGATAATTTCCCAAGACAGTAGGTTTGTAATGAATGTTTTGTTCGCCTACCGAGGAAAGCAACGAATTTAAATATTATAAGTTTTGGCTTAATTAATTTAAAATCATCAGCTTTTCTTGGTTGGGAAATTAGGAAAAGTTGATGATATTTTTGCACTTATTGCATTAATATACATAAATTTGAGGTGGAGGTGAACAAAAATTGCCAAGTGTTAAAGTTTTAGAACAAAAGAAAGCAATAGTCAGTGAACTTTCAGAAAAATTGAAATCATCTTGCGCAGGTGTTTTGGTAAATTACCAAGGAATAAACGTAGAAGATGATACAAAACTCAGGAAAAACCTTCGTGACGCAGGCGTTGAATACATGGTAGCAAAGAATACATTATTGAAAAGAGCTGCTTCTGAAGCAGGAATAGATGGAATGGATTCTTTTTTACAAGGTTCAACCGCGATTGCTATAAGCAAAGAGGATTATGTGGCAGCAGCAAAAATACTTAGTGATTTTGCTAAAGAACATGAATTTTTCCAAGTTAAATCCGGATATATTGACGGAAAATTAATCGATAAGAGCGAAGTAACAAGATTAGCTAAACTTCCATCAAGAGAAGTACTTATCGCTCAGGTATTGGGTGGACTCAATTCGCCTATTACCGGTTTTGCTACAGTACTCAATGGCACTTTGAAAGGCCTTGTTGTAGCATTAAATGCAATTGCTGAAAAAAAGCAAAATGCTTAAATTAATTATTATTTGAAATTATTTGGAGGTAAATAACAATGTCAGAAAAAGTAGAAAAATTAATCGAAGAAGTAAAATCTTTAACAGTTCTCGAACTCAGCGAATTAGTAAAAGCTCTCGAAGAAGAATTCGGAGTATCAGCAGCAGCTCCCGTAGCAGTTGCAGCAGCTCCAGCAGCAGGCGCAGCAGCAGCTGAAGCAGAAAAAACAGAATTTGATGTAGTATTAAAATCAGCAGGAGACAACAAAATCAAAGTTGTTAAAGCTGTAAAAGACATCACAGGACTCGGATTAAAAGAAGCTAAAGCTATCGTAGACGAAGCTCCTAAAACACTTAAAGAAAAAGTTTCTAAAGAAGCAGCTGAAGACATCAAAAAACAATTAGTTGAACTCGGTGCAGAAGTAGAAGTAAAATAGTGTGCAAATCTAAGTTTCATGCTATATGTATTTATAAGAAGCTTGCATATGCGAGCTTCTCTTTTATGACCTAAAAATAAATCAAAAAGGAAGTTTTGTATGTTCCCAACTCAAAATGCAGAAGTTTTACCCCGCTATAATACAAATTCACCAATTTATTCACAATATACAGAAGAAAGATCTTATGTAAAAGAGTATCTAAATAGTATCGCTCAAATAAAATTTTCGAAACTTTCTAAAATTTTAGAAAGAAATAGTAGATGCTTTGACAAATCATTTTTAAATCAGTGGAGAAATTTAGTAAACCGTTATTTCGAAATATTTGACGATTCCCAATCTTCGAACGTACTCCTAAAAAACAGAATATTAACGTCAATATTTGAATTTAACAGACAAATAGAAATTCGAAATATTGACTTATATTATATATTCCATTCGCTTAAATTAGTTGAAGAAAATAAAGCTTATATATCCAACCTTTCCCCAGAGGCTGTGCTGGCTTCGATTTTTAAATCATCACTCACATATTCCAAGGAGGCAATACAATCTCCTCCGACATTTTGTGGCGACTTAGAAAAAACAATAATGGAATGTTTCAATGTGTCGGCTAAAGATTTAGCGATTTGTGAATCAGTTATCACATCCAAAAATGTATCCAAAACCTGCGCGAATATGAAATACCAAGATTATACAACCCATTCGAAATATTTATGCAAAAACGTTGATGACGAGGACATGATAGAAAGCGACATAGCAAAAGAATTGTGCACAAAATCTTTAAATACTATCCCTTATTTTACTGCTCAAGAAATGGCGTACGTAAAGCGCAGCGATCCATCTTCGAAGATGTTTTCGGAGCCTTGCCAATTAAAAGAAGTATTTTCATTTATCGATGATATTTTAAATTCTTCAAAAATATCGGAAAATTTTAAAAAAGATTATAAATTTTTATTATTCACCAGATTCATTAAATTAGATGAGTTTTTTAAATTTAAATCCGTAGAAATAAATAGCGCTCGTATATATCTAGAAAGGATAATGAAAATCGATAAAAATTTTGAAAATAAAAATCCTTCGATGATGTTTATTTCTCTTTTGGGAATTTCTGTATCAAGAGCCCGAAATTTTAAAGAAGACAAAT
This sequence comes from uncultured Eubacteriales bacterium, assembly GCA_934692675.1. GTDB lineage: Bacteria > Bacillota > Clostridia > Oscillospirales > Acutalibacteraceae > UMGS1491. Next base: position 125,623 of record CAKUUD010000003.1, on the reverse strand, counting down.
GTAGAGAAAAACTAGCATATTTTGCAGATGTGAAAGATACAAATTTGCTGAAAGAAACATCCGATAACATCATAGATACTTTTGGTTTTAGATCAAGATCGTCTCTTGATATATCTTATCTGGAATATCTGAATTATTTAAAATCACATTATTAAAAAAAGCCGGCTTATTGCCGACTTTCTTTTTTATTGAACACTTTTTATACTTGGATCATTGTTTGTATTTTCATCCATCAAATTTTGTAGCCCATACTTGACTATTTCTTTTTGTTTACTTAATTCTTTTGACCAAATTTTAAATTTATTAACTTTTGCTTTGTATTTATCTGAAATACTTTTACATTCTTGGCTAAATTTCCTTAAGCTGTCCTTGTCATATCTTGTGATAACTAAACTATTTTTATTTAAATCTTCACACAGATATCTGTAATCTTTGTATATTTTAGTCATATCTTTAATTCTCTTTTTTCTTCTTGATTTGCTCGAATCTAATTTAATAATAGTATATAATTCTTGTAATTTTTTTATTGCTTCGCCAAAATTTTTCACAACAATTCCCGCTTGCGAAACAGGTAGCATAAACGTATAGGCACCTACCATAAAAATGGAGTCGCCTGCTTCTTTTATTAAGGACGTAACTTTTTTAACTGTTTTATATTTGTCCTTTTCTTTTTTACGTTCTTTAATGTAATTGTCTATTTCAGGTTTGCAAGTTTTTAAATAGCTATCCATATATTCCTTTAACTCTTCTATTTTTTCTTTTTGCTTTGTATTTATCGGATTATTTATTTCGTAGTTTTTAAATTTAAGACCTCTGTAGTAAAATTTCAAATCATTACGCATGTCCGCAAAACTATAGCTCCTATAAGACGTTGAATCTTCGGTCATCCATGCATCGGCTAAAAGATCTATTACACCATCTTTACCGAATATTTTTTTAAATTTTTTTGGTAAATCCTGATCATTATAATCAAAGTTAAAACCATTTTTTTTAATACCTTGAATACCTTCATTGCCAATAACAGACTTAAGTAATTCTTTTGCTTTACCGGCATTTGTAAAGGGCTTCTTCTCATCATTTTTATTTTTGGGGGATTTGCTGTCTTTATTTTCTTTTGGTTTACTGGTAATTGTAGTGGGCTTCTTCTCACTGTTTTTGTTTTCTTTTGGTTTGCTGTCAGTTGTAGTGGATGTTTGCTTTTTACTGTCTTTATTTCCTGTTAATTTACTGGCAAGCTTATTGAAGGAACCTTTTTTACTATCTTTAGTCTCTTTTGTTTTATCTGTTTTGCTCATATTTTTACCTCCTCTTTTTATTTTTGTATAGATATTATATATAAAATCAAAATCAAAGTCAATATATTTATATTTAAATAACAAAAACAGCCACCTCTATCGGTGACTGTTTATTTTTGAGTTTATTTTATTTTTTACACGAAATAAAATCTTCTAGTTCAGATTTTATTACAGTTACTCTCGGTCCGTAAATTACTTGGACGCCCGTGCCTTTTTTTATCACTCCGGCGGCTCCGCTTAGCTTTAAAATTTCATCTGAAACTTTATCGATGTCGTAAACTTTTACTCTAAGTCTTGTTGCACAGCAATCCAAACTTTCTATATTTTCTACGCCGCCCAGACCTTCTATTATGAGCTCTGAAGTGTTATCTTTCTTGGATGCTTCAAAATCTTTTCTTGTATACAACTTTGATTCAAGTTCATCTTCTTCGCGTCCGGGTGTAATGAAGTTAAATTTCAAAATAGCGAACTTAAACAAGAAATAATACAGTACAAAATAAACCGCTCCTACCGGGATTATATACATCCAGTTGGTTTTTGCATTTCCGGGAATTACACCGAACAAAGCAAGGTCAATGAGTCCTCCGGAAAAAGTCATTCCGACTGTGACATTAAGCATGTGCATGAGCATAAATGAAATTCCGGCTAAAATACAATGAATACCATACAAAACAGGTGCTACAAAAAGGAACGTAAACTCTATGGGTTCGGTTATTCCTGTGAGCATAGAAGTTAATGCAGCTGAGAGCAAAAGTCCGCCTACTACCTTTCTTTTTGACGGTTTTGCAGTTGCATACATTGCTAAGGATGCACCGACTAATCCAAAAATCATGATTGGATACTTACCTGTCATGAATCTGGTTGCTTCAACGCTAAAATGAGTTGTATTTGGAGAGGCAAGTTCAGCAAAGAATATATTTTGTGCTCCGGTTACGTAATTTCCATCAATCATTGCTGTTCCGCCGAGGCCGGTATACCAGAACGGCATATAAAATACATGGTGCAAACCAAAGGGAATTAAAGCTCTTTCAATTACTCCGTAAACAAATGTTCCTGCATATTTTGACGCTGAAACAAGCACACCTAAAGAGTACATTCCAGATTGAATATAGGGCCAAACAAAGAACATTCCTACGCCGACTAAAATATATACTACCGATGATATAATCGGAACAAATCTTACTCCGCCGAAAAACGATATAGCTGTAGGAAGCTTAATTTTATAAAATTTATTGTGAAGTGATGCAACTCCGAGTCCAACCAAAATTCCGCCGAATACGCCCATTTCTAACGACTGTATCCCACATACCGATGCAATTGAACCCTTTAAAAGTGCCCCGGGCTTGAGTTTACCCGTCAAACTAAGCAGTGAGAAAATAGAAGCGTGCATCGTCAGAAAGGCAATCACTGCCGAAAGTGCAGCCACGGCTTTTTCTTTTTTTGCCATTCCGAGGGCTATACCCATTGCAAATATTATCGGCAAATTGGCAAAAATAACACTGCCTGTGTTTTTCATAATAACCAGCACAAAATTTAAAAATGTACCTGAACCTAAAAGCCATTCCAGACCGTAAGAAGATATCATTTTCTCATTTGAGAACGATGCCCCTATTCCTAGTAAAAGCCCAGCAATTGGGAGCAATGCTATCGGGAACATAAAAGATTGACCAATGCGCTGCAAGGTGCTAAAAACGGATTTTTTCTCTTTTAAACTGACATTTTCGCTCAATCTAATCACTACCTTTTCTATTTAATCTATGTAAACTATTTTTTAGTATACTCTATAACTTTTGTAACGCCTGCCTCTACGGAGCCATAAATGGGGTCAAATTTATCTACAGAGGACATATTTGTAACCAGCACCGCGGTGTGAAGCGGATAGCCTTTTTCCTGTATGAATTTTATATCCGCACTTCCGATTTTTTCACCGGCTTTAACGTGCTGACCAACTGATACATTACATTCAAATCCTTGGCCTTTTAATCCAACGGTGTCTACTCCCACATGTATCATAATATCAATGCCGTCATCCGAAGTAATGCAAAAAGCATGTTTCGTGTCGGCTATTTGAACTATTTTACCATCGACAGGCGAAACTATTATGTCGTCCTGAGGAATTATACCTACCCCGTCACCCAAAATTTTTTCCGAAAATACTTCGTCGGGAATTTCCATAATAGAAACCGCCCTACCGCTTTGCGGCGATACAAAAAAATTAGATGTTTCCTTTTTAAAATTAAACAATTATAACTCTCTCCCTACAAATAAATTACTTGGTTTAAATATTCAATTTTTTTAAAATTTCTTCCCTAATCTCTTCCACGTTGGTTTCCAGAACTTTTTTTCTTATCTTAAGGATCGAAGGAGCGGACATCGAAAGTTCATCCACACCCATGGAAAGAAAAGTTTCGGTTAAAGAACTATCCGCCGCCATTTCGCCGCAAATTCCAACCCAAATTCCATTTGAATGAGCATTATCGACGGCTATTTTTATCATTCTGAGAACCGCTAAATTCTGAGAACTAAACAATTTGCTAACTTTGCTATTTTGACGGTCTACAGCAAAAGTATATTGTGTTAAATCATTTGTACCTATACTGAAAAAGTCGACTTCTTTCGCCAAAATATCACTGAGCATAACAGCCGCAGGGGTTTCTATCATTACTCCCAACTTGACGTCCTTGTCAAAAGAAATTTGCTTTTCGGTAAGCCTTTGCCTTGCTATTTCGGCGTAATGCTTTGCAGCTCTAACTTCTTCTACCGAGGCTATCATGGGGAACATTATAGAAATTTTCCCGTAGGCTGAAGCACGATAAATCGCACAGAGCTGAGTGATAAACATTTCAGGATTATCAAGGCAAACTCTTATTCCTCTATAACCCATCGCAGGATTTTCTTCTTCATCAAATTCAAAATAATCAGCATTTTTGTCTGAACCTACATCCAAAGTCCTAATTATGACATTATTTCCGTTCATTTTTTCGGCAATACATTTATAAGCCTCAAATTGTTCATCTTCGGAAGGTTCGGAATCTCTGCACAAATATAAAAATTCGCTTCTGAATAACCCTATTCCACCGGCATCGCTTTTCAAAACTTCGTCTATTTGATTGGAATTATCAATATTTGCATAAAGGTTTATTTTGTGGCCGTCAAGGGTAATATTTTCTTTTCCCTTTAAATTATTTAAAGCTTCTTTTTTCTTATCTAGAGATATTTTTTTCTCTTTAAGTCTTACTAATGTATCGGTATCCGGGCTTATATAAACTTTGCCTTCAGTGCTGTCAATTGCAACTTCCATGCCTTCGTACTCGGGTTTTATAGAGTTTTCAAGGCCAATTACCATGGGGATATCCCTTACCCTTGCCAAAATGGAAGCGTGCGAAGACGAAGAGCCTTCCGATAAAATACATCCTTTTATAAAATCTTTATTCATGCCGGAAACTTCGCTCGGGGTCAAATCTTTGCTGAAAATTATGGTTTCGGCATCATAAGAAACTTTGGAAGAATCTTTATTTATTAGGTATTTTAATATTAGCATTTCTATATCTTTTACATCTGAAGCACGACTTCTCATATATTCGTCGCTCATTTCGAGGAACATTTGAGAAAATTTTTCAGAAGCTTTAACCACAGCGTACTCGCTGTTAAATCCATCTTTTTGTATTACTTCAAATATAGAATTTAAATAGTCGGTATCTTCCATCATCATTTTGTGCACTTCAAATATCCCGGCTTCTGTTTCGTTGCCTTCGCTCATAGTTTTTTCATAAAGCAGAGATGTTTCAGAAATGGCATCTTTTACGGCGGTTTCTACACGATTTTTTTCAATTGATAAATCCTCATGTTTATATTTTGGAACTTGTTCTATTCCATTTTCATTGAAATAAAGTGTTCCAAAAGAAATATTTTCTCCAACTCCGATTCCCTGCAAAATAACCATATTAAAACTTCTCCTTTGTGCACTAAAAATCGACTTAAAATAAAATCTACTTTTTTATATCAAACTACATCAAAAAATTTTTTAAGACTTTTTTCAGCCTCGATCTCATCTTCGCCGTTTATTCTTACAGTAACGTCATCATTGTACTTTATACCCATTTTCATAAGCGAAAACAGTTTTTTTGAGTCTGCGAATTTTGGCCCGCATATAATTTCAATTTCCGAACCAAACTCCGAAGCTGCTTTGACCAATTTACCGGCAGGACGAGCGTGCATGCCGTTTTCATCTTTAAATTTAAAATTAAATTCTTTCATACAAGTGCAAGAAACATGTGAGGCAATTATTAAATTACATTCATATAATAATATATGCCCGATATTTCTCTATTTTCCTTTCTGAATGCTAAAAAATAATCTATGGATTAAATTGTAACATAATTTATTTAAATTAAAATATGCATATTGCATAATTTTTATCCCAAAATATTTACGTATTGAACTTATTTTTGAGTTTACGTCACTTATTATCACCCAGAGAACCAAAAATGTCAATACTATACAGAGGGCTGAAATTTTATTTTTAAACTCAATAAATTTGTATTTTTTTATTTATCTGATATAATGAAAAGAATAATTAAGAAGTTTTAAAATTTGGATTTTAGCATTACAGTTGAGTTTACCATAAAAAATTAACGAAAGGGGCCTCTGCCATGACACAGAACAAATCAATTTTAGAGTACATAGACTCTATGAAAAAAATAGTGAATCCCGAAAAAATCGTGTGGATAGACGGAAGCGAGGAGCAACTGGAAAGCTTAAGAAAAGAAGCTTGTGAAAAAAATGAAATTATAAAATTAAATCAAGAAAAATTACCCGGATGCTACCTAAGAAGAACCGCTTGGAATGACGTAGCAAGAGCTGAAGACCGCACTTTTATTTGCACTCCGACAAAAGAAGAAGCTGGCCCGACCAATAATTGGTGGGAACCCGAATATGCTTACAAAAAAGTTTTGGGAATTGCAAAAAACAGTTACAAAGGAAAAACTATGTATGTTATTCCTTATTGCATGGGAATTCTTGAATCTCCGTTCTCAAAAATAGGAATTGAACTTACGGATTCAATTTATACCGTCCTTAACATGGCAATAATGACAAGAGTTGGCAAAGCTATACTCGATTACCTCGGCGACAGCACCGACTGGGTAAAAGGCCTTCACGCCTCGTGCGAGCTCGATGAGGAATTAAGATATGTTTGTCATTTCCCGCAAGATAAAGCTATTATTTCGGTAAATTCGGGATACGGCGGAAATGTTTTGCTGGGTAAAAAATGTTTTGCTCTGAGAATTGCTTCTTATATGGGAAAAAGAGAAAACTGGATGGCAGAACATATGCTAATACTCGGCGTAGAAAAGCCAAACGGAGAAGTAAAATACATTTGTGCGGCATTCCCTTCAGCTTGCGGAAAAACAAACTTGGCGATGCTTATTCCGCCTGAAATATATAGAAAAAAAGGATACAAAATATGGTGTGTCGGCGATGACATCGCGTGGCTTAGAATCGGGCCAGACGGCAGACTTTGGGCGATGAACCCGGAAAATGGATTCTTTGGGGTTGCGCCGGGGACAAGTAAAAAATCCAACCCGAATGCACTGGCAACGACATCATCAAATACGATATTTACTAATGTGGTGCAAAACCTTGATGACAACACTGTTTGGTGGGAAGGATTGGATTCTAATCCGCCGGAAAACGCAATCGATTGGAAGGGCCATCCTTGGAACGGAAAAACCGCAACAGAAAAAGGTGCTCAACCTAATAGTAGATTTACTTCTCCGGCAAAAAATTGCCCGTGCCTCAGCAAAGAATTTGATAACCCTGAAGGAGTTCCAATTTCGGCAATAATATTCGGCGGCAGAAGAGCTCAAACGACTCCTCTTGTATATGAAACTTTTGGGTGGAATCACGGAGTATTTGCGGGATCAACAATATCCTCCGAAACCACTGCAGCAACCACAGGCAAAACTGGCGTACTAAGGCACGACCCTATGGCAATGATTCCATTCTGCGGATATAATATGGGCGATTATTTTGCACACTGGGTTAAAATGGGTAAACTTTTAGGAGATAAGGCTCCGAAAGTTTTCAATGTTAACTGGTTCAGAACCGATAAAGATGGTAAATTTTTATGGCCGGGATACGGCGAGAATCTGCGCGTACTAGAGTGGATTATAAATAGATGCGAAGAAAAAGTCGACGCCAAAAAAACTCCCGTTGGATACGTTCCTATGGATAAAGATATAAATCTAGAGGGCAGCGGAGTTTCCGAAGACACCCTTAAAGATTTGCTTGACATAGACAAGGGTTTGTGGGAAAAAGAAGTTGAAAATATAAAAGATTTTTATAAAATGTTCGAAGAAAATTTGCCGGAAGAATTAGAAAACGAACTTAAACTTTTGGAATCCCGACTAAAAAATTAAATAATAGACATAATAATAATATAGTTGTTGATTTTTCGACAACTATATTTTATAATTTAGGATGGAAATTTTATATAATAATCCACTTATTAGGAGGTATAATGAACCAGAATAATAAAAATGAAAGACCAAAAAGCAGGTACTCACAAAACAATCGACCTTATAAAAGATCCTCACACAATGATATTTACAACGACGGATTCAGCAATAAATCAAATTATGTAGATATATATTCATCAGACAGAAAGAAAAAGACTGGCATTTCTATTAAAAAAGTATTTATGTCGATATTTTTTGTAATACTCGGGTTAATCGGCTCCGCGATGATTTACGCGTATCACATGCTTCATTCTTTCAATTATGAAGAAATTGACAGTGATCCTAATGAAGTTTTGACCGATGATTTCGGAGACAGCTTGATAAATGATTCTCAAATTTTGAACGTGATGCTCATAGGAAGCGATTCGATGTCCACCGGCGACCACGGTAGAAGCGATTCTTTAATGATTCTTTCATTGGACGTAAAAAATCATAAGATAAAAGTAACTTCGCTCATGAGAGACATTTGGATTAATATCCCGGGTCACGGATACGATAGACTAAACGCCGCATACGCTTTTGGAGGCGCTAAGTTAACTATAGAAACCGTTGAAAAAACATTTGGTCTGCGAGTGGACAGATATGCAATTGTAGATTTCGAAGGATTCTCGAATATAATCGATACTCTGGGTGGAATTGATTTGGAACTCACTTCGGATGAATGCATATATATAAACACATATTCCGGCGACAAAAACACCCTAAAAGGAAAAGGAATGAAGCATTTGACCGGATTACAGGCTCTGCATTATTCCAGAGACCGAAACAGCAAGGGTTCGGATTACGACCGCACCAGCAGGCAGCGTAATGTTATAAGGGCAATCATAGCCAAGCTCAGAAATGCAAATCTAAAACAAATAACAGAGCTCATCCCGGTCATTGCACCGCTAATCACCACGAACTTTAAAACTTCGGAAATAAGCAGGCTCGCAGCTAATTCTTTAAATTATTTGAAATACGATTTAGAAGAATTCAGACTGCCAACTAATGACAATGTCAAAAATGAAACCATAAGCCAGAAAATGGTATTGGTGATACCAGACATTGCAAAAGCAAGATATGATTTCTTGAAATTCATATATGAGTCCGAAGATATCGCCAGCAACGCATCAAATTCTGCGATGAAAAATTCGACTTCTCAAAAAAATTCGCAGAGTTCATCCGAAACAAAAAAAGCTACAAATTCAAAAAAATCAACTACAGATTCAGCCACAAATAAATCAAACACGGATACGAAAAAATCCACTGAAACATCTTCAGAAAAAAATAGATCGTATAAATCTACCAAATCTCAAACTCCCGGCACATCAACAATCCCTGCCGGGTCAGCAAATTCCACAGTCCCTGATGCCAAGGCATCAACAATAAGTCCAAGCACTTCGGCCAGCAACTCCACCGGTGTCAAAACCAGTCCTTCGACAACAAAAAGTAAAAAATAGAGCAACCGAATTTCTCGGTTGCCTTTTTTTATAGCATATTTTTATGTTTTAGAATTATCCAAGTTATGAACATGGAAACAGCAGAAAGCCCAAGCGGGAACCACCAATATTCTATCATAGGAATTCTGGGATTGTTCATTCCGTAAATTCCGGAAATAATGGTTGGAATGGAAAGGATAAGAGTAATTGAAGCCAAAACTTTCATAACAATATTTAGATTATTTGAAATTATAGAAGCAAAAGCATCCATGGTACCATTTAAAATGTTTAGGTATATTTCAGACATTTCGGTTGCTTGCTTGATTTCAATTATCACATCTTCCAACAATTCGTATTGTTCTTCGTTAAGATTGATATATTTTCCGCGGCCCATTCGTCCAAGCATAACACCTATAGATTTAAGAGAGGCAGAAAAATAAACAAGTGACTTTTCTATTTCCAAGAACTGAATCAATTCTTTATTTTTCATTGATTTTTTTAGCTCTTCTTCAACACGCTCAGTAATTTTGTTGATTTGTTTCAAGTATTTTAAATATTTTCCTGCTACACGGAGCATAATTTGGAGTGCAAAACGATTTTTGTCGTTAATATTTGTATTTTTTATTAGACTTTCCTCGAACTCTTCCAGGACGTGAGTTTCTTTAAGCGATATAGTTATTATATTATGAGGTGTAATTATAATGCTTAAAGGAGTGGTGTAATAAGTCAAATTCTTCCCGGATTTGTTAACGACAGGATTGTCTATTATTATCAAAGAATTTTCTTCTTCTCTATCAATACGTGAGGATTCTTCTTCGTCGAGCGAAGCTCTAATAAATTCGGGATTTACGTTGCAGGTGTTTAGTATGTAATTAATTTCGGAGTCTGTCGGCTTAACACAATTTACCCAGCAACCCTCTTCGATGGACTGGATTTTTTCAACTTTGTTGCCGACTGTTTTATAGTATCTAATCACTCTATCATCTCCTTGTATTTTTTTAATCAAAAGCCTAATTTATATTCTACCATAAATTTAGAAATATTTATATAGATTTATAAATATTTCTGTTGTAATTTTTTTTAATATGGTGTAGAATAGTAGCGTAAGATACAAACGCGGGTGTGGCGGAATTGGTAGACGCGCCAGGTTTAGGTCCTGGTGGTGAGAGCTGTGCAGGTTCGAGTCCTGTCACCCGTACCAATGTGCTTAAATGATTTACTGTAATGTTTTGAATTTTTGCACAGATTCACAACTATTTGTACCAATTTAACCCGGGGCATTATTGCTCCGGGGAATTTTTTTACAAATTAAAATAGCCCATGCTTTGATTAGCAGTCGGGCTTTTTTATACGAAAAATTCCAGCCACTGTAAAATGGCCGGAATTTTATTTTAAAACTATTTCCAAAGATCAGTATCGTTAATTCCACAAGCCGGAGCATTAAATACAGGGTCTTTGCCGAGTTTTCTTTGCTCGATATAATCTTTGAGGCATGCAAAATAACGATTTGAAAGAAGAAGAATTGCGATTATATTTAGGCACGCAATGAACGCCATTGTTATTTCTGCAAGATTCCATGCTATCATCGGGTTGAGAATTCCTGCCAAGCAACCCAAAGCAACGGGTAAAATTGCAATTACGCGTATTGTTTTTATTATTTTCTGATTTTTGGTTATAAAATACATATTAGTTTCGCAAATGCCAAAATTACCAACTATTGCTGAGAATGCAAACGTTACTATCGACAATGTTATGAAGTGAACTCCCCAATCTCCGAGCTGCAAGCTTATGGCTTCTTGCATCAAAGGCATTCCGATTTCCCCCGAACGCAAATCTGCGTTTGAAAGGAGCAATATGAAAGCTGATATGGAACAAATTAAAATTGTGTCTATGCAAACAGCTAAAATTTGAGCTATTCCCTGTTTTGCCGGATGAGAAACATCTGCTGTTGCCGCAGCATTAGGTGCACTGCCCATTCCTGCTTCGTTGGAAAGAAGTCCACGTTTTATGCCAATTATCAACACGCTGCCGGTTACTCCGCCAAAAATAGACCTTAGATTAAATGCACTTGAAACTATAGCACGACATGCTGCCGGGACATGAGTTATATTTGTGATTATTAAGTACAATCCCATTAGGATATACCCCATCGCCATAATCGGAACTAAATAGGATGATACAAAACTTATTCTGTGTATTCCTCCGAAGACAACACATGCAACCAAAGTTGCAAATACCACTGCTACAATATACGGCCAAACAGTATGGAAATATCCGGGAATATAATAAGTCAAAGCCGTGGACATATTGCTTGCTTGAAAAGAGTTAAAACCGATTAAAAAGCAAACTAAAAACAAACACGAAAATAGAGTACCAAGCTTTTTCTTTCCGAGTGCTCTGTCTATGTAATATGCCGGGCCACCAACAAAAGAATCATTTTTTTCATCTTTTCTTTTGTAAATTTGAGCCAGAGTAGCTTCCGCCATAGAAGATGCTGAGTTGATTATCGCCATAACCCACATCCAAAATATCGTTCCTGGGCCTCCGATAGCGATAGCGGTTGCCACGCCGGCGATATTAGCCGTTCCTACTTTTGTAGCCGTAGACACCATCAGCGCCTGAAATGAAGATACTTTCTTTCCAGAAGATTTATCCAAAAGGAATTTAATAGAATCAGGGAAAAACCTAATCTGGGCAAATTTTGATTTGCAAGTAAAGTAAAATCCACATACTATGAGCAGAGCAACAAGTATGTAAATATAGATGAAGTTGTTAATTTCTTCAAGTGCTAAATTTATGTCGAACATTTTTTACCTCCTGATATTTAGCATAATTTAAGCAATCGCTTAAATTCTACCATACAATAAAAAAAATGAAAAGAAAAATTTTTGAACAAAATCATCTAAAACCTTCAAAATTAAACATGGGAACAAATTTAAACCCAGGATTGCCGAGAGAATAAAGTTTTTCTATGAATCTATTTTTGTCTTTGACGACCATAGACAACTCTTGGTAAGTGGGAGTTTCGGATAATTCTTTCTGAAGTTCCAGGGATGCAATTGAAAAGCTGATTTTATCTCTTTTATGCTTTTTATAAACATTTTCCACCAATTTTTCTTGGATTTTCATTTTTAAACAATTCAGCAAAGCCATTTTTTCTTGAATGGTTTCTACATCGTTTTTGTACCTAAAGAAATTTTCGGATCCCAAAAGGTTCCTAAGAAAATCATCAGGGATATAGGCGATTTTCAGATGGGATTTGGCTAATTTGATATCTTTTTTTGCTAGGGAATATTCATAGTCCGAAAATGTCATCCTTTTAAAAAACCTATCTTGGGCGCTTACTTTCGGCAAATAATCATTCACAAAATGCAGCCTCGCATAATCTACCATATCAAAAAAATTTTTGCATTCCACTGTAAAAGTTGCTTTGCTTACTCTCCAAACGCACATTTCTCTAACGAACGCATGAAGCCTAGTGGCGGCGTTTTTATCACCCTCTCTAATGCAATTGACAATCATTCCCAGGATAATTTGATTTATGTCTGTCCATAGATACGTGGATTTTTTATAGAGCTCATCAAGCGAATTTTCTACGTCATTTATTTCGCATTTTATGTACCTTTGAGGAGACTCGGGTTCCGACGCGTGTAAAGTCTGATTTTGTAAACCAAAACTGGAAAATAAAAAAATAAAAACTGTAATAAAAAATTTTAATTTCATAGGTCTATCCTTTCGTATTTATAAATTTACCCTCAGTATTATACCAAAAATAGAAAAGTAAACATACTTTTATAAAGCATGTTTACTTTAATTTTAATATCCCCAGTACTTTCTGTCCAAACTTCTGTACTGAATGGCTTCACATATGTGACTTTTATCTATAATTTCTGAACCGGCAAGGTCGGCGATTGTTCGTGAGATTTTGAGTATTTTGTCGTATCCTCTCGCAGAAAGTCCCATCTTGTCAAAAGCCATCTGCAAAATACTCTTGGCGTCTTCTGTGAGCTCACACACCGTACTTAAAATATGAGAAGGAATTTGAGAATTTGACAAAAGGCCTACGCTTTTTAGCCTTTCTTTTTGTATTTCTCGGGCTTTGTTGACTCTTTCTCTTATTTTGCAAGAGGGTTCTAATTTTGCTTTTGAAGAAAGGTTATCGAAAGACACCGGCGAAACCTCTATGTGTATGTCCATTCTGTCTAAAAGAGGACCCGAAACTTTGGAAAGGTACTTTCGTATAGCATTAGGAGAACATGTGCAGGGCTTGGATGGATGGCCGTAATATCCGCAAGGGCAAGGGTTCATCGCAGCAATCAGCATTATGTGGCATGGATATGTCAAAGTGCCGCGAACTCTCGATATTGTGATGATTCCCTCTTCGAGCGGCTGGCGAAGAGTTTCCATAGTGGATCTTGAAAATTCTGTAAGTTCATCTAGAAACAAAACGCCGTTATGTGCAAGAGAAATTTCTCCAGGCTTTGGAATGCTTCCACCACCGGAAAGCCCTGCCGCCGAAATAGTATGATGAGGAGACCTAAACGGCCTTTCGGTAACTAGAGGAGCGTCTTTTTTGAGGACTCCGGCTATGGAATGAATTTTTGTGGTCTCGATAACTTCTTCGAACGTCATCTCGGGCAATATGCCAGGAATTCTTTTTGCGAGCATACTTTTGCCTGATCCTGGAGGGCCTATAAGAATCACATTGTGGTTGCCTGCCGCTGCGATCTCCAAAGCCCTTTTGACTGTGTATTGACCTTTAACTTGAGAAAAATCAAGTTCGTAGTCATTTGATTTTTTAACGAAAGCAGTTTTCGGCTGGACAACTAATTTTTCGCCGAGCTGTATATGATTTGTTATGTCTTTTATATTTTTGAGCGGGTATACATTTATACCTGTAATCGAGGCGGCTTCCACAGCATTTTTTTCAGGGACAAAAACATTTTTAAAACCGTTTTGCTTAGCATGGATAACCATTGGTAGCACGCCTGTGACTTCACAGACGTCGCCGCTTAAAGATAGTTCTCCGATAAATACAGAGCTTTTTGGGAGTGAGGTAATTTGGCCGCTGGAGATAAGGATAGATAAAAATATTGGCAAATCATATAAAGAACCTACTTTTTTCACGTCTGCAGGAGCAAGATTCACCGTTATGCGCGCTATCGGGAATTTAAATCCGGAATTTTTAATAGCAGCACGGACTCTGTTGCGGGATTCTTTTACCGATGCATCGGGAAGGCCAACTATTTCAAAAGAAGGCATTCCGGCGGAAATATCCGATTCTATGGACACAGTAAAAGCTTCGAGGCCGTTGATGCCCATACTATATAAAGTAGAAATCATAATATACTCTCCTAGTTATTTTTTAAACTTATTTTAATTATAAATTAATTTGGCATTTTTTTCAACACTTATTTAGAATTTAGTTTAAAAAATATTATAATTATGATACAATGATATTGATGTGTTATTTGGGAGGTGAAAAGATGAAATTAAAAATCATGAAATTCTTTGCTGTTTTATTGGCAGCGCTCATAGGAATAGGAGCACTAAAGCCGTGCGAAGCAATTGAGCCTCTTCCTCTTGAAATTGAAACACAGCTGGCAGACCTTTATTATGATTATCAAAACAAAAAAGCTAAGGCAATCAACCTCTCTGAAAGTCTTCAAGCATCAATGGATTTTTACACAAAATTTGAAAATTTAAGGAGTACTCATAATCACCTTTTGGCTCATTTTTTGAGTTTGTTCTGCCGCTGCGACATCCCGGTATCTGTAAGAAATTATTCGGAATTAACAGTTACTTTTACAACTTATTCTATTAACAGATTGTCGGGGCGTATAATGTTTCATATTGCTTCCTATAGGCCAATTTACGGTATTATCCACTCATTTGAATTATAATTTTAAAAATTGCTCAATATTTTTTGAGCAATTATTTTTTACCTGTGTTACAATGTGTACAACTTTAACGTAACGGAGGTGAAAAAATGAAACGCCAATTTATAAGGTTCATTGCTGTTTTGCTGATTATATTTTCAGGAATCGGAGCTACAAAATTTTGTGCTGCAGACCACCACTCCATCAGCAAAAACGTCAAGCACAAATTAGCGACCATATATGAAGACTACAAGCTTGAAAAATCACGTGCAACGAATTTTTTTGAAAATTTCTTAGCGTCTCGGAAATTTTGCGACGAAATAGCAAATCTGAGACAGCACCACAGACACGTTTTAAGAAATTTTGTAAAAATTTTTTGCAAAAATGATGTTCCCCATCACATAAAAGAATATACAAGATATCATTCCACTTTCATACGCCTGTCGATTGACAATTTTTCGGGAAAGGTACTATGTAAGTTTGAATCCGATAAGTTCCTTAACCGATTGGTTTATTTATTTGAGTTATAATTCAATAGTTTTTTATAAATTGTTCAACGCTTTTTGAGCAATTATTTTTTCTAAATTATGATACAATATAAACAGTTTTATCAAGGGGAGGTGAAAAAATGAAGGCAAAATTTGTAAATTTTTTTATATCGACGTTAATTTTGTTTACGGGAATCGGCGCGAGAAAAATTTCTGCTGTAAACAACGAAATTCAAAACAAATTCTCATTAATCCGCGCTGAATACAAACAGAGCCTTGAAGCAGCAAGCCAAAGTTCCAGACCTATTTCAAATAGCAAAGCTGCATCAATTAAGTTTTTTGCAGAGATTAAAAAATTAAGGTTAAAAAATCCTAATGTCTTGAGCGAAGTTTTAAAAGCGTTTTACTTTGAGCAACTGCCTGAAGCGGTGAAAAATTACATTAAAAACAATAAAATTTTTTTAAACTTATCGTTCGAGAGATCCCCCTGGCGAGTAATGTGCAATGTGTCCTCTGAGAGAGACATAGATAGCATAATATATTCATTTGAATTGTAACCGCATAAAATTTGCACATTTGTTTTATGTATTATAGTAAATTAAATATGATATGAAAGGTGAAATGATGAAACGTTTTTTTGCGTCATTACTGGCGACATTTGCATTAATAGGAGCCACGCAAGCTCATGCTATACCAACAATGAGCATCGAAGAAGTTAAGAACATTTTAACAGCAGCGCATACCGATTACATAGAGGACGTCAAAAATTTATCACGCCGCGAGCCATGCGACCAAAGGGCACGTTTAAGATTATCCAGAAGATTATTTGAAACACTCGAAGAATTAAAAAAACACTGCCCCAGTATCGTCGAGGAGTTAGTTGATATGTTCTACGGAAAGGATTTAGAATTTTTTATAGACAAAGAAGATTTAAAAAAATGCAGGGTAAACTTAATAATAAATGAATTCGGATTAATCGAATATGAAGTATGTAGTGGTTTCGATTGCCTATTTATGCGTGAAATATAATTAAATTAAATTTTAAAATTGCTCAAATATTTTGGGCAATTATTTTTTTGCAAAATTTTGAATATTAAACCCAAAAAATAAATACCTTTAGATATGGAGGTGATTTTATACCTTTTATAAACAGTTTACCCAGCCGCTCCACTTTGGCGGAATTTCGGGGCACTGAATTTGAAGCCGGATACGTTGAAGGCTCTCAGACTTGGGAAGTTATTGTAAAGTACCACGGGGACATTCAAAAAATTGCAGATGAATTAGAAATAGAAGTTGAAGTACTAAGCCAAAGCTATGCGATACTGACTTTGCCTTCAGGGAAAATACCGCAATTACTTAGGTACACCGAAATTGAGCACATAGAAACCCCGAAAATTTTATCACTTAACATACGAGATGAATTAAGTTACTCATGCATAACATCCGCTAAAGCTCAAGCCGATTTGAATTTGACGGGCAAAGGAACGATAATCGGAATAATAGATTCCGGAATAGATTACACTCATGAAGATTTTATAAACGATAACGGAACGAGCAGAATTTTATACTTATGGGATCAAACAGCAACCGGAAACGCTCCGACGGGATTCACGGCCGGTGCTGAATATGACAATGCAAAAATAAACGAAGCTCTTTCGAATGACGACCCTCTTTCGATAGTGCCTGAAGAAGACCTTGTTGGGCACGGAACGGCTGTCGCAGGGATTGCGGCAGGAAACGGTAGGTCGTCGGCAGGGTTAAACACAGGCGTTGCTCCCGAAGCATCTTTGATAATCGTAAAGCTTGGCGAAAAAGGTTATCCTTCATTTGCTAAGACAACTGAACTTATGAGGGCATTAAAATACATCACAGATAAGGCTGAAGCTTTGGAGATGCCGCTAACAATAAACATAAGTTACGGCACGAACGACGGCCCGCACAACGGACAATCACTATTCGAAACATTCATGGATTCCATGGCAGAAAGATGGAAAACATCTATAGTTGTGGCATCGGGCAACGAAGCTGATGCGGGTCACCATTACCAAGGAAAAATTTCCGCTAACGAAACTCAAGACGTCACGTTTTTTTATTCGGGTAAAAATAATTCTTTTTATCTTTCTATGTGGAAAAATTTTTCGGATTCCATAACGGTTGAATTCATTATGCCGAACGGTCAATCTACGGGCGAAATCCTTACATATGAAACCACGAGGACATATAAATTTGGGAATGCGGATATCCTTATAAATTACGGTCAGCCTCAATTTTATAATTCATTTCAGGAAATATTTTTTCAGGTTAATTTCCCGAATAAAAATCCTCAAACGGGAATATTTACGATAAGGCTAAGAACCGACAGCATTGTGGATGGAAATTATGATATGTACCTGCCTACCACCGAAGAAGTTGGCAGAGAAACTGCGTTTAGCTTTCCGGAAGAAAATAATACTCTTACAATTCCTTCTACCTGTCAAAATGTTATAACCGTGGGAGGGTACGATGCTACGCGCGATATTCTTACGTCATTTTCAGGGAAAGGATATACACTGAATGTTATATATGTGAAACCCGATTTGGTGGCACCGTCGGTGAACGTTATAAGCACTAAAGCCGGAGGAGGATATTCAAATTTCACGGGCACAAGTTTTGCCGCTCCTTTTGTTACGGGCTCTGCATCGCTCTTAATGCAATGGGGAATTGTGGAAGGGAAAGATTTATTTTTGTACGGAGAAAGGATTAAAGCATACCTAAAAAAAGGTGCAAAAAGAGAGCCGGAAATTTCGTACCCGAATAATTCGTGGGGATACGGAACGCTTTGCCTTAATAACACATTTTCATTACTAAGAAGAATCAATACAGTTTAAAGGAGGAATAAAAATAGATATTACATCGGGAAATCAAATGCCTCTTAATGAATTTATAAAGCTACCCACCACCGTGCCGTTTTACGCCTGGTACACCCCCACTTTTCAGGATTTTTTAGACCAAAGGCCGTATATAAGGCTGTCTAAAATCCTCATGAACGAAGTCGCTATTCTTTACGCGCCCGAGAGCTATATGGATGAAATATTCAAAGATTTAGGTTCGGATTTTTTAAATCTTTATCCCGAAATATACGGACTAACCAGCAAAGAAGCACTGGATGCTGCAGGAATTACAAGAGTTCAAAATCAGCCATATCTTAGGCTAACGGGGCAAGGAACCGTGATAGGAATCGTGGACACTGGAATAGACTACACTTTGCCTGTTTTCAGATACGAAGACGGAACCACAAAAATAAAATATATTTGGGACCAGACTATTGAGACCTCACCCACTTATGGTGTGAGTTTTGGGACTGTATACACACGTGACCAAATTAATGAAGCCTTGAGAAGTGAAAACCCTTTGGAAATTGTACCGCATAGAGATGAGGTCGGGCATGGGACATTTTTGGCGTCGGTTGCGGCAGGAAGAGAAAACGAAGAAGATGATTTTATAGGAGCGGCTCCTGACGCCGAACTAATTGTGGTTAAACTAAAAAAGGCGGGAGATTTTTACAGAGAAAAATTTTTAGTACCGAAAAGCCAAGAAAACGCATTTGAATCCACCGACATTATGCTTGGTCTGGCGTTTATTTTTCAGCAAAGTTTGGTATTGAAATTGCCCGCCGTGGCGTGCCTCGGGCTTGGAACAAATTTTGGCGGGCATAATGGAAAAAATCGATTGGAGCAATATATTTCGTTTGTATCGAATGTCCCTGGCATTGCTGTATGCACGGGAGTCGGCAACGAAAGCAACGCAAGGCATCATACCGAGGGCGTGATAGATAAAAGCGGCGACGAAAGAGATATCGATATAAGAGTCGGAGACGATGCCGATTCGCTCAGCGTTTATGTTTGGTATGAGGGCTGGGATAAAATCTCGTTTTCATTGAAATCTCCGACAGGAGAAATAATTAACCGGATTCCGTTTTTTGCCGGGACTTCTTTTGAAAAAAAATTAATAATAGAAGGCTCGACAGTTAGGATTTTGTATCACCAAAACGAGAGCAGATTTGCTTTAATACAAGTTTTGGACGTGGTTCCGGGCACGTGGGAAATAACTCTTCACGGAGATGTAATAATTAGTGGAAAATATCACGCGTGGCTACCTATGACGGGCTTCATAAGTCCGAGTGTTGAATTTATTTCACCGACGCCTAATTACACAACCGTGATACCCTCTACATCTCAGGGATGCGTTAGCGTCGGAGCTTATAACAGCACCAATAACAGTCTGTACATCAACAGTTCATGGGGGCCGGCGGCGAATTCGTTCATCGTACCGGATTTTGCAGCTCCGGGTGTATCGATAGAAGGATATTATCCTTATGGAAAGGGCACAATGACGGGCACCAGCGCCGCGGCAGCATTAACCGCAGGAGCCTCAGCGTTAATGTTCCAATGGGCTATCCCTCAGGGCAACTCTCCGGTAATGACAGGGAACCGCCTAAGAACGATTTTAATAAGAGCTTGCACCAGAGACACTACGCGTGAATACCCTAACCCTCAGTGGGGATACGGTATCTTGGATTTAATAGAAGCTTTTAATTTATTCCGCGAAGACTAAATTATTTCACATAAAAAAAGCGCTCCGAAGAGCGCTTTTAAAATTAACCTTCTATACTTACAGTAGTATTGTTTTCCAATTTTTTGGTTTCGTCTTTTGGGAAATCAATTTTAAGAGTACCATTTTCAAATTTTGCTTTTATATCATCTGTAGTCAAATTTTTTCCTACAAAGAATCTTCTCTTATATTGACCGCTGTGACGTTCTTTTCTGATATAAGTTGAACCGTCTTTCACATTTTTTTGCTCGCTGCTTTCATCGTTTGAAGCGCTGATTGTTAGGCAACCATCCTCGAGATCAATTTTAATATTGTCTTTTTGTACACCGGGAATGTCCATTATAATTTCGAAACTGTCAGCGTTTTCAATGACATCCGTAGTCATGAAATTTTTTGCTTCAGGGCGAGCCTCTATACTCTTAAAAAAGTTTTCGAAAGGATTTCTGAAATCGTCTAATAAATCATCACCATAAGGAACCATAAACATAAATAATCGACCTCCTAATAATATTATGTTACATATAAACATCATTTAATGTTTATACATACAGTTTAGCACTATGTTTTGGCACTGTCAACCCCTAAGTGCTAATTTTTATAATAATTATTATATACAAATTTGATATAATTATTCCTGTATGATATTATATATTTGAAAAAATAAAAAAGGAGATTAGTAATATGTTTTTCTATGGTGGTTTTGACAGCAGTTATTTAATCTACATGATTTTATCGTGCGCCATTTCATTTTACGCTCAGTGCAAAGTTAATAACGCATTCAAGAAATACTCGAATGTATTTTGCAAAAAGGGAATTTCGGGTCAAGAATGCGCCGAAGAGATGCTGAAGTACAACAATATAAACGACGTTTCAATACATCAAACCGGAGGAGAATACAGCGATTATTTTGATCCAAGAAGCAATGAAGTACATCTTTCCGAGCCGGTATACTCAAGGAACACCATTACCGCGGTAAGCGTAGCCGCTCACGAATGTGGTCACGCAACGCAGCATCACAAAGGTTATTGGCCCATAAAAGTACGTTCTCTCTTAGTACCGGTGTGTAGTTTGGCTTCAAATTTATCAATGCCTTTGGTGCTTATCGGAATGCTCTGGCCTACAGAACATGATGTTTTATTAAATTTGGGAATTATGCTGTTTTCGTTTTCGGTTCTATTCCATTTAATTACTTTGCCGGTAGAATTTGACGCCAGTAAGCGCGCACTTGAATCTTTAAAAAGCACCAATACTTTATCCGAGGAAGAAATTTCAGGCGCAAAAGAAGTGCTTTCGGCCGCAGCTTTCACTTATGTTGCTGCAATGTTTGATTCTCTTTTGTTTTTGCTCAGGCTTGTATTCATATCTTCGTCCAGGCGAAAAAAATAATTCATATTAAAAAAACGTTCTTCAAAATTAATTGAAGGACGTTTTTTATTTAGTTTATATTTTTTTATACCAAAGCTTCTTCTTAAGCCACGAACCCCATCCGTTGTTATCAACATTATCCAAATAGTATTTTGCTGAATCATACAGGTCTTTAAGATCCTTGATCTTTGAGTTTGCGTCTGCAAGCACCAAATCATAACATTTTTTAGCTTCTTTCAATCTTCCTAAAATGCTAGATTCATCGGAATCGCCGGCATTTATATTCAATTTCTCTGCAAACTCTCCTTTTTTAGCTGCAAGGCCTTCATTAGACCAAGCCTGTAAGTTTGCGAATTCCTCTTTGAGTACATCTAATAAATCTTTTTCGGATCCCTCGAATCTTTCATAGATAGCATCTATTTCTTTTTCATTTTTTTCATTCCCTTTGTGTTTCTCTAATGCAGCTTCTTTTGCAGAATCCACTTTCTTCCTATATTCCGGCAGTCCGTTATAATCGGTTTCTAACTTTTCGAAAGATTCCTTCATATTTTTCAAAATATTATCAATTTCAGAGAAATCTTTTTTCAATTTTTCCAATCTAGTTTTTGTGGTAGTGTATAAATCTTGGAGCTCTTTAAGCCCATCATTTACTTTAGATATAGACAGCGAGTTGTATTCTTTTTCAATTTTCTTAATCTCTTCTAAAATTTCGGCACATTTTTTATTTTTGTCCATTAATACAGACTTTTCGGATCCTTTTGGCTTTGCGTTCAACTTATTTAAAAATTCTTTTTCTTTTTTCTGGAATTTTTCATAGCTTGCATTTATCTTTTCTTTTTCTGCGCTAAATGAAGTCAATAGCTTTTCTTCGGTTTCCTGGAATTTTTTGCAAATTTCGTCTTTTATCTTTCCCTCTTCTTTGTCATAATTCATTACTAAAACGGGTGTCAGGTCCGTTTTGGATTTTGTAATTTCATTATAATTGTCATTCATTGATTTGAACGAATCATTTATAGGCTTTGCGATTTCATTAAATTCCTTTTGTACGTTATCAAGTTGTTCTTTAAGGCCGGCTAATTTCGTATTCACGAAATTTTGTATTTCTTCGTATGCTTTATTGCAATTCATTACTTTTTTATTGTACTGGCTGTATAAATCATGGATACTTTTCTTGGTGCTTTCTATTTTCTGGGTTTTTTCTTTAAGTTTATTGTAAGTATACTGTGCTTCATCAAATTCCTCTTTATTGTTTACAGAAAGTTTAGTATATTCATTCATCGATCTTAAAACTTTAGAAAATTCTGTTTGCCATGTTTTAAATTTGGCAAGCATCTCCTTCAAAGGCTTTTCTGTTTCTTTAGCAATGCCTTTAAATTTGGTCTTATCTTTGTAGTCTTTCAAGACGTCATCGTTTGCTTTGATATATTCCAAGCACTCCTTGTAACACTTTTCAACTTCTACTTTAAATTTGTTTGAAGTTTGAATGAATTCATTAACTTCATTGTCATATCCTTTTACGTTTTTAACACATGTATTTTTTACGTCTTCTTTGAGCTTGTTCAGCTGGGCATTCAGCTCCTTGTAAACCGGATCCGTGCGTTTCACTATACCCTTATAATCCCGGTTGATCCATTCTCCGCTTTCTTTAGAGAATTTAACTGCTTTCATTTCCAGCAAATCGGTGTTAACGTATAACTTGCCGGGATCAATCACTTCTTTCAAGGAGTTGAGCGATTTTTCACAAAGATTGTAAATTTCATGAGCATATTCCTCGAAAAGCATTATTTTTGGGTTCTTGGCAATCACTTTAAAGAGTGCTTTCATTTCTTTGGCGTCAACCGCTTGTAGATTAATTGTGTAATCTTTCTGTAATTTATCACGTTTAGGTTTGGATTTATATCCATCAAGTATATTCATTAGATCAGAAAGAATTTTAGCAATTGATATTTTTATTTCTGCTAAATCTTTAATCGCAGCATCGCGGTCAGATGCGTTTAATAACGTACTCTTAATTTTACTGTTTTTTAATCCGATATACTCATTTAGTTTTCCAATTGCTTTAGTGGCCAGTTTGTTTTGCTGATCATAAATATTAATAGTGCAATCCAAAGTGTCTTTATATCCTTCGAATTGGCTTTTAATTGTTGATGCTAATTTAAATCCCATAAATTTGTAAGCTTTGCTATCGATCGTGCCCATGAATTTCACTTTATGCGTAGCCACTTCAACGCCTGCAACCTGCTTGCCCTTTTCAAAAGCCACGTGAGTTAACTTATCAACAGCTATTCCAAACAAGCCACCAGAAGAAAGGCCTTCAAGGAATGTTCCGAATGATGAAGTTCCATCCAAATCTTTGGTTTTATAATTTATCAATAAGTCATTAAGTATTTTTTCCAAAGCTTTTTTTGATTCTTCATATTTACTTTCGAGTTCTTTTCTTGCATCTGTAATTTGTTTATCTTTTTTGTCTTCCGAGATATATTTGTCAGGGAGCTTTAGATTCATTAATTGTGTTTTTAATCCGCCAAGATACGCTACGTTTTGATCTAAAATTTTCGAAAGCCAATCTAAAAAATCATCCCAATAAATGCCATCAACAGGCTTGGCGTTTAGAACTTTTTCAACGTATGCATCTACGTAATCTTTTATTGCGTTTTGTGAAACTTTAGAAGCTAATTTTGCTTTTAAGCCATACATTAACTTCATAATCCTGTCCACTGAACCGCATAAATTTTCATGAGTATCCGCTAACTTAGCGTCAACTTTATCCGGTATGTTGTCAATCTCTTTTTCAATTTTATCAAAAAATTCTGAGATAGAACCATTTGATTTTATCTGTCGATTTACTATCGGGATTATGACCGAGTCTTTCACTTTGCTTGCATTAGCGTTGTAGTTTTTAAATATAGTCTTTAGGCGTTCCAACTCGCTTGAACTCAAATAATACGTTCCGTTTTTAGGAATGATCGGGAGTTGAGCGCAAATAATGAGGTAAGAAAAAACATTTAGGTCAACCATCTTAAGTATCATGTTAGTTCTTTGAACTGAAGTCTTTCCCGCAACAGCAGAAACCGCTTTGTCTATCATTTTGTTAAAAAAATTTCTTAGTCCCATATCAAAGCCTCCGTTTTTACAAATATTTTGTATAATAATATCATAAAATTATAAATTTGTAAATGCTTTTTATAATTATTCTCAAAAAATAAAAACCGACCTAAAAGGCCGGCTAAAATTTAATCTTCATCTTTCGAACGGGTAAATAACGATGCCACATATCCACAAAATACAGCCGCTGAAATTCCTGCCGCTCCTGCAGTTAACCCGCCGGAAATTATTCCGAGGGGTCCCTGGGTTTTAATGGCTTCTTTGACGCCGTTTGCCATTAGATACCCAAATCCACTAAGTGGAACAGTTGCTCCTGCTCCCGCAAACTGAACAATCGGTTCGTAAATTCCAAGTGCTGTCAAAACCACGCCGGCAAGCACCCATATCACCAGTATTCTTGCAGGAGTAATTTTAGTTTTGTCGATTAATATCTGCGCGAGCACACAGATAAATCCTCCCACTGCAAAAGCTTTTAAATATTCCATAAAAAAATCTCCTTTGTAATGCATTTTATTTTTCACTGTAATGATTTATAATTTATTATGTGAAATTTTAAAAAATAAATACATTAAAAATCGGAGAATTATAATGATAGGAATTATTTGTGCAATGGACGAAGAACTTGAAGAAGTTCTAAAACTTATGAAAGATACTAAAAAAGAAACCAGGTATAATTTTAATTTTTTTATAGGAACTATAAATGATGTGCCTTGTTGCGCCGTAAAATGCGGAGTCGGAAAGGTCAATAGTGCAATATGCACGCAAACGATTATTTTAGTTTACAAACCGAATTTTATTTTAAACATCGGCGTTGCAGGTGCGTTGAAAGAGAATATAAATATATCTGACGTAGTCATCGCAGAAAACGTAGTTCAACATGATTTTGACGTAAGCGCCTTTCCGGGAAGGCGAAAGGGAGAAATCTGCGGAATAGACCTTGTAAAGATACCGTGTTCAAAATGGCTGACTCAAAAAATCATACAATCTGCAGAAAAAATAAAAAATATTTCGATTCATAAAGGAACAATTCTTACCGGGGATCAATTTATAAACTCCTCAAAAAAACTAATTGAATTAAGAAAAACATTCAACGGAACTGCTTGCGAAATGGAGGCCGGAAGCGTAGGGCACGTGTGCTATTACAATGGCGTGGATTTTGCAATTATACGGTCTATATCCGACCGAGCAGATAAAAAATCTCCGGTGGATTTTGAATCTTTTATTAAAACCTCTTCAAAAAATTCTGCGGCTATTTTGAATGAATTTACAAAATCTTTTCAGGATTAATATCCACGCCTATTTTTACGCCGAGGGATGATTTTGCCATTGATTTATCTTTTAAAATGCTAGAAATCATTCTTCGGAATTTTTTGTTATTTTTACATTTTATTATTATTTTGTATCGATATTTGGAAGACACCTTCTTGATCACCGCGGGTGTAGGAGGCAAAATCCTGAGGGGCAAATCGCTGTAGTGCTTACGAGCAATATTTTTTAAGTTACCAAAAAAATTATTTGAAAAACTTATGACTTTATCTTCGGACGTGCCAGAAAAAGAAAGTACGCAAATATCCGAAAACGGCGGATACAAGAGAGATTTTCGGAGATTTATCTCTGAATCGAAAAAAGACTCGTAGTCCTGATTGGAAGCCATGGTTATAATTTCTTCCTCGGGACTGTATGTTTGAATCATAGCCTTTCCGGGATAGATTCCTCGACCGGCTCTGCCGATTACTTGAGTAAGGAGCGAAAAAGTTTTTTCGTAGCTTTTATAATCACTTCCGTATAAATACGAATCAATCGAAATTATTCCAACTAGTGTAACGTTTGGAAAATTAAACCCTTTGGCTATCATTTGAGTGCCGACCAGAACATCATATTCACCCAAACTAAAATCTTTTAAATCTTTTTCAATGGATTTATAAGATTTTTTTGCATCAGCATCAATTCTTAAAATTTTTGCTCCGGGAAGAATTTCAGCTAGAATATTTTCTATTTTTTGAGTTCCAAAACCCATATAACAAATTTTTTTGCTGTGGCATTTTGGGCAGTCACTCGAAAGATTCATAGAATATCCGCAATAATGGCACATTAATTTGTTATTATCTTTATGATAATTTAAAGCGACACTGCAATGCGGACACATAACGACTTCGCCGCATTCTACACACTTTGCAAAGGTGCTGAAACCTCGTCGATTCAAAAATATAATCGATTGTTTTTTGTTTTTAAAATTATTTTTCAGTTCTTTTGCAAGGCTTTCGCTGATTTCTTTTTGAGAACCGAAATATTTTTCGCTTTTCATATCGATAATACCAACTTCGGGAATTTTTGATTTCCCGTAGCGAGTTTTTAGACTCACAAGATGATAATTGCCTGATTTTGCTTTAAAATAGGTTTCAATCGACGGCGTTGCAGAAGAAAACAAAAGCATGGAATTATTTTTCAAGCACCTGTACATAGCTACTTCTTTTGCGCTGAATTTGGGAGTGCTTTCGGATTTATATGTAAATTCATGTTCTTCATCAATTACTATAAGCCCCAAATTTTGAACAGGAGCAAGGGCTGCGCTTCGGGTTCCGATGATAACCTTTTTTTCACCGCTGTTTATTTTTTTCCAGGAATCAAGCCTCTGCCAATCCGAAAGTCCGCTGTGAATTACTGTAACCAAATCGCTGTACCGTGATTTAAAAACTCCTATAATTTGGCTCGTAAGAGCGATTTCCGGGAGCATATATATAACCGACTTTCCTTCTTCGATGACTTTATCTATTAAATTTAAAATGACTTCGGTCTTTCCGCTGCCGGTTATGCCGTGGAGCAAAGACACACTGTATTCATTTTTCATATATGTATTAAAAAGGCTTTCGAAAGCAGATTTTTGTTCGGAGCTAAGCTCATTTTTAGTAAGTTTAGCGCTTGAAGACAAATAATCTTTTGGACTTAGATATTCGTTTTTTGTGGTTTCATTTAGGATCCCTATTTTTACCAATTTTTTAACAACCGATTCGCCCACTCCCGTAAAATAATGTATTTCATTTTGAGTTGCAAAATCGTGTTCCGCTAAATAATCGCAAATTACTTTTTGCTTTGGGGTTAATTTTTGCTCGTTAGGATAATTATTTTTCTGGAGGGAAAAAACTTTAAAAGTCTTCTCGCCTATTGTTCTAAGGACATTTGATTTTT
The DNA here is from genome assembly GCA_934692675.1 of uncultured Eubacteriales bacterium. Classification (GTDB taxonomy): domain Bacteria; phylum Bacillota; class Clostridia; order Oscillospirales; family Acutalibacteraceae; genus UMGS1491. Next base: position 97,779 of record CAKUUD010000003.1, on the reverse strand, counting down.
CTTTTACAACCTGCTTTGAAATCAACGAAGTCAGAGCCAGGCCAAATTTAGGAATTTTGAGCTTTTTAAGATCTTTAAATGAAAATTCGCAGCCTATTTGATTTTTAATTTTGTTTATGAGTTCTCTTTCGAGAAGCGTGATTTCTTGCGAGGATAATTTTTCGGCGTCAAATTCATATCGCATATCGTCTATTTTGCAGGTGGTACCCGGCGGGGTGACAAGCTTTGCGGCTTCAAAGTATGTACAAAAATAATATTCTTTTATCCATTTTATTATATCCATCATCTCAGCAGAAACACACGGCACCTTATCAAGTACCGTGTGAATTTGTTTTAGGGATATTTCCGGGGCTTCGCAAGTTTCAACATCCATTATTATTCCTTGGCGCAAGGAACTGTACATGCCGAACGGCACCACAACTCTTCGGCCGGGAGAAATTAAATTTTCGAAATTTTGTGGCACGGCGTAACTGTACAATATGTCGTTTACAAAATCCAGTTTTTCTACTGCCACTTTAGCTATCAGACGACTTTGCTTCAATATTTTGCTCCTTTTTATAAAATTTTCTCCAATGCCTTTCCGACCGTCAAACTATCTTCGACCGAACTTAGACAAATCGCCATATCTCTATAACACGCAACTATTTTCCTGTCAGCAACCTCTTCATCAACCAGAAATTCAGAGCGAATACCATTTGCCCATTCATCAAATTTTTCCGCGTTTTCCAGAGCCGGCTTATCGGTTTCCGGCTTATAATTTTTCAGTTCTTTCTTTAAATAGGCAAGGACTTCATCTAATATCTCTTGGCTGGAAGTTTCTTCAAATTGATTGCGATATTCCGGATCACTAATTCTATTACAAATATTTTCCACATTAGTTATATATTCTCTAATATTGGAATTTATTTTTTCAGGTAAATTTTTGTTTAAAGATTTGGCATATTCCGCATTATTTACTTTCTTTTTATTATTATTATTCATCATATTAGTAAGCACTTTTTGTATAGAAGTAATTTCTCCTAAAGCGCTGCTGTAATTATTGTTTATATCCGTACCCATTTCTTTCGCACAAGCTGTTAAAATTCCTTGAGGAAAATTGCCTTGCTCCCAACATTCATTTACTTTAGCTTTAAAATCCTCAACGTATCCCTGCCAAGTTTTAACTTTATTTTTTAATTCTTCAACGAGATTTTCTGGTTTTCCAACGAAACCTTGAATTTCCTTAAATACACCATTTATAGTTACGTTATCTTTTTCATACTCTTTAGTTAAAACTTTTTCTATCTCTTTCATAAGGAGGCCCACTCGGGGAGGAAACTGCATCAAAAGAATGGGCTGAGCAAGGTCAGGATCTTTATTCAACAAAGCGGATGCTTCAGGTTTTTTTGATTTGTACAAGTACCTGAAAGATTTATCAATAGGTAAATTTTTGAATAAGTCCTTTATAGATTTATTTTCTTTAATAACAATTAAACTTTTAATACTTTCCATTTCTTTTTTTAATTCATCAGGCCGTGCCATCTTGCACGCAAGACCTTTTAAAAAAATTTTTATATTATTTTCATTTCCTTTAATAATTTCAGGCGCTCCGGTTACAGCGTCTTCGCTCTTAATATATTCATTGCATATAGCTATTACTTTATCAGCTATTTCCAAAGCTAATTTATTCTCAACTATTATAGGTTTCATCCTTGCCATAACATCATACCCCTTTTCAGCAAAAATTTAGTGCAACACAAATTGAATTTGGTTGCACTGATTATATCACTTTAGGATAAAATTGTAAATAGCTATTTCAAAAATTTAGTCAGGTTCTACAATTAAATATTTCCCTTCTTTAAATTCTTCGATAGCAATGTTCACGGGTTTTTCATCGACTATTCTTTCATGGATAAGTATATCCTCGGTTATTTCGCGTGCTCTTTTTGCTACGGCCACCGCCAACGGATATTTATTGGACTTCCCTTCAAGCATGTCTTTTACGGATAGTATTTTACTCATTACTCAGCACCTCATCAATTTTATTTTTCATATTATCATATTTAAAAAATTGGGAATCTATAATTTTTATAATATCTTGCGCGCATTTTTTGAGGTCTTCGTTCACGACCACATAATCGTATTTGCAAGATAATTTTATTTCATTTTTAGCTTCTGTCAAACGCTTTTCGATAACTTCATCAGAGTCCGAGCCGCGGCCATGGAGCCTGTTTTTAAGCTCAGCCATAGAGGGCGGCAAAAGGAAAATGCTAACTGCTTCGGGGCATTTCTTCATAACACCCCTAGCGCCTTGGACTTCGATTTCAAGGATAACGTTAGTGCCTTGCTGTAATTGATTTTCAACTTTTTCAACGGGGGTACCGTAATAATTCTCACAGTAACAGGCGTATTCGAGCATTTTGCCTTGCTTTGCCGAAGATAAAAACTCTTCTTTATCAATAAAATAGTAATCTTTACCGTCGACTTCGCCTTCTCTGGGTGGTCTGGTGGTGCAAGAAATCGAAAGAGATATATTTTTTCTTTCGGACAGTATTTCTTTTAAAACTGAATCTTTACCGGAACCCGAAGGGCCTGACAAAATTATTAATAATCCTCTTTTTTTGTTTTCCACTTAACTTCTCCTCAAAAATTTTATGCTATTTATTTATTTTCCCGGCCAAAGCTTCGGCGCTCATTGCCGAAGTGACCACGTGATCGCTATCCATAATTATAACTGACTGAGTTTTTCTTCCGCATGTAGCATCAATTAAATTTCCGGACTCCTTGGCAATGTGAACCAGCCTTTTTACGGGCGCAGAATCGGGAGTTAAAATCGAAATTATTCGCTCTTGAGAAAGCGCATTTCCAAAGCCGATACTAAGTAATGTCACGACAATCCTCCACAGTTATAATTATAAAATACAAACATATTAAATTTGCCTTGTCATATACAAAATCCAAACGGACTTCATACATCACATGGCAAAATTCTAAAAATATTAACTGGAGGCGCCACCCAGATTCGAACTGGGGAATAGAGGTTTTGCAGACCTCGGCCTTACCACTTGGCTATAGCGCCGTAAAAATGGATATAAATTGGAGCGGATGACGGGGCTCGAACCCGCTACCTCCACCTTGGCAAGGTGGCGCTCTACCAGATGAGCTACATCCGCACTGTGGTGCCTCCGGGTGGAATCGAACCACCGACACAAGGATTTTCAGTCCTTTGCTCTACCAACTGAGCTACAGAGGCATCTGCTTTTTATTTTTCCTTAGTGTTAAACTTCTGACTATCAATAATTATTAATGATATGCCGAAATTATTACTAAAAATTAAAATGGCGACCCGGAACGGGCTCGAACCGTCGACCTCTAGCGTGACAGGCTAGCGTTCTAACCAACTGAACTACCGGGCCATATTTAATAGTGGTGGGAACAATAGGACTCGAACCTATGACCCCTTGCTTGTAAGGCAAGTGCTCTAACCAACTGAGCTATGCTCCCAAAACATGATTCTCTTTGCTACTCACGTTTCAACATGATAAATGATATCATCAATTAAAAATATTGTCAAGCACTTATTTTTATATTTTTTTATTTAATCCACTTTTTAAAAATTTTTGAAGTATTTTTGTACAATATAAAAAATATTATTGAATTTTTGTTTAGCTTATGTTATAGTTATAATAGGCAGGAGTGATATACATGATTAAATTGGACGAACAAAGTCTAAATTTTGTTGCAGGAGGAGCGACGAATAACAATAATAATAACAACAATTATATACCTGAGAAAATTTTTGGCGACAAAGCGGAAGAATTTTTAAAAGGGCTCAGAAAATTCCCAAAAAAATCCTACAAAACTGTATCCCATATAATTACAGGGAAAAATCCAAAAAAATATTGCAATTACACACCTAATTATCGGACTGGTGAAGCCGCGGGGATGGTAATTATGGCGATGACTGTAATCGGACTGTGGGAAACAACCAAACTTGCTATTAAGTAAATTTTAATTGGAAAAATAATCAAAAAGTGTTGACTTTATATTAAAACCGTGTTATAATATAAACATAAACCGATACAAAAGGAGATAGCGTATATGATTAAATTAAATGAACGTGCTCTTGAAAATGTGGTCGGAGGGAAAAAAACTTCACTTGCTCCGCGTAAGCGACCTGGTTTTGCAGCTGGGTTAAAAATTCCATTTGAAAACTTATGTAATGCATGCAAAACATGCTGCAGTTACCCAACTTTTAGTGCCAAAGAGGCAGGATATCTGACATCCGTAGCTGTTTGCTCTGCTGCAGTTATTGGTGCATACGAAGGCATAAAACATGCATATAAAAAAATTAAAGGCAGACAATAATATGGAAGGAGATTGGCTGATATGATGAAATTAAACGAACGTGCTCTTGAAAATGTGGTCGGAGGAGGGAAATTCGAAATTCCACAGTGCGTTGAAGAATTTGCATGTGGTTTTAGTAGCTATCACCTCGCGCCTTATATAGCCATGCATGATATAGTTGTATCCAAAGAAAAAAGAGTCGAGAAAGACAACACCGTACCTTTTTCGGAAGGAGTTTTATTATCAGCAATTTCTTATTCTGCGCTCTCAATTGGTGTGTATGAAGGCGGAAAACACATATACAAAAAAAATCAAAAATAAATTATCTTCAAAATAATTTTAAATCTCCCCTGGGGGAGATTTTTTTATATTTCACGATTATCTTTAAATGACTCTCTTAAGCGCTTTTGACGAATATCTGAACCCAAAAATTCCAATCTTATATTGTTCCCTATTATTCTTGAGACCATTCTTTGAGTGTAGCATTTTTCGAGTTCTCTCATCGAAAGATTCGTGCTAATTATCGTGGGTTTATTCATCATTATTCTGGAATTTATAACATTATAGATTGCGGCTGTTGAAAACGAAGATAAAAATTCGGTGCCCAAATCATCTATTATCAGCAAATCACAGTCTATGAAATGCTGTTCTGTTTCGTTATTTTCGCGATAATTTTGAAATCTTTCTTTTTCCATGCTGGAAATCATATTCTGAGTGGAGCCGTAAATTACTGCATACCCTTTATTTATGACTTCGCTTGCAATCGCGAGCGACAAATGAGTTTTACCAAGCCCTGTGCTACCGGTAAGGAGCAAACTCGGGGAATGTTTATTAAAATTGTTTGCGTATTTTCTGCAAAAATTTAAAATAAGAGACATTCTTTTTTGAGGAGACTGTTGGCAATCTTTGGAAGGCACGTCCGAGTAATAATCAAGGCTGAAATTATCAAAAGACGATAGCTCCAACGGTGACATTCGGTTTAATTTTTTATATGATTCATATTTAAGCATATTTTTCATGCATTCGCACATTCGCCCATCGACAAAGCCTTCGTCGCTGCATTTTTCGCATTCAAATTTAATTTCCAGGTAATCTTCCGGAAGATTCACACTCTTTAGAATAGAGACTAATTCATTATGTAAAATTTTATTTCTGAGTTTTAAATTTCTTATTTCATCCGAAGCATTTGCGCCTTTCAAAACCGATTTGGCTACTTTAATAGCGGTCGAGGAAAGGTCTTTTTCTATTTCTGCGGCACGGGGAAACCTTTTATATAGGATTTCCTTTTTTTTATTTAATTCTTCCCAGGCTGAAATTCTTTTATTATATAATTTTTTTTGCACTTCGTCGTATATTTCTCTGCTGTATCCCATTTTTTACCTCCTTTATTTTATATGGTCAAAAATATTATAATTTTCATATTCATCGATATTATACGAAGGGTCACCCAAAGGCTTGGTAGTAGGTTTATATCTTTTTCTTGAGGAATTTTCCATAAGGGCTTGTTCGATAGTGAAAATCTTCTCGTTGCGCCAGCGCTTGATTATACTATCCATATAATTAAGAACATATTTGCCGTTGGAATTTACACACCGGTCGTAGGCTTCTTTGATTAGGTCTTCTGAGAACTTCCATTCATCAAACCACCGCATAACTGCGTCGGCCTCTCGTGCAGTAGGAGCACGGTGTTCTATGCCTATGATGTTTTCAAATTTTTTCCAATTAATGTTCACAGCATTCAAAGCTTTTATTTTAGTTTCGGCTTTTTCAATGCTGTCTATGCCTTCTTTTGACCACGAGGAACCTAATTTTTCGATATATTTCATACCGGGTTTTCCTGCGCTTACACTGTACTGAAGTATCATAAGAATTACATCGATCGGAAGGCCTTCATTATCGTGGAGCATAATTAAAACCGCGCTGTCGCCCGTGGAAAGTGGTCGTCCGAGAATAACTTCGGCTTCTTGCATCAAAAAGCTTATTTCATCGGAATTTTGGATTCTTTTGGCAATATAATGAGCATTGGGGCGCTGATATTTGAGATTTGTTTTTCCGGTTTGCTTGATTTCAGGGGCATTTGGTTCATTTATGGGAGTAAAATTAACTTCTTCTAAACTTTTATTTAGAGTGATAAAATTTTTACTCTCCAAAAATTTTACGGCATTTTCAACCTCTGAGCAAGGAATTCCTATGTCATATGAAATATTTTTAAAAACAATATTTTTATTTGAATTTCTAAGTACCCACAAAAGTACTTTGAGCTGGGACTCTTTTAAATATTTTAGTTCCTTGTCCACAATTTCGCATGGAACAACAAAACCTAAATTTTTTATCGATGCATTTAATATATATTCCAAAGTAAATCACCCTTAATGCTATGAATATTTCTTAATAAAATTATATGATTTTATTCTTCTTATGGCAAGAAAATAAAAACCACCAACTCTTACCAGTCAGTGGAATTTATAATTTTTTAATTTTAAAAAGAGTAAGAAATTTTATTACCTTGTACATGAATAAAATCAGAGTACAAACTCAGGATTAATCTTATGTCCGAGGGAATGTCTCTCATATTAAGACTAAGTGTGCCTCTATGGTTATTCACGTCGATATTCCATTCAACCGAACTCACATTGGTATATACACCTTTTAAAAGGCTCCCTATCATTCTCACTCTTATATCCGAAGGAATTGATTCATCCACGCCAGAAATTACCGGACAGGACAGTATTATAGCGCTAAAATATTTTTTGCTATTTTCACGCATATTACTAACAAAGTTAGCGAAAACTCTAAATTTTCTTGTTAAATTTTCAGTATTCCCAAAATCCATCCTAGACATTACCATATCTTCGAAAATATCTGATGCTAGTGATACTTCGGGGTCGTCGGTTGGAAGATTGAAATTTTGTGCAGGCGTCTGGGCCACAGGGCGAGGAGTCCAACCAGACTCAGCTGCGTATAGTTGATTTCCGACAGGGACAAGGACTAAAGATAGTGCTAAACTTAGTGCTCTAATTTTTTTCACGTAAAAACTCTCCTTAATTTTTGTAACAATACATCGCTTTGATTTTAATATCATTATAACGTGTTTTTTCGAAAATATCAACCTAAAAAATGAGCGGCTTTTCACATACAATGAAAAACCGCTAATGTAAATTGATATCAGTCTTTGCAAAACTATTTTATAACTTTAAAAAGAATATGAAATCTCATTACCCACGATTCGTACCGATCGGGCGCAATGGCTAAGAATCCTTCTTACATTGTCAGGGATATTTTCCATATGATAATTTGCTGTTACAGTGATATCTAACAAACTAACATCCAATTCAACTGAATTTACATTCTTTAAAACATTAACCACAAAATTCATTAAGATAAGATGATTACTATACCCCGGGGCACGTTCGGCGAAGATTGCATCCGCCAGCATCAGAGCGCTAATATATTTTTGATTTTCTTTTTCCATGGTGCCAAAGAAATTGGAAAATAAATTAACTTTACTAATGTAATCGCGCATGCAATTTCTTCTGGCTTCAACAGTAACAGAATTAGTAATATTACTGTGAGCGTCAACTACTCCCACATATAATCTTCTTGCCTCTGCTACCGATGGTTCAGTGAGCGGCAAAGAAGCAACTTGAGGACCGGTAGGAAATTTAACTGCAGATACAGGCGTGTGGTTGCTCATAAAGATAGAACCTAAAGATAAAATAGCGAGACTTAGTGCTTTGAATTTTTTCATGTAAATGTGCTCCTTAATTTTTATTTTTTCTTTACTAATATTATTATAACTTATTCTTCACCGAATTTCAACATTTTTATACAAAAAAATAAACCGCTGAAATTTATTCAGCGGATCCATATATGTAAACTTAGTTTACAGCATCTTTTAAAGCTTTGCCAGCTTTAAAAGCAGGTGTGTTGGATGCTGGAATCTTGATTGGATTTCCAGTTCTTGGGTCACGACCTGTGCGCTCTACACGTGAACGTGTCTCAAAAGTTCCAAATCCAACGAGTTGAACTTTGTCTTTGTCTGCAAGTGCTTCTGTCACAGATTCTATAAAAGCAGTTAATGCTTTTTCTGAATCTTTTTTTGTGAGCTCACTTTTTTCAGCAATTTTTGCTACGAGTTCTGCTCTGTTCATAAATAAAAACCTCCGTGTTTTTGGTGCTAAATCAGCACGTACTTTTTACGCTGACCTTTCGCATCTGTTGAATTTTAATCAGCATAAAGATATTACTACATTTTACCGCGGTTTTCAAGAGAAATTTTATATAAAAACTCATCTTTGAATCTTTCGCACGAATCATATAGAGCACTTTCGGGGTCAACACCTATAAGCCGAGCCACTTCGGTGATGGAAAAAAGTAAACCACCAAGCTCCCTGAAATACTCTTCTTGCTTGCCTTGAGATATTAAAGTTTCAAGGTATTCCAGCCTTTCAAATGTTTCTTCCAGCGCATCGTCAACCGAAAAAACTCCATAGCCGGACCTTGCTGCTCTCCTTTGAATTTTTGTCGTGCGCATAAGAGATGGCAATATTTTTGATACGCTCCTCATGCTATCAATTGGAGAATCTGACATAGAATGGACTTTAAAATTTCTGGAATTATTTTTTATCCTTGGAGTATATCCATCGTTATTATCTTCATTTTTATGTTTTAAATCCGAAAAAAGATGCGGATGCTTTAAAATTATTTTTCTGCATATGCCATCCACAACATCTTCAAAATTGAAATTATCTTCGTTTTCTTCGATACTTGCATGAAGGGCTATTTGGAGCAATAAATCGCCGAGCTCTTCTTTTAGCATATCGCTATCGCTTAAATCAATGGCTTCAACAGCGTCGTACGCTTCTTCTATCAGGCTGGAACGAATACTGCTGTGAGTTTGAACTCGTTCCCACGGACAACCTTTTGGAGAACGCAAAAGGTCAACTAAATTCAAAAAATCTTTCAAAGAATATTTAATTTTTTTAACTAATTCCATATAAACTCCTACCCTCTATTAAAAAAATGTAAATATATGGCAAAATACCATATATTTACATTTTATCCTATCAAATGCCATTTTTCAAGTACTTTTACAATTTTTTTACATTTTGGTATAGATTTCAAATCGTCTGAGTTTACTGTGCGTGTTGCAAAAATTGAGATGATATATACAAGGACTGCAATCACTATAGCAATAAGGGTTGCTATTTTTGAATTTATAAATCTTGAGAACAATCCATAACCTGCATAGGCTCCTGCGCCGCAGAGAATACTGCAAATAAGCGGTTTTATAAATACACTTTTTATATTGAATCTGCATTTAGTTATTCGTTCCAAAAGGTAAATTCCTGCCACGCAAATGAACAAATAACAAACCAGAGTCCCGATACCTGCGCCTTGGATATTTATTTGCGGAATTCCCACCAAGATGTAATTTAGAACAATTTTGATTATCATTCCGATAGTTAAAATTATCACGGGGTAATTTGGCTTCCCAACGGCTTGGAGCATACCACATATAGGAGTGCTCATTGCCGAAAAAATAATTCCGATTGCGTATAGGGTCATTATTTCGGCAGAAATATATATTTCTCCTTGTTGAGTGTTTTTGCCGAGAGTGTTGTAAATCAAGTTCATTATGGGGTGCGAAAGCACGGATAAACCTATTCCTGCAGGGAATGCAATCATAGCGGTGATTTTCATAACTGTTTCAATGTTTTTCTTTATGTTTTCTTTTACGCCACCGACCCACGCAGCGGTTATAGTCGGCAGAGCGCTTATAGAAATGCTTTGCGTGAGAGTAGGAAGAAGCATCGTGACGGTATTCATATAGGCAAGGCATCCTGCGAGGAAATTATGAATTTTACCATCCGCAATTACTTCGGCAGGAATTATTCCGTCGTATGCGTCTATTAAAAGTTTAGGGCAAGTTTGCATGATATCATTCAATCTGCGCAAAACAAGCAAAGCGTCTATAGCGCCGGCAAGCTGCATAATTATAGCGCCCAGTGCAACCGGAACAGCAATATTAAGGAGCATTTTTATAAGTGTTTTTCTGGGACGAGCTTCTACAGAATTTTGAATTTCGTGCTCTGTGATGCCGTCGCCACTGATTTTATACTTGATAAATATATACAGGAAGCCCGAAATAGAGCCAAGAGTAATTCCCAAAACAGCTCCCGCAGAAGCGAAAGGCAATGTGGCGCCTTGGGCGATTATTTCGTTTTCACAATATTTTCCAAAAACAGTTCCGTAATTATAATATTCATTCATTCCGCAATCAACCGCTGCGGAAGCGAATCCCAATCCGAAAACTACTTTTCCTATAGCTTCAACTATTTCCGAAACAGCTGTCGGAATCATGTTCCTGAGCCCTTCGTAATATCCTTTATATATTGAAATCAAGCACGAAAAAAATACAGTCGGCGCCAAGACTATTATGGAATATAAAGCTCCGGGAGAATTGGTAAAATTAACGCATGCTTGTGCTCCCAAAAACATCAGAAGCATGCCGATAAGGCCGGTCGTAACAAAAATAGGGACGGATATTTTATGAATCATCTTTACGTCTTTGAAACGATTATTCGCAACATCTTTTGCGACCATTCTAGAAATTGCTATAGGAAGTCCCGCGGTTGCGAGCGCGTAAAGCGGATTATAAAGATTATATGCAATATTAAAATATCCGGAGCCTACTCCTCCCAAAATATACGCAAGGGGGACCTTAAAAGCAGCACCTGCAATCTTAACGATAATCATTCCTACCGCCATAATCATTGCGCCGAGCGCAAACGACTGCGAAGTCCTTTTTGATTTTTTAGCAGCAGGCTGAGTTGTACTATCCATATTTTACACCTTCACATTATTTTAAAAATTATTTATCTACCCTGCAATTATACCATAAATTAATATTATAAAGATATCCCAAAAATACATTTTGAAATATATAATTACAATTTGAATCCACATTTGGATAAATTGCATATTTTTTTCTCATAAAATATCAAATATATTTCTTGACAAAATCATACACATATAATATAATCATTCTGTAAGTGATTTTTAAATTGCTTCGGGCCATTAGCTCAGTTGGTTAGAGCAACCGGCTCATAACCGGTCGGTCCTAGGTTCGAGTCCTAGATGGCCCACCAAATCAGTATACAGATATTGATACATTTGAAAGCCCAGTAATACTGGGCTTTTCGTGTTTTTTAAGGCTAATTTTAGCCGATTTTTTTTATTTTCTACCATTTGAAAAATGCGACCGGTCGAGCTTTATGGACGGTCGCATTTCTGTTTTGCATATATTTTTTAATTAATCTTCTCAAGGCTTATAAATATTGGAACCATCCGCAAACTGTTCCCCACATCCATTAGTTGCTATTTCCAAAAGTGTCGAGGGAACAACATTATCGTTTGATCTAATCATTTTTATCATTTTCATCCCTAATGGCTTTTAAACGATTTTGTAAATCAATATACCACACGGGAAGAAATATAAATAATACCGCCAACGAAGCAAAAAGAATTATAAGCGCCATATTATTTTCCATTATTCCATATAAAGTCAAACTAAAAAAGATACATCTCCCAAGAGATAAAAAATAAGCTATTGAACGCGTACCATCTATCTTATTTTCTTTTAAATCCTTATTGAATGTATATATACAGGTCAAAACAGAAGCGCCAAGCACTAAGGCTAAAGATGCTCTGGACGAAAATAAAACTTTCGTAGAATATGTTATCCATATCCCCGCCAAAAGAGATGCCACAGCGCAAAGAAACACTAACATCCGAATTGCTTTTATCAGTTTAAGTTGCACATTATCTATTTTACTGCACATAATTTCACCCTCTAATCTTTTCGTCAGAATGATTATATCATAGAAAAATATAAAATCTAACACTTTAGATTTTAAAAGTTTAATCACTAATTTTTTTTACTTAATAGTTAACTTTATCAAAAATAAACGTCCCCCGGGCTGTCCGAGGGATGTTTTTATTAAAGCTGTAATTAAAAATTGGTGGACACAAAGGGACTCGAACCCTTGACCTCTCGCGTGTGAGGCGAACGCTCTAACCAGCTGAGCTATGCGTCCGAATACAAATACCATTTTATCACATTTCATTTTTTATACAATAGGATTTTCTGATTAATTTTAAATTTTTTAAGCGAGGGCAATAATTCAGGATAAAATATATAAAATATATTGACATTTTTAAAAAATATATGTATTATATACATAAAATAAAAGCGAAAGGAAGATGAAACTTATGCCGAAGACGAATATAACTACTGAAACAAGTGTGTCTGAAGCAACAGAGATATCTGAAAAAAATGCCAACATAATAGATCAGAATATAGAAGGTTTAAATCAAACCATCAAAGACCTGGAAGAAAAATCAGCAAAATGCAGGCAATTGAAACAAGAATTAAAAAAATCCTATGACAAGATTATAAAAGAAATGAATAACAACATGAAAACTAAGAACAGTAACAAAAAATCCGGAAATTATTTTGACGTAGAAAAATTATCGGAATTGTACAAGGCCATTATTCCTAGCAATCAGTTTAGTAAAGAAAACGAACTGAAATTTAATATATATCACCAGGAAATTACTACCTCCACAAAGAAAGTTGACGCTAGCCAGGAGATTAACATTACTCCAGAGATTGATACTATGAAGAATGGAGGGATCTACTAATGTCAAAACTATCAATTAGGTCTCTTATTAAACTTATTAGTAAAAGGCCAACGGCTACTAAAACCAAAAAAATGAAATATGTAGAAAATATCAACCAGTCAACAAGAAGTACCATTTCCAAGGAATACTATAATGATCAAAATGCAGAAATTCTACCTACACCCTTGAAAGATTTAACTCAACAAATCAAAGACTATGATAACTTATTTAACAAAAGGATCGCGTTGGCTGAAAAAGCTAGAGATGGGTACAAACAAGTAAAAAAGGCCGAAAAACTCAAGGCCAAGATCAATAAGAATATCGAAAAGAACTTTATATCCAATAACGATCTATCAAAGCTTACCGACAAATTAAACAATTTTCAAAACCCATTTACAGATGCTTTAAAATACCTAAAAGCTGTAGAAGAAAAAGAAAAAGAAACTAGTGAATATGTAGAAGCTCTTATAAAAGAACTGGCGAAAGCAAAACAACTCCGGGGTGCTGCCAGTGCACTTCGTAAAGATCTAACAAATATTGAAAAATTCAATGCGGAACTTACCAAGGCACAAAGAACTAACGATAATACCACTTTGGCAAAAATATTACTAGCCGTTAAAAAACTTCTAGATGTGGAATCTAAGTTAAATATGGACATTCATGTTTATAACGAAGCATTAATACCCACTCAAGAAAATATTTCCAACCCTCCTTATTCTAAAGATACCCTCGAGAACTTAGGTTGGTCGAATAGTGATATAAAAAAACCTTTAAAAGAAACTATAGATAAAATGGGTGCAGTTTCAGAGTTAACTGCTAAAATAGAAAAAATTTCAAAAGAAGAGGAACGTATTATTAAATCCATAGATACGGCGTCTGATAAGTTTACTGAAATCAATGAAAATATTTTGTCTAATATATCGGAATGGACTACGCCAAAAGATTTCGAAAGATACCTTGGTATACTAAACAGAAATATTTAATAATTCTATCAAAAATCGTGCCTAGGCAAAGGAATTTATTATAAGAATAATAAAAAGCTGTCGCAGATTGAAGCGACAGCTTTTTAAAAACTTTAATCGAAGCGGTGGTGACCCGGACGAGAATCGAACTCGTGTTACCGCCGTGAAAGGGCGGTGTCTTAACCGCTTGACCACCGGGCCATAAAATATTATGGTAGCAACAGATGGGCTCAAGCCACCCGAGTTATGCTCCTAAAATCTCTCCCCTTAGATATTTTATACCAATAGCGCAGCAGCCATTTTTCTTGACTCTATTGGCGCCTGGAAAACTATTGTAAACTCTAAGAGCTTCATCGAAAGACTGAGCAAATGGAATCATATTTTTGAAACCTTCGGCATTTAACATGTCTTCAAAACTTTTATAAAAATTCAAATAAGAAATCTCACAAACAACAAACTCTTTGGATGCTTGTAATAAAAGTTCTTCCCCTATTTTAAAGCTCCTAATATAGTCTGATAATACACGTCCTTCGGCCTTCTTACTACCATTAACTATATACTTAAATAGAGGAAGTTTAGGATTATTTATAAAGTTCAATTTATGCACATATTCACCAGTAAAACTTTCAAAAATGGTGACCCGGACGAGAATCGAACTCGTGTTACCGCCGTGAAAGGGCGGTGTCTTAACCGCTTGACCACCGGGCCATTAAAAATGTTATGGTAGCGACAGATGGACTCGAACCATCGACACTTCGGGTATGAACCGAATGCTCTAGCCAACTGAGCTATGCCGCCATCTTCACAACCACATTGTATGTGTCACACAACGATTTCATTATATCATAGTGTTAAAACTTTTGTCAACATATTTTTTCATATTTTTTAAAATTTTATATTATTTCAGAGATGACAACATTGGACAACAAAAAGCTACTCTCTGCGATTCTAAACCCTCCATCAAATTTGTCAATCATGCCATATTTTAAAAATTTTTCGGCCCTTTCGAGGTATTTTTGGGGTATATCTTTATTAAATTTTTTTTTGAATTCTTCGTTAATTATTCCTTTTTTGGTTCTGAGAGCCAGCATGATATATTCTTTTTCGGGTTCAAAAATTCCTTCGTTTAAAGTTTTGGGAGCATTAATGAACTCGGATAAATTGCGGGAATAATAAAATCTTTTATTTTCAAATAAGCTGTGAGCGCCCGGCCCTACGCCGATATATTCGTCCAGATTCCAATATTTCGTATTATGGCGACTTTCGAAATTATCATAAGAAAAATTAGAAATTTCATAATGATTATACCCGATTTTTTTCGCCTTTTTACAAACATATTCGTACATGTCGGCAGATTGATCATCCGTCGGGAAAATGAAATTTTTCTTATTATAAAAATACGGAGTGCCTTTTTCAATTTTCAAAATATACGCAGAAATATGCGGCACAAAATTATTTTCGCAAAAATCAAAAAACCTGTCTATTCCTTTGAAACTTTGCCCGGGAATGCCAAGCATGAAATCAAAAGAAATATTATTTATCCCAACAGATTTAATATTTTCAAATGACTTAACAGAATCTTCTACGGTATGCCTGCGGCCTAAAATTTTAAGCTGAGAATCCTCAAAAGACTGCACGCCGAGGGATATGCGATTCACACCCATATTTTTTGTTTCTCTGAAATATTGAATATCGCAGTCGGCGGGATTGATTTCCATGGTGATTTCAGGGTTTGAAATTTTGAAATTTTTTTGAATATTTTCCAAAATTTTAGAAATATGTCTGGTACTCAATAAGCTGGGAGTGCCTCCACCAAAATATATCGTATCAACTGTTTTATCAGTTTGAAGAGAGTACCTAAAAAGCTCATCGCAAACGGTTTTTATATATTTTTCGATTAGATCTTCAGAAAAAGTGACTGAATAAAAATCGCAATAAGGGCATTTGCTTTTGCAAAAAGGGACATGGATATAAACACCCAAAAAATCTTTATGCATTAAAACACCTGCCCTTATTTATTAATCTTCATCAAGTTTAAGAACCGACATGAACGCATCTTGAGGAATTTCAACTTTTCCGAGTTGCCTCATTCGTTTTTTACCTTCTTTTTGCTTTTCAAGGAGTTTCTTTTTACGCGTAATATCTCCCCCATAGCATTTTGCGAGAACGTCTTTCCTCATGGCTTTAACAGTTTCTCTGGCAATAATTTTGCCGCCTATGCACGCTTGAATAGGCACTTCGAAAAGTTGACGCGGGATTTTTTCTTTTAGTTTTTCGGTCATTTTTCTGGCCCTTTGATAGGCTTTATCCCTGTGAATTATGAACGACAACGCATCTACAACTTCGCCGGCGAGCATGATATCCATTTTCACGAGGTCGGAATCTTGGTATCCCGCCATTTCATAGTCGAATGATGCATAGCCTTTTGTATTGGATTTTAAAGCGTCAAAGAAATCGTAGACAATCTCGTTAAGAGGCAATTTATAATGAATATCCACTCTTTCGGAGTCTATATATTTCATATCGACAAAGACGCCGCGTCTTTCCTGGCAAAGCTCCATTATTGCTCCGATATATTTTGAAGGAGCGTAAATATGAGCGTTTGTTATGGGCTCTTCCGACTTTTGGATATTGCTCGGAGAGGGGTAATTTATGGGGTTATCGATATAAATCGTGCTGGAATCGGTAAGGGTTATCTTGTAAATAACGCTCGGAGCGGTGGTTATTAGGTCTAGATTATACTCTCTTTCAAGGCGTTCTTCGATTATTTCCATGTGAAGAAGTCCCAAAAATCCGCAGCGGAATCCAAATCCCAGTGCAGTGGAAGTTTCGGGCTCATAGCAAAGAGCGGCGTCGTTTAGTTTTAATTTTTCTAAAGCATCTTTGAGATCGCCGTATTTGGAACCATCAAGAGGATAAATTCCACAGAAAACCATCGGGCTTACCTCTCTGTAGCCCGGGAGAGGGCTGTCCGCAGGATTGTTTTCCAAAGTGATGGTATCACCCACATGCGCCATGCTGACGGTTTTAATGGAGGCTGCGATATATCCGACTTCTCCGGCGCAAAGGCTGCCGGTATTTTCGAGATTGGTAGCTTTTGAAAGACCGCATTCAGTAACGGTAAACTCTCCGCCGCCTGCCATAAATTTGATTTTATCGCCGACTTTTACAGTGCCGTCCATTATTCTTACATACACCACCACGCCTTTATATGCGTCGTAATACGAATCGAAAATAAGAGCTTTTAAAGGTGCGTTATCGTCGCCTTTTGGAGGCGGGACATTCTTAACAATGCTTTCAAGTACATCTTTGACATTTTGACCTGTTTTGGCTGAAATTCTGGGTGCGTCTTCGGCAGGAATTCCGATAACGTCTTCAACTTCCTGGCACACTCTGTCGGGCTCGGCACTGGGCAAGTCTATTTTATTAATTACAGGGATTATCTCAAGCCCGGCATCAAGCGCCAAATAAGTGTTGGCAAGAGTTTGAGCTTCTATTCCCTGAGACGCGTCAACAACCAAGATAGCACCTTCGCAGGCAGCGAGCGACCTTGAAACTTCGTAATTAAAATCGACATGGCCGGGAGTGTCAATCAAATTGAAAAGATATTCCTCGCCGTCATCAGCCTTGTAAAGGAGGCTTACGGCGTGGGATTTTATCGTTATTCCGCGTTCCCTTTCAAGATCCATATTATCCAAAAGCTGGCTCTCCATTTCGCGCTTCGAAACTGCGTCAGTGAGCTCGAGGATTCTATCTGCAAGGGTTGATTTGCCGTGGTCAATATGGGCAATAATACTAAAGTTGCGGATTCTATCTTTTTCTATCATATACAAATTCTCCTTAATATTACTAACCATTTTTTAATTAAATTTCTGCCATTTGGTGTAAATGGTCTATGCATTTTTGATAATATTCGCTTGGGGTCATTTTGTTTATTTCCAAAAATTTATTCACCAAATTTAAAGATTTAACAGAGTAATTTTTTATATCCTCGTCGTTTTTTATAGACTTAACAATCACATCATATGAAAGTTCAAGTATAATCCCTAATTTCCAGTCGTCGCTTCCGTCATAATTTATTTTCTGAGAGTTATCAATAAAATAATCAATCAAGAGCAAATAGCTATCGAGCCTCTTTTTTATATCAGAGTCGGACTTTGACATCAAAGAGCCTTCTCGGTTTTTCCTGTAGCAATATAAAATATTATCGTCCACGACGGTTTTATACGTCAAAGGCATGCTCAAACAGATAAAAATAGAATCTTCTCCACGTGAAGCACCTTCGCAAAATCTAAGATTATTGTCTAGAATAAATCCTCTTCTCCATAATTTATTCCACACGGGACCTCTTCCAAGGTCAAGCGTTTCGAAGGGTTCTTGATTTTTGCGCCTTTTTCTTACGTTAACTTTTGAGTAATCATGTTCGTAGGAGGGTATTTCAAAATCCTCTCCGTCAAAGAAATCCAAACAATTAAATTCCATTATATCGACGCCGAATCGGGAGGCATTTTCGTAGCTCTTATCGTAGGCAAAATCAACGAGTAAATCATCGGAATCCACAAAAGATATGTACTCTCCCGTTGCAGCTTCGATCCCTGCATTTCTGGCAACGGAAACGCCTTGATTTTCTTGATTTATTATTTTTATTCTGTCATCACGAGAGGCATGAGATTCCAATATTTTAAGGGAATTATCTGTTGAGCCATCGTTTACACAAATGATTTCGATATCTTTTAAAGTTTGATTTTCAATGCTGTTCAAAGATTCGTCAAGATATTTTTCGGTATTATAAACAGGCATAACAACCGAAACTTTAGGCGGCAAAGTTTTATTATGATTTTCAGCCAAAATATAAACAATCGAACAAACCAAAACAGTTACGAAAGCAACCAATCCGGGGTTAAAACATTTATTAATTTTTCTCTTCATAAAAATACCTCACTCAACGGCAAAAACCTATTTTAAACGTCCTAAAAATTTTTATCTGAATTCTTTCATCGAAAGGTTTACTCTTCCTTTGGAGTCTATTTCAGTGATTCTTACCGTTACTTCGTCACCTACTGATAAAACGTCCGAGACTTTATTTACACGGCGATTTTCAATTTGAGAAATATGACAAAGGCCTTCTTTGCCCGGTAAGAACTCTATGAAAGCCCCAAAAGCCATAATTCTTATTACTTTTCCGGTATAAATCGCACCGACTTCGGGCTCACGAACTATGTTAAATATGGTATCCAAAGCCTTGCGGCAATTTACGGTATCCACGCCCATGACATAAACCTGTCCGTTTTCTTCTATATCAACTTTAACATCAAAATCAGCGCATATTTTTTGAACGACTTTTCCGCCCGAACCGATAACTTCTCTTATTTTATCTATAGGAATTAGAGTCGTCATAACTTTTGGAGCATATTTTGAAAGCTCTTTTCTCGGCTCGGCAATGGTTTTGAGCATAACTTCATCAAGGATGTAATTTCTTGCTTTATGAGTTTTTTCTAGGGCTTCTTTTATTATTTCTTTGGTTAGACCGTGAATTTTTAAATCCATTTGTATTGCGGTAATGCCCTTGTGAGTACCTGCAACTTTGAAATCCATATCTCCGAAGAAATCTTCGAGGCCTTGAATATCAACCATGGTCATAAAGCGATCGCCCTCTGTGATGAGGCCGCAAGAAATACCTGCAACGGGCGCTTTGATAGGCACGCCGGCATCCATAAGTGCAAGAGTAGAACCGCAAACTGACGCCTGTGATGTGGAGCCGTTCGACGAAAGAACTTCCGAAACAAGTCTTAATGCATATGGGAATTCATCAACCGATGGAATGACCGGCACTAAAGCCTTTTCGGCAAGCGCTCCGTGGCCTATTTCTCTTCTTCCGGGTCCGCGGCTCGGGCGAGTTTCTCCGACTGAATACGATGGGAAATTGTAATGATGCATGTATCTTTTTGATTCCTCGGAATCTATTCCGTCAAGGATTTGTTCATCACTCATAGGCCCTAAAGTCAGGATTGTCATAACTTGAGTTTGACCTCTTGTGAACATTCCCGAACCATGGACTCTGGGCAAAAGACCGACCTGAGCGTCCAAAGGACGAATTTCATCCATTTTCCTTCCATCAACACGTTTTTGTTCATCGAGAAGCCAACGACGAACAATATATTTTTGAGTTTTATACATACATTCATCGATTTTGCTTTCTTGGTCAGGGTAAATTTCATCAAATTTTTCGTGAACTTTTTTGTAAATCGGAGCAAGTCTTTCGTCACGGACAGTTTTGTCGTCGGTGTAAAGAGCTTCTTTGACATCGGCTTCGGCAAAGTTTTTAACAGCCTCGAACATTTCTGTTGAAGGTTCAAAACTCTCATATGAAAATTTATTTTTTCCGATTTGATTTTTTATATCTTCTATAAATTTAATTACTTCTTTGTTAACTTCGTGAGCCGCTAAAATTGCTTCGTACATTTTTTCGTCCGAAACTTCTTTTGCGCCGGCTTCGATCATCGGGATTAAATCCGCAGTCGATGCAACGGTTAAAGAAAGCTCTGAATTTTTACGCTGCTCGGCAGTAGGATTTATTATTATTTCGCCATCCACAAGACCCACAAAAGAACCGGAAATTGGGCCATCCCACGGAATATCCGAAATGCTGAGCGCTATAGAAGTACCAATCATGGCAGTTATTTCGGGTGAGCAATCCTCATCCACAGACATTACAGTACAGACTACAGAAACATCATTGCGCATATCTTTGGGGAAAAGAGGCCTTATCGGGCGGTCAATAACTCTTGACGCAAGAATGGCTTTGTCCGAGGGTTTGCCTTCTCTTTTTGAAAAGGAACCCGGGATTTTTCCTACTGAATAAAGCCTTTCTTCAAAATCAACAGATAACGGGAAAAAATCTATCCCGTCACGGGGTTTTTCCGAAGCGGTTACAGCCACGTGAACACAAGTATCTCCGTATCTTACCATACATGAGCCATTTGCAAGTTGTGCAAATTTTCCTGTTTCTACAACAAGAGTTCTGCCTGCCAATTGAGTCTTAAAGACTCTGTAATTTTCAAACATTTACTTCCTCCATATTTAAATTATTTTAAATTTTTTTAATTATAAACATTAATTTCAAAGAAAGCAGACAGTTAAACTAACTGCCTGCTCAGTTTTTGATTTAATTACTTACGTATACCCAATTTTTCAATGATAGCTCTGTATCTGTTAATATCTTTCTTAGTAAGATAATTAAGCAAGTTTCTTCTCTTACCAACCATTATAAGAAGTCCTCTTCTTGAATGATGATCTTTTTTGTGAATTTTAAGATGTTCGGTAAGATCGTTTATTCTTTTTGTAAGCAAAGCTATTTGAACTTCCGGAGAACCGGTATCGCCCTCATGGCGTGCATGAGTATCAATGATTTCGCTTTTTTGTTGTTTTAATAACATATTTTTACACCTCATTTTATTTTACCCAAACCGCTGTCGCGGCAATCTCAGACTTAACGTCCGTGAAAGGGGGTATGATACCTTTTAAGTATATCACTTTTCCATAATAATGTAAAGCAAAATTTATTTTTTAAATTCTATGCCGTATTCCGAACTGAGTTTCGAGAGGAAAGTTTTTTCTATATTTTCTATTTCTTCAGCGGTCAAAGTCGCAACCTTGCTGCAGTAATTCACTTCGTACAGAACGGCGTGAAGATTTTCTGCAAAAGATTTATCGGAATAAATATCATTCACTGTAACTTTTTGAACTACATCGCCGGAATCTTTTATTATTTTTATGACTTCGGCTGCAGGGATATTTTTCTTTTGAACCAAGTTATAGAGCCTGCGAACCGGAGGATATTTCGAAATGAATTTAATCTTTTTGACTTTTTCGGTGATTTCTGACAGATAAAATTCGCAGTAGAAAATTTTATCTCTTATGAGCTTGACGTTCGGAATTTTATTGAGTTTACTTCTGTTTAATTCGCCAATAAAGCCTATTTTTTTGCCATTTATAATTATTGAATAGCCGGAACCTTCTTCGCAAAATTTGTAATCATCGCTCTCAAGTTTAAATTCACAGCCAAATCTGTTCATTATAATATTCAGGTAGCCGAGCAAATCATAGTACGTATATTTAATATCTTTATCGCTGCCGAAGCCACGCGGAATGCGAGTTCCGGACATTATAAATGCGCATGTGTCAATTTCTTTGCAACCTGTATCAGATTCTTTATCCTTAAAATATACTCTTCCGATTTCAAATAAAGCAAGGTTAGAATTACCCACAGAATAATTATACGCCAAGCAATTGAGCAAAGAATATGTCATCATGGGACGCATCAAAGCATAGGCGCCTGCGATTGGGTTTTGCAGAGCTAAATCTGAGTACAATCTATGGCCAGGTTCTATATCAAAAATTTTCATGCTGTCTGCAGGAATAAATGAATAATTTATTGTTTCGCTAAATCCCAGCCCTCTTAAAGTTTCTCTCACGATATCCATATTGCTCCAAACAGTATTTTTGCGGTAACTGGTTTGAATTGTAGGCATGACAGGGACGATATTATCATAGCCATGAATCCTGGCGATTTCTTCGGCTATATCAACCGGTATTTTTACATCTAATCTGTAGCTCGGTATTGTAACGTCTATTATGTCGTCGCTTTCAGCACGGCATTTAAAATCATATTTTTCAAGATAATTCATTATCTGGGTACCTGAAAGTTCAACTCCCAAGAGTTTATTATTATCTTTTATACTGAATTTCAGGTGTTGTTCAACGTGCCCCGAGGGATAATAATCAAAGCCACTATCTTCGATAGTTCCTCCGCAGATATTTGTCACCATTTGAGCAAATTTTGAAAGAATATCAAAAGAAGTTTCGGAATTCACTCCTCTTTCAAACCTAAACGAGGATGGTGTGGAAATTTTAAGTCTCCTGGAAGTGAGCCTTACACTTACTTCGTCAAAAATGGCGGCTTCTAAGATAATATTTTTGCTTTTTTCGGTAACAGCCGCAGAATCCGAGCCAATGACTCCTGCTACACATTTAATATCGTTGTCGTCCGAGATAATTATATCACCGGCTTTTATTTTTGCCGTTTCGCCTGAGAAAGTGGTGATTTCTTTATCTTGCTCGGCAAAATTTATATGCAGGCCGCCAGATAATTTGTCTGCATCGTAGCAATGGACGGGCTGACCCATATCAATCATTATGTAGTTCCCGATATCTACCACGGAATTTACTGAATTTATCCCTAAAGCATTGAGCCTCCTTGTGATGTATTCGGGAGTTTTGACCGAACAATCAACATTTTTGAGTTCAATGGCGCAAAAACGCTTGCAGCACTTAGGGTTTGCGTTTATGCGCAAGGGGAATTTATCATTATTTATTTTTATTTCAGATTTTTCCACATGAGGAATTTTTTGGCCGTCAAAAGCTTTTATTTCGCGAGCTATGCCCATGTGAGAGAGCATATCAGGGCGATTTGCTTTAACTTCTATTGCAGTTACTACGTCGTCGCCTATTTTTTGGCTCCCTTGAAATTCAAATCCTTGAATTTTTAGTTTGGAAATAATATCGTCAAATTTGATATTTTTTCCGCAGTAATCTTTTAACCATTCAAAAGAAAATTTAAACATTTACATTCTCCTTTCCGATTATATTTGATTCCATAAACTTATGTCATTTTCATAAAGTTTACGGATTTCGTCCAAATTATAATAAAGAAGCGCCAATCTATTGAGCCCGAGCCCAAATGCAAATCCAGTATATTTTTTGCTATCATACCCGACACCTTCCAAAACGTTAGGATGAACCATTCCGGAACCCAAAACAGTTATCCATCCGGCACCACCGCAAGTTCTGCATCCTTTACCGCCGCACTGGGTACAGGACATATCAACAGCTGCGCTCGGCTCTGTGTAGGGGTAATAACTCGGTCTGAATCTTACGCCTATTTCTTCGCCGAATACTTCTTTTAAGAATTTAATCAGGACTGCTTTCAAATTTGCAAAAGAAATATTTTCGGCAACCACCAAGCCTTCTATTTGATAAAACATAGGAGTGTGTTGAGGGTCAATATCGTCAACACGATAAACTGTTCCCGGCGAAATAACTTGTATGGGAGGGGCATATTTTTCCATGGTTCTTACCTGCACAGACGAGGTGTGCGACCTCAAAAGTACATTCGGAGCAGAAATATAAAATGTATCTTGCATATCTCTTGCAGGGTGATGAGATGGCAGGTTAAGCATTTCGAAATTATATTTATCAAGTTCTATTTCAGGGCCTTGAACGACCGAAAATCCCATGCTGATAAATACTTCTTCTATTTTTTTATAAAGTTTAATCAGAGGGTGCTGCGCGCCTAATTTTATATTTTCTTTAAATATGGTCACGTCATATTTTGAGCTAGATTTTTCGGATTTAAATTTTTCTTCAAGAGATTTTATAATTGATTCGGCTTCTTTTTTATAGTCGTTTATGTATTTTCCGATAGATTTTTTATCTTCAGCCGGAGCAGTTTTTAAAATTCCGTATAATTCTTTGGTGTATTTTTTTAAAAATTCATCTTTTAAATTACTTGATTCACTCAAATTTTGAATTTTTGAGGCCGATGATTTCAGGCTTTCAAGTTTGGTTTGAATATCTATTTTTAAATTATTTTCCATAGAGCATTCCCCCTTAGATTACTTTATTTATATTTTTTGAGTTCACTTTTTATTTCATCAACTTTATCGAGGCTTTCCCATTTTACGTTCAAATCTTCTCGACCCATGTGTCCATAAGCAGCAAGAGGCAAATAGATAGGCGATTTTAAATTAAATTTATTTATTATCGATGATGGTCTTAAATCAAAAATTTTATTTACAACTTCTGCCAATATTTCATCGTCATACTCCGATGTACCGAAAGTATCAACCCTGATAGAAACCGGATTCGAAACACCAATAGCATATGCAAGCTGGACTTCGCATTTTTTGGCGATAGACGCGCCAACTATATTTTTCGCGATATATCTTGCTGCATAAGCTGCAGAACGGTCAACTTTAGTGGCATCTTTTCCCGAAAATGCACCGCCACCATGCCTTGAGTATCCACCGTAGGTATCAACTATTATTTTTCGTCCGGTAAGTCCGCTGTCACCCGCAGGGCCGCCTATTACAAATCTTCCGGTGGGATTTACTAAGATTTTGGTGTCACTATCTATCATATCTGCCGGAATTACGGGCAGGATAACATTTTCTATGATATCTTCTTTGATTTTTTCTTGGCTTACATCTTCGGAATGCTGCGAAGAAATTAAAACGGTATCAATCCTGACAGGAATGTCGTTATCATATTCAACAGTAACTTGAGTTTTTCCATCAGGTCTCAAATATTTGAGTATGCCTTTTTTACGAACTTCTGTCAATTTTTTTGCCAATTTATGCGCAAGAGAAATCGGAAGCGGCATGAGTTCTGGAGTCTCATCACATGCAAACCCGAACATCATTCCTTGATCTCCGGCTCCTATTTCTATATCAATATCGGATGCACCTTCTTTTTTTTCGAGGGAACAATTAACCCCGCGAGCTATATCAGGTGACTGGGAATTTATAGAAGTTATTATCCCGCAGGTGTTGCCGTTAAAGCCGTAAAGGGAATTATTGTACCCGATTTCATTTATTACTTTTCGTGCTTCTTTTTCTATATCGATATAACAATCTGTAGTAATTTCTCCCATTATATGTATAAGTCCGCGGCAAGCTGTAACTTCACAGGCTACGTGCGCTTCGGGGTCTTTTTTTAAAATGGCATCCAAAACAGCATCCGAAATTTGGTCACAAAGCTTGTCCGGATGGCCTTCGGTTACCGATTCAGAGGTAAATAATTTTTTTAACATTTTAATTTCTCCGTTCTTAAAAATAGATATTGTCCTACTTATAATTTTAAACTACCCATCACTTTGGGTCAATAAAAATATTATAATTAACAAAGCAACGGTTATTATCTTTAAAAAAATAAATAGTAAATAATGTTTTTTGTTGACATTAAATAAAATATTGTGTACAATTTACTATATAAAATAAAAAGGAGGTATAAATATGGACATTAATGAAAAAAATTCTGTAGAAAATGTTAATGAAGAAGACTTTTCAGAAGTCGCAGGAGGAAGGAAAGTAAACTTTTTCGGCATGCCAAGCGAAACAGGAAGCTACAGCAAATGCGATTTCTGCGGGAAGTACGGTACTATGCCTTTAGTAAATGGACAAGACTGTTGTTTGAAATGTCTTAAAAAAATGAAAGATTTAGTCGGAGAAAATAATGTGATTAAATTGCTTATCCCTCAAAACGGTCCTGAACCGAGCACAAAAAATATTCCTATTACAACTACTCCCGACAAAAAATAATTTTAAGATTTAAAAAATTTAAGGAGGTCTTATTATGGAAGATAAAAAAGATGCATTGAACGAAAATGACGCAGAAAAAGTTTCGGGCGGCTCTATGAAACGTACGATTGTAAGAACTTCATCGAATGTAAATGGAACTGAGAAAGGTTTAGGCCCTACGACAGTTGAGCGTGAAGAGGAAATTATGATTCCTTACTGCGACATATGTGGAACGGCCCTTTCCGGGAAGCCTCGTACCGTGTTTACGTACAGGGGTAAAATTCACCACATGTGTGATGCCTGTGTGAAAAGTGGTTGTATGACTTTATTTAAAAATTGATTTTATAAATAATTTTATAAAAAACCTACCTGAAATTAATCAGGTAGGTTTAATTTATTTTGAATATCTATTATTCAAAAATTTCTGTTACAACACCGGATCCTACTGTACGTCCGCCTTCACGGATAGCGAAACGGAGTCCTTCTTCGATAGCGATAGGAGTAATGAGTTCAACATCCATTACTACGTTATCTCCAGGCATGCACATTTCGGTTCCTTCTGGAAGAGAAATTACACCTGTAACGTCAGTTGTTCTGAAATAGAATTGAGGACGATAGTTGTTAAAGAATGGAGTATGACGTCCGCCTTCATCTTTTGTAAGAACATATACTTGACCTTTGAATTTTGTATGAGGATGTATTGTTCCCGGTTTAGCAAGAACTTGACCGCGTTGAATGTCTTCTCTTTGTACACCACGTAAAAGAACACCAACGTTGTCTCCTGCTTCAGCGTAATCGAGAAGTTTTCTGAACATTTCGATACCTGTTACAACAACTTTTCTCTTTTCTTCGGTAAGACCTACGAGTTCAACTTCTTCGTTCATTTTGAGTTGTCCACGTTCTACTCTACCTGTAGCAACTGTTCCACGACCTGTGATTGTAAATACGTCTTCAACAGGCATTAAGAACGGTTGATCAGCTTTTCTTTCAGGTGTTGGGATGAATTCGTCAACAGCTTTCATGAGGTCGAGAATGCATTTGTATTCAGGAGCGCTTGGATCTTTTGAAGTTGATTCAAGAACTTTAAGAGCTGAACCTTTGATGATAGGAGTATCGTCGCCCGGGAAACCATATTCGGTTAAGAGGTCACGAACTTCCATTTCAACGAGGTCGAGTAATTCTTCGTCGTCTACTTGGTCAACTTTGTTCATGAATACTACGATGCTTGGAACGCCAACCTGACGTGCAAGTAAGATGTGTTCACGAGTCTGAGGCATAGGACCGTCAGCAGCGGAAACTACGAGGATAGCACCGTCCATTTGAGCAGCACCGGTGATCATGTTTTTAACATAGTCAGCGTGGCCTGGGCAGTCAACGTGTGCATAGTGACGAGTTGCTGTTTCATATTCAACGTGAGAAGTATTGATTGTAATTCCACGTTCTCTTTCTTCAGGAGCTTTATCGATGTTTGCATAATCTACGAATTCTGCGTCGCCTTCGAGATTAAGAACTTTTGTGATAGCTGCTGTAAGAGTTGTTTTACCATGGTCAACGTGACCGATAGTACCAATGTTTACGTGTGGCTTATTTCTTTCAAATTTTGCTTTTGCCATTTAAATTTCCCCCTAAAAATAAATTTTAATATATGATTATAAAATCTTATATTTTTTTCCAGCCATAGATAACTTTACCTGTTTTGGAGTCGGTGGACTTTTCATATTTCTGGTAATGTGATTCATAGCCCGGGTCAATGACGGCCTTACCGCCATTAAGAAGACTTTCGGCACACTCGGTGCAAAAATACGGTGAATCAAAACCATCAGCTTGTACTCTGATGACGTCTGCCCCACCTTTCATTACTTTTCCGCAAGAAGGACATACAGGCTTCCAAATCCCTGACTTTCCGCCAAGAATCTGAGGCATATCGGCGTCTCCGGAAACTTTTTCAAGGCTATCTTCACAAAGACCTGAATCTTTAATGTCCATACCCTAACCTCCAAAACTAATTATCAAGCTATATATGGATTTTACCAACTATTATCCAAAAAATCAACTAAAATATTATTGTGAATTTAGTTCACTAAAAATAAATTAATCTTTTTTTCTGGCGGCAATAATTTGTTCTGAAACAGATTTCGGAACTTCGGCATAGTGGCTTGGTTCCATTGTGTATTGTCCTCTTCCTTGGGTTGTGGAACGCATATCGGTTGCGTATCCGAACATTTCGGAAAGCGGAACCATTGCATTGATTCTTTGAGCGCCGGAAATTGCTTCCATTCCTTGAATCATACCACGACGAGAGTTGATATCACCAATAACGTCGCCCATGTATTCTTCAGGAACAATAACCGTAACTTTCATGATAGGCTCTAAGAGAACCGGGTCAGCTTGTTTCATAGCTGATTTAAACGCCATAGAACCGGCAATTTTAAATGCCATTTCAGATGAGTCAACTTCGTGATATGAACCATCATAAAGTGTAACTTTTACGTCAACAACATTATAGCCTGCGAGTACACCAGAAAGCATAGCGCCTTGTATACCGTTATCAACCGCAGGGATATATTCTTTCGGGATAGCTCCCCCAACGATTTCGTTAACGAATTCGTAGCCTTTGGTTGGATTCGGCTCAACTTTGATTTTAACGTGACCATATTGTCCACGTCCACCGGATTGTCTTGCATATTTTTCTTCAACATCTGCAGTTTTGCGGATTGTTTCTTTATATGCAACTTGAGGATTACCGACGGTTGCTTCTACTTTGAATTCACGTAAAAGTCTGTCTACGATGATTTCAAGGTGAAGTTCACCCATTCCGGCAATGATTGTTTGACCTGTTTCTTCGTCTGTATAAGCTTTAAAAGTTGGATCTTCTTCAGCTAATTTAGCGAGTGCCAAGCCCATTTTTTCTTGTCCGGCTTTTGTTTTAGGTTCAATAGCAACTCTGATAACAGGATCCGGGAATTCCATGGATTCAAGGATTACAGGATGTCTTTCATCACAAAGGGTGTCACCTGTTGTAGTATTTTTAAGTCCTACTGCAGCAGCGATATCACCTGCATAAACTTTTTCGATGTCCTGTCTGTGATTTGAATGCATTTGAAGAATTCTTCCGAGTCTTTCTTTGTTATCTTTTGTGGAGTTATAAACAGTTGAACCTGCTTCGATAGTACCTGAATATACTCTGAAGAAGCAAAGTTTTCCTACGAATGGGTCGGTTGCAATCTTAAATGCAAGAGCTGCAAACGGTTCTTCGTCAGAAGATGGACGTTCAACTTCTTCGTCTGTATCAGGGTTTACACCCTTAATCGGAGGTACGTCTATAGGTGAAGGCATGTAATCTACGATTGCATCCAAAAGTTTTTGTACGCCCTTATTTCTGTAGGATGTACCACAAGTTACAGGAACCATTGTATTGTCGATGGTTGCCTTTCTTATGCACTTTTTGATTTCGTCTATTGTGATTTCTTCACCTTCAAGATATTTTTCCATTATCTCGTCGTCAGCTTCAGCGACGTGTTCGAGCATCTCTGAGTGATATGTTTCAGCTAATTCTTTCATATCTTCAGGGATTTCTTCTACTCTGATGTCTTTTCCGAGATCATCATAGTAGACGTAAGCTTTCATTTCAACTAAGTCTATAATTCCTTTGAATGTATCTTCTGAACCGATAGGCAATTGAATCGGTACAGCGTTACAATTAAGGCGTTCTTTCATCATTTTTACAACATTGTAAAAGTCTGCGCCCATTATGTCCATTTTGTTAACATAAGCCATTCTGGGTACGCCGTATTTATCAGCTTGACGCCATACTGTTTCTGATTGAGGTTCAACCCCGCCTTTTGCGCAAAGAACAGTAACGGAACCATCCAAAACTCTGAGTGAACGTTCAACTTCAACAGTAAAATCAACGTGACCCGGAGTGTCGATTATATTTATACGATGATTATGCCAAAAACAAGTTGTTGCAGCAGAAGTAATTGTGATTCCGCGTTCTTGTTCTTGAACCATCCAGTCCATAGTAGCAGCTCCGTCGTGAGTTTCGCCTATCTTATGGTTTATACCGGTGTAATAAAGAATACGTTCGGTAGTCGTTGTTTTACCGGCGTCAATATGAGCCATAATTCCAATGTTGCGAGTCATTTCCAATGACACTTTTCTGGGCATAATATCCTCCTTTTCTATCTGTATTATTTATTATGTGCATAATTAATCTAAAAAATCATTAAATTCTTCACGATCCACATCAAGCGAGTTTAAAACCATTATAACTTCATCACGATTAAAAAATCGTTTGAGGCTTTCGTCAAGCTTTAAGACTTTTCCTGCACGTAAACTATTCTCTATATTATTTCTCACATCAATAATAGTAGAGTTAAGAACTTTGGGGTCATTTGCTTTGATGTCAATTCTGTGCGCATAATTACAATTTGCAAGCACCACATTTAAAACTGAGATAATCAAAGAAATATAGCGCACCAAAACACACCTCCTACCATCTGTAGTGAGCGAATGCTTTGTTTGCTTCCGCCATCTTATGAGTATCTTCGCGTTTTTTAACTGCTGCTCCGGACTCATTGATAGCGTCTAAAATTTCCCCAGCAAGTCTTTCTACCATTGTTCTTTCTGAACGAAGTCTGGAGTATCTTGTGAGCCATCTTAAACCTAAAGTTTGTCTTCTGTCAGCTCTTACTTCGATAGGAACTTGATAAGTAGCTCCTCCGACACGTCTGGCTTTAACTTCAAGTGTAGGCATTATGTTTTCCATAGCTTGTTCAAAAACTTCAAGTGCTTCTCTTCCGGTTTTAGTCTGAATTATTTCAAATGCTTTATAGACTATCCTTTGAGCAACACCTCTTTTTCCGTCTATCATAATATTATTGATAAGACGGGTAACTAATTTAGAGTTATACAAGGGGTCTTGTAAAACATCACGTTTGGGAACCGAACCTCTTCTTGGCACGTTTCTTCCCTCCTTCACAATAATGATATCATAGGTACTCGAAAGTAGTTTAGCTTCCGCCGGCCAATACAGAGGCATTTTATATATAAAACGCTTCTGCATTGTACTTAAATGCAAAGCTATCATTTTTTCTTAAAGTCCTATTTCTTGGCTGCGCCTGCTTTAGGACGTTTTGCTCCGTACTTCGAACGAGCTTGCATACGTTTTGCAACGCCTTGAGCGTCAAGGGTACCTCTTATGATGTGATAACGCACACCAGGTAAGTCCTTAACACGTCCGCCACGGATAAGAACGACACTGTGTTCTTGTAAATTGTGTCCGATTCCTGGAATGTAAGAAGTTACTTCTAAACCATTTGAAAGACGAACCCTGGCGATTTTTCTAAGAGCCGAGTTAGGTTTCTTAGGAGTAGCGGTTTTAACAGCTGTACAAACGCCTCTCTTTTGCGGAGAAGTTTGATCTATAGCTTCTCTTTTTTTAGAGTTCCAGCCTTTTAAAAGCGCAGGAGCCTTAGCTTTTCTTTCATGGCTTTTTCTTCCTTTGCGGACCAATTGGTTAAATGTTGGCATATTACACCTCCTATGTATAAATTGTTGATGCATAACGGGATTATGCAACGACTTATTTTACCATTTTTAATCGATTCTGTCAAGAAAATATATTAATTACAAAATATGTCTTGCCGGCAATATTTTAAAATCCAAATTTTATAAAAAATTTTTTCAAAACAAATATTTTATAATTTGATAAGAGTAATAACTTGTTTAAAACGTAAATAAGTATTAAAATAAAATATAGTATATTTTATAAAAAGGCAGACAACTCAAAATTTATGGGGTGTGAAAAATTTGGCTAAAGGAACTACTATAAGAATGTGGAGAAGATCGCTCGTGGTGCTGGCGATATTGGTATTCGGAGGATTTTCTCTTTTGGTAATAAGATTAATCGCTTTGCAGATATGCCAGGGTGATTTTTTACAAAGGATGGCGTCGGAGCAACAACTAGCGGACACAAAAATCAGCGCCAGACGAGGAACTATTTTTGATAGGAATATGAAACCTCTTGCCCAAAGTGCAACAGTTTGGAACGTGGTACTGGAGCCTGCGTACATAAATTCTGATGAAAAAAAAGAAATAATTTGCAGCGGCCTTAGCGAAATCCTGGACATGGATAAGGAAAAGCTAAGAGAGCTTTCGAATAAAAAATCTTGCTATACTATAATAAAGAAAAAAGTAGACAGCGAAATAAAAGATAAAATAATAGAATTTAAAAATCTTCATAAAATTTCGAGCGGGATAAGGCTTATCGAAGATTATAAAAGGTATTATCCATATGGAAAATTCGCTGCTCCTGTTTTAGGATTTACAGGCGCGGACAGCCAAGGGCTTGCAGGAATTGAAGCGTATTACGAAAAAGTTCTTAAAGGCGAACCGGGAAGAATTGTAACCGCTAAAAATGCAGTGGGAACTGAAATGCCGTTTGATTACGAGCAATTAATTTCCGCAAAGCCCGGCAGCAGCCTTAAACTTTGCATAGATGAAACAATTCAACACCTTATGGAGAAAAATCTTGAAGAGGGCGTAATAAATCACAAGGTAAAAAATCGTGCGGCGGCAATTGCTATGGACGTGAAAACCGGCGAAATATTAGGAATGGCAGTAAAAGGAGACTTTGACCCGAACGAGCCGTTTAAAATAGCCGATCCCGAAGAAGAAGCCAGGGTAAATTCACTGAGCGACGAAGAAAAGCCCAAAGCAAAAGCTGAAGCACTAAGCAAACAATGGCGAAACAAAGCCGTGAGTGATACATATTATCCGGGCTCTGTATTCAAAATGGTGACAGCCTCGATGGGCTTGGAACTTGATGTCGTTAACGAGAAATCAACTTTTACATGTAACGGGTCATTCAAGCCGTGTGAAGGCGCAAAGCCTATCGGATGCCATAAGAGAGGCGGACACGGAACGCAAAATTTTGTTGAAGCACTTTGCCATTCTTGCAACCCTGCTTTCATTATGTTGGGTCAAAGAATCGGCACCGAAAATTTCTTTAATTTTTATAAAGCGTTTGGATTCCACAACAAAACAGGGATAGATTTACCAGGTGAATCGAGCGACTTATTCTTCCACGCAGACGGAAGCATGACGCTCACTGACCTTGCGGTTGCATCCATGGGGCAAAATTTCGGTATCACACCGATACAAATGATAACAGCCGCGGCAACAATTGCAAACGGCGGAAATTTGGTTCAGCCACATGTTGTAAAGGAAATACTGGATGAAAACGGAAACATTGTTAAAACGATAGATCCTATTGTAAAAAGAAAGGTAATTTCAGAGCAAACCGCTAAGAGAGTAACTTCTATGCTATATGAAAATGCAGTTCACGGAGCTGCAAAAAATGCTTATGTACCAGGATACCGAGTAGCAGGAAAAACAGGTACTTCGGAAAAAATAGGTTTGAGCACTCCAGGGCAAAAAGATTACATATCTTCATTCTGCGGATTTGCTCCGGCGGACGATCCGAAAATCGCAATGCTTGTATTTTTCGACACACCTAAAGGCGAGTATTATTACGGAAGCGCCGTAGCTGCTCCTGTATTTGCAAAAGCCATGCAAGATATCCTGCCTTACATGGGAATCGAAAAAATATACACCGAAGAAGAGAAAAAACAATTTGAAAATAAGACTCCGGAACTTATTGGTAAATCAGTGGGCGAAGCAAAATCAACAGCAGCAAGCATGTCTTTAAGACCGGTAATTATCGGCGAAGGCGAAAATGTAATCGCACAAATTCCGCAGCCATCAGAGCAAATTTCTCAAGGCGGGAATATAGTTTTATATACCGACAGCGAAAGCAGAAATACATCAGTGAAAGTTCCAAAGCTCATCGGAATGTCGGTTCTTGAGGCGACAAAAACAGCGCTTGCATTTAATTTGAATATCAAAATATCAGGCTCCAACCTATCGGAAGCTGGAGTGGTATCCTCGACTCAAAGCGTACCGGAAGGAACGGAAGTCAGTCCGGGAACAACAATCAATGTAGGATTTATCCACGAAGATAAAGTAACTTAAAAAAATTATATATTTGGAATAATTCATAAAATGATATATAATTTATAACATAATTCATTCATATATCGGAAAAAATAATAATACGGAGGCGGTTAATCGCATGAACAGTTATGCTATATCAGCTCTAAGTGCTGTATTTATCTCTTTCTTAATAACTTTATTTTCGGGGAAAATTGTAATTCCTTTTCTTCACAAATTAAAATACGGTCAAACAATTTTGGAAGTGGGACCTTCTTGGCACAAAAACAAACAAGGCACACCGACAATGGGCGGAATAATGTTTATCGTAGGAATTGTTATTTCTACTGTAATATGCGTACCTGCTTATTATAAAATATCTGAAATTTCAGGTGTAAACGCAACAGAAACTCCTCTCATGATTGTAAAAATATTTGCAGGTCTTGCACTTGCGGTGGCGTATGGCGTCGTTGGACTTATGGATGATTATGTAAAAGTAAGCAAAAAACAGAACAAAGGCCTAACTCCAAAGCAAAAACTGATTTTACAATTTGGGATAGTTGGATGTTACTTTTTGGTGCTTCACGCTGTAAATAAATCTTTCGGCGGACCGGTTTTAACTACTGTTAAGATACCTTTCATGGGGAGCGTCGATTTAGGAATTTTCTACTGGTTAATTTTTGCCATTATCGTAGTAGGAATCGTAAATGCAGCCAATTTGACCGATGGAATCGACGGTCTATGCACTTCGGTAACATTTTTCGCGGCACTTTTTGCAATGGTGATTTTAAATGTCCTGGGAATGTCCGGGTTAAGCATTGAAGCTGCGGCTCTTGCAGGAGGATGCTTGGGATTCTTATTCTGGAACTTCCATCCGGCAAAAGTATTTATGGGCGATACAGGTTCCCTATTCTTGGGCGGAATGGTTTGCGCATTATTTATGGGGGCAAATCTTTATATTCCTCTTATAGTACTAAGTTTTGTTTATATCGCCGAGATGTTTTCGGTTATTATTCAAGTTTTGTACTTTAAATTTACGCACGGAAAAAGGCTTTTCAAAATGAGCCCTCTTCACCACCATTTTGAAATGTGTGGCTGGGACGAAGTAAAAATATGCGCGGTTTTCAGCACCGCAACAGTAATCCTTGGGATTTTGTCAACACTCATGGTAATATACGGCATGTAAAATAAATTAACGACTTAAGGAGGAAATCAAACCTCAATGAGAGCAAAACGATTACGGTCACGAAAAAATTTGAAAGAAAAAAATCAAATGCACCAAGAGGAAAATAAAAGCGAAAATCATTCAAAAAAAGCTTCTAAAAAATCACGAAAGAGCTTTAAGGAAATTATTTCTGACATAAAAATTATTTCCATAAAATCCGGAATAGACTTACCATTTTTATTTTTGGTTTTGACTATTTTGGTTATAGGGCTTGTTATGATGTACTCGGCAAGCTACCCGAACGCTTATTTTTTGCATGGTGGAGACAGTGCTTATTTCATAAAAAATCAACTTGTTTTTGCCATTTTGGGAATAATCGGAATGTTTGCGATTTCGTGTATTGACTATAATTATTTTCATAAATGGGCAGTACCTATTTTGGGCGTTTCGTTCGTTTTGTTGATTCTTGTTCTTGTAATGCCACCGATAAACGGCGTTCACAGATGGATTCAGCTCGGGTCGTTTAGCTTTCAGGCATCCGAAATAACAAAGTTTGCCATTGTGGTTTCTTTTGCTCACTTTATAAATTTGAATTTTAATCGTATGCAGACTTTCAAATATGGAATCCTTCCTTATTTAATAATTTTGGGACCTACTATAGTGCTTTTGGCGCTTGAACCTCATATTTCATGCTCGGCAATTGTTATTTTGCTTGCGGCCGGAATGCTTTTTATAGGCGGAGTAAAATTAAGGTGGTTCGGCATGGTTATCGGCGCAATAGCAGCTGCTTTGCTATATTTGGTTTTATTCACAGACAAATTAACATATGCAAACAATCGTATTGCTGGATGGTTTGACCCATTTTCTCCGGGAGCTGGCGTAGACACCTGGCAAACTCGCCAAGGACTTTACGCTATAGGTTCGGGCGGACTTTGGGGTCTGGGACTTGGCCAATCAAGACAGAAATACCTTTTTATTCCTGAGCCGCAAAATGACTTCATTTTTTCAGTAGTATGCGAAGAGCTGGGGTTCGTCGGAGCGGTTTTAATATTATTTTTATTTGCTCTTTTAGTGTGGAGAGGAATGGTAATTTCCATGAGAGCGAAAGATAAATTCGGAGCACTTTTAGGGATAGGTTTAACGGCTCAGGTTGGGCTTCAGGTTATTTTAAATATCGCCGTTGTAACCAACACAATTCCAAATACAGGAATAAGCTTGCCGTTTTTCAGCTACGGCGGAACGTCTTTGCTTATGCTTCTGGCGCAAATGGGAATTATACTTTCTATTTCTCGAACAGCACACCTGGAAAAAACTTAATAAGTAGGAGGAAAATAATTTGAAAATAATATTTGTCGGCGGAGGAACCGCAGGACATATAAATCCGGCCATCGCTCTGGCTGACTATGTAAAAAGCAAGGAACCCGACGCGGAAATACTTTATGTAGGCGCGAAAAACGGAATGGAAAAAGAATTGGTGACAAGATGCGGATACAAATTCGAAGGGATAACCGTTTCGGGATTCTCAAGAAAGATAAATTTTGAGGGATTGAAAAAAAATATAAAAACTCTTAAAAATATAATAATTTCAACGCATGAGTCAAAAATAATTCTAAAAAATTTCAAGCCGGATATCTGTGTTGGAACGGGCGGATACGTTTGCGGAGCTTTTTTGAGAACGGCCGGGAAAATGAATATTCCGTACGTTATACATGATTCGAACTCTTACCCGGGTGTAACAACAAAGCTGCTAGCAAAAAAAGCAGCTAAAGTTTTGCTTGTGGATAGCGAAGCAAGAAAGCACCTGCCTAAGAATATAAACTCAGAAATAACAGGCACTCCGATTAGAAATAAAATCACTAAAATAGACAAAGAAACAGCAAAAAAAGAACTCAATCTAACGGACGCTCCGACGATACTTTCATTTGGAGGAAGTCTGGGCGCAAGAGCGATAAATAATGTTATGAGCGAGCTGATAAGCAATAATTTTAGCAAAACGAATTATAATTTTATTCATGGATTTGGAAAATCTTGTAATAATTTTTTGGAAAATCTTCACGGAGTGGATTTAAAAAGCCCGAGGCTTATAATAAAAAATTATATACATAACATGGCGGAATGCATGGCTGCGGCGGATTTAATAATTTGCAGAGCCGGCGCAACAACAATCAGCGAGATAGAAGGCACAGCTAAACCAGCCATTTTGATTCCATCACCAAACGTAGCCGAAAATCATCAATTCCACAACGCAATGGCTTTAGTGTCGAAAAATGCCGCTAGCATAATAGAAGAAAAAAATTTAAATGAAGATAATTTAATTCGAGAAATAAATAAAATATTAGAAAATGACGGAGAGGTTGCGAAAGAATATTCAAAAAACCTGAGAAAAATTTCGGTAACCGATTCCGATGAAAAAATATACAGAATAATAAAAAATATTGTGAATAAACAGGAGGGCTAAACTGTGAATTACTCACCGGAAATACTGAACATGCATAAAATAAATCCTTGCCCGTATCATGGGCCTTCGCCTATTCCCGAAGAAGGAAATTGGGTTAAATCTTTGGAAATTAAGGACATCTCAGGGCTTTCACACGGAGTAGGAAAATGCGCACCACAACAAGGCGCCTGCAAACTCACTCTAAATGTGAAAAACGGAATAGTTGAAGAAGCTTTAGTGGAAACCATAGGATGTTCAGGAATGACCCACTCTGCGGCGATGGCCGGGGAAATTCTGCCGGGGAAAACTCTTTTGGAATGTTTGAACACTGATTTGGTGTGCGATGCTATAAATGACGCCATGAAAGAAATATTTTTGCAATTGGTTTACGGGCGTTCTCAAACTGCTTTCTCAAAGGAAGGTTTGCCTATCGGTGCGAGTCTCGAAGACCTCGGAAAAGGAAGATGCTCACAAATCGGGACTATATTCAGCTCGAAAGAAAAAGGCGTTAGATATATGCAAACTGTGGAAGGATATATATTATCGCTAGCATTGGATGAAAATGACGAAGTAATTGGGTATAAATTCATTAATCCGGGAGTTATGTTCGAAAAAATCAGCAAGGGAATTTCGCCCGAAGAAGCATATAATTCAGGAATAAAAACCTACGGAAGGTACGATGACGCTGTAAAATATGTAAATCCCAGAAACGAATAAGCATAAAATTTTATCCGAAAGGAAAATAAAATATGAATGATAATATAATTTTTGAAGGATATTCAAGAAGAATAGAAACAATAGATAAATGCCTGAAAAAATACGAAATTAAGGATTTATCAGAGGCTAAAAAAATATGCGAAGATAACGGTGTGTTTCCCGACCAAATCGTAAAATCAACTCAGCCAATTGCTTTTGAAAACGCAGTATGGGCGTATACTTTAGGGTGCGCGATCGCCATAAAAAACAACGCTAAAATAGCCGAGGAAGCTGCGAAATATATCGGAATAGGGCTCCAGGCGTTTTGCATTCCTGGGTCGGTAGCGGACTCAAGAAAAGTCGGTTTGGGACACGGAAATTTGGCTTCAAGATTATTAAACGAAGAAACCAAGTGCTTTGCATTTATCGCCGGGCATGAATCTTTTGCCGCTGCAGAAGGCGCGATCGGAATTGCTAAATATGCAAATAAAGCCAGAAAATCTCCTCTTAGGGTAATTCTAAACGGCCTTGGAAAAGATGCAGCATATATAATTTCAAGAGTGAACGGATTCACATATGTTAAAACAGAATATGATTTCAGCACGGGGAATTTAAAAGTTTTATCCGAAAAATCATTTTCCAAAAACGAAAGATCAAACATAAAGTGTTACGGTGCAAACGAAGCTCTTGAGGGGCTTGAAATTCTCAAACATGAAAAGGTCGATGTTTCTATAACAGGAAATTCCACCAACCCCACAAGATTCCAACATATAGTTGCTGGAACTTATAAAAAATGGGCAACCGAAAATAATAAATCATATTTTTCCGTGGCTTCAGGCGGAGGGACAGGAAGAACTCTCCACCCAGATAACATGGGCGCTGGACCGGCTTCGTACGGTCTTACAGATTCAATGGGAAGAATGCACGGAGATGCACAATTTGCAGGTTCCTCATCGGTACCAGCTCACGTTGATATGATGGGATTTATAGGAATGGGCAACAACCCCATGGTAGGTGCGACAGTCGCCTGCGCAGTTGCGACGGCAAAATCTATAGAAAAATAATGGAAAATATCCGCTTTAGAAGCGGGTATTTTTATAGTTAATAAGATTTATATTAATTAACAATTATTTCCAAATCATATTTTTTCAATTTTTTTATTATTGATAATATTAGATAATCCCTTGAACATTTATAATAAAAATACTAAAATTTTGGAACGAATAATTTTTACAAAATCTATTGAAATATTTTACACAGGTAGTATAATTATTTATATGAAAATTAAATAGCTGTGTTAGTGGGTGATGATTTTGAACAAGGAAAATTCCGATATGAAAAAGTCCAAGTTCGTGCTCAATGATATGGTAAAAGAAAAAATTTTAAGTATGTACAAGATAAGCGAAAATGATGTAAAAAAATCAGGAAACGTTCAAGAAAACGCATCGAAAAATATATCTCAATAAATTATAATATTATTCCAAAAACTTCAGATACTAGATATGAAAAGAATTTTTCATATTTAGTATTTTTTGTTTTGAGGAGTGAAATTATGGCAAAAAGAGTAGGAAAAAACACAGTTAAATTCGAAAATAACCCATCAATTAAAAGCTACGCATCCGTGTGCGGAAAAAAAGAATCCGAGGGGCCGCTCGGAAATCAATTTGATAAAATTTTTAAAGACACAACTCTGAAGGAAGATTCCTGGGAAAAAGCAGAAAGCAAACTTCAAGCAATCGCAGTAAACACGGCCCTCGAAAAAGCAATGCTCAACACACAAGATATAAACTATATATTTGCGGGAGATTTATTAAATCAGTGTATGTCGTCGGCGTTCGGATTAAGAGAGCTAGGGATACCGTTTTTGGGGCAATTTGGGGCGTGCTCAACAATGGCTCAAACTTTGTTTTTAGCAGCGACTTCAATTGAAGCCGGAGTATCAAATTATTCCGTTGCGGTAACTTCTTCGCATTATTGCTCATCGGAAAGGCAATTTAGATTCCCGCTGCATTACGGCGGACAAAGAACTCCAACAGCTCAGTGGACTGTAACAGGTTCAGGTGCGATAATAGTTGAAAAAAACGAAGAGAACCCCCAGATATCTCATGCTACCGTAGGAAAAATAGTTGACCTTGGGATAAAAGACGCAAACAACATGGGCGCAGCGATGGCTCCGGCAGCAGCAAAAACTCTTATATCTTTTTTTGAGGATACAAACACAAAACCTGACGATTACGACATGATTTTTTCGGGGGATTTGGGCGAGGTCGGATCGGATTTATTAAAAGAATTAATGAAAAAAGAAAATTTAAAGCTCGAAAAAAATTACAATGATTGCGGACTGATGATGTACTTCAAAGAAACTCAAGATGTACACGCAGGAGGCTCCGGTTGCGGATGTTCAGCTTCTATACTTTGCTCGTATATACTCAATCACGTGAAAAGCAAAGAGTGGAAAAATATTTTGTTCATGGCGACTGGCGCACTGATGTCCCCCACATCTTCTCAGCAAGGCGAGACTATCCCCGGTGTTGCGCATCTTATAAATATCACGTCGGGAAATTAAATTGACATATAACAAAAATAAAAGGCCCCTTTTTTAAGGAGCCTCTTTTTATAGTTAAATTTCTTTATTTAAATTTTTTCTTTTTTTATTCCAAACATCTTTCTTAGAAAAAAACCTAAAAATCCGGGACTTTTTATCAACACAACTTTCATAATTCAAACCCCCAATACAACAGAATCAGCATTTTATAAGAGCTATAGACAATATAACAAGTATTACTGAAATAACAATTATAATAATAGACTCCGGAAATAAAAATGAAAGTGTAAGCCCCAGTCCAAATGCAAGCGCTAAAATCCCTTGTTGTTTATATCCACACATAATTCTCACCGCCGTTATTTTATAATTTCTTGACCGGAAACTTAAACATTAAAAAACTCTTTTATATATTATATACACGCGGCAGAAAAATGTTATTTAAGCGCTTTACAAATCGCAGTTTATGTCTGACAAAGTAACCGCTGCTGCGACCTTTAGGGCTGATGCAATTCTTTTTTTCTCAAGATTGTTAATAGGAACACCGTTAAACATCAAATCGTCTTGTTTTTCAAGGCAACTTATAAAATTTGATATAACACTATAAATTTCATTACTTTCAATCTCATCAGAATTATCATCTTTAAGATCCAGTATATAATCCCCACTGGCATCAAACATGCGGCAAATTTTTGCCAAAGTTGAATTATCGGGTTCTCTCCTGCCCTGCTCATACATTCCCACCGCGGAATGAGAAATATTAAGCTTGTCCGCAAGTTGAGCTTGGGTCATGCCCGATTTTTTTCTTAATTTTTTTAATTTAAAACCTAATTTACTACTGATAGTAATCCCTCCCAGGCTGGAATTTTTGGTTATGTAAAATTAATTTCCAAACTTATTAACAAATTAATACTAATATTTTTGAAAGTAAAAGTTAGTAAAATTTTGTCGAAGGAACTTAAATTGTACAATTATTATATC
The DNA here is from genome assembly GCA_934692675.1 of uncultured Eubacteriales bacterium. Lineage (GTDB taxonomy): Bacteria > Bacillota > Clostridia > Oscillospirales > Acutalibacteraceae > UMGS1491. The sequence goes on along the minus strand of CAKUUD010000003.1, from coordinate 55,637 downwards.
ACTTACACATATAGTGTTCAATTACTGTGTAAAAATATCCTGGATATAATTATTATACTTTTTGTAAGATTACATTAAAAACCAATTTATGGTTGACGATTTAATATACATATGATACCATGAGTACGTGCAAACCGAAAAGGGTTATCGGAACACCAAATATACCTGTGGTTTTTATTTTTTTATGATTTTCTACACATTTCGTGTATTAGGAGGGGTGAAATGTATTACAAAAGATTAGCACACGAATACTTAAACCAGGCGAAAATACTTAAAAAACACATAAAATCTATAAGAACACAATATGTGAAGATTGGTGCAGAAAAAAGCCCGGATGTCAATTGTAGATTGCGCATTTTATACTCAATGTATTTGGACTTACTTCACACAGGTAGATATTTAAAAAGAAAAAGCGAGGTAACAGAAGAATGACTAAAAGACCCTTCTCTATGGATAATTTCACGGAATCACTTATCAGTGTATCGTTGTATAACAAGAATTTTTTTGACGCTGAAGATACAAATCACAAGAAAATGGTAGAATCTCTGAAAAAAATTGTAAACGGAGAATTGACAGAAAAGCAAAAAATTTGTATTTTACTTTACTACGGAAAAATGATGAAAATGAAAGATATTTCTGAAAAACTCGGAATCGACATTTCTTGCGTTTCGAGGCATATCAAAAGGGCAAAAATCAAGATAGAAAAAACAATGAAATATTATTTTTAAATCATCAAAACTTACAAAATCATACTAAAAATCCCCCATAATAATTTATTTGAGTTTATAAATCGCCTAAATTATCAATTAAAAAATAAAATAAATCAAAAACACAATTTTATCTCCAGCGCGGAATGACAATAAAATTCACTAGTCATTTAATATAATGGTGTCAAATCAACAATAATTGATATAAGGTGGCGTAGAAAATTGAAAAGTATAACTGCAAGCACTAAGGAAAAATTATTAAACTCAGCAAAAAATTATTCTTTAAAATTTTTGTTTATCAAAATGATGTGTTTTATATCGGCAATTTTGATATCCAGAGGGGAAGTTTTGGGGAGATATTATCCGTTCGGATTATCATTTTCTGCATCAGCGCCTTTAAAATTCCTGACGCCTACACTCATCGGCACGACGATAGGATATTTATTCCCTTTGCGTTTAGGATGCGCCATAAGGTACATAGCTACTGTAATTGCAATCACTGCAATAAAATGGACTTTAAGTGATATTTCAAAAATCAAAAATCATGTTCTTTACACACCTCTAGTGGTATTTTTTTCATCACTTGTAACAGGAATATCAATGGACTTGGCGTACGGGATTGACAGCCGGGATATTTCCATAAGCATTCTTGAGGCAACCCTTGCGGCAGGAGCGGCATATTTTTTTGATGTTACTTTTAAGATATTATCAAACAAGAAACTTTATTCCTTAAATCAGAAAGAATTTGTGTGTGTGGCAATAAGCATGAGCATCGTGCTATGCTCTCTTTCGAAATTATCAGTAGCAGGAGTTTCTATTGGGAAAGTTTTGGCTATAGCAATAATTTTAACAATATCCTATATTTTCGGGCCGGCAATGGGCACAATTGCGGGGATATGCTCAGGAATTATATTCAGTTTGCCTTCTTTTGGACAATCCTATATTTCAGGTTCGTATGCGTTCGGAGGGCTAATCTCAGGGATGTTTTCCGGGATCGGAAAATTTGCGGCATGTTTGGCGTTTTTATTTGCAAACACTTTGCTTTCGTTCCAGATAGGAGACGTAACCAAAATGATATCAGGGATTTACGAATCCATACTCGGAATTTGTTTATTTTTGGTTCTTCCGAAATCCTTTATAAATACAATTAAATTTTCGCTACCATCTTTCGTGCAAAAATCCGGACGCATAAATTCAAAAAATATATTGTCAAAAAAATTAAAATTTTTCTCGGAATCGCTTGATAACGTTACCAAAATTTTAGATAAAGCATCAAATAAATTTTCAAAATCTCCAAAACAGAACTCTACGGAAATATGTTTAAAAGCAGCGTATTCTCAGTGCACTTCTTGCGGACTTAATTCTTTTTGCTGGTCCAAAAATTACGAAAGCACAGCCGAAGGGATAAAAAGCATTTACAATCATGTTGTTTCGGGAGAAAAAAATTCAGCGTTCAAACTCTCTTCGGATTTCCTTGGCAGGTGCAAAAAAACAGATCTATTAATACATAAAATCTCCGAGGCTTTTTCAAATTTCAATAATTACAAATCGGCCGAACTTAAAATAAATGAATTTAAGTCCATAATGTCGAACCAATTCAGCGCGGTGGGGTCTGTTTTAACGGATTTATCCTCAGAACTTGAAGAAATTGCCGAAACGGACAAAGGCTTGGAAAACAAAGTTAAAGACATTGCAAACAATATGAATTTGGGTATATCAAACATAAGCTGCCTCACTAATAAAGATGACAAATTATTCATTGATGCGGAAAGCCAGACTTACATTAAAAACGAAAATCTAGAAAAATTAAGGAAAAAAATATCCAAAAATTGCGGCCGAGAAATGGACAGGCCTATAATAACAGATTTTGACAATTGTTATAAAATTTCAATATCCGAAAAAAAGAATTTCAATGTGGATATCGGCGTAAGCCAGCACGCTTGCAATAACGGAAAACTTTGCGGCGACAGCTGTTGTTATTTTGAAGATAGCAGCGGAAACTTTAACGTAATAATAAGCGACGGAATGGGCACGGGAGGCTCTGCAGCGGCAGAAGGAGCGGTGGCTTCGGAATTAATGAAAAATTTTATAAAATCAGGAATAAGTTTTGCCGGAGCTTTAAAAATGGTTAATTCAGCGCTCATGCTAAAGCCCAAGGATGAATTTTTGACGACGATGGATATTGTTTCGCTGGATTTATTCTCGGGGCAAGCAAAATTCATAAAAGCCGGTTCTCCTTCGACTTTTATCGTAAGGGAAGGCAAAGTATTTGATATTAATTTCGAATCGCTACCGATAGGAATTCTAAACGAAGTAACATTTTCTCAGGAAATTCATAGCCTTCAGGCCGGAGATGTAGTCCTTATGGTTTCGGACGGGGCGACCGATATAGGTTCCGAGTGGATTCAAAAAATATTAACTTCAGAAGATTATAACTCTGTGCAAGAGCTTTCGAACTTAGTGGTAAACGCCGCTGTAGCGATAAGGAAAGAAGCTCACGATGACGATATAAGCGCCGTGGCGTTTAAGATTTCGGCGTAATTAAAGCCGGGCTGCAAAATTACAGCTCGGCTTTATTAATTTAGGCTATTGACAAAATTTTATTATGCAATTATAATTATAATGCGAGTTCGAGGTGTAGCTCAGATGGTAGAGTGCTTGGTTTGGGACCAAGATGCCGCAGGTTCGAGTCCTGTCACCTCGACCATTGTAAAAACAAGTCGATTATTGTATAATCGGCTTTTTGTTTTGTGTATATTGTAAAATTTTGATGTAGTTGGTCTTAACAGTGCAAATTATATCCATTTTGGCACGTATTATAGGAGTGCTTTTATAATACGGAGGATTAAATATGGATATTAAAAAATTTTATGGTTATGTGATACCTGAAAAAGATTTAGGGGTTCTTTACAAAAATTTGGATGATACTTACAATCCGCTAACAGTGGAAAGTGAAAATTGGCGACGATGGATAACTCATGTAACACCTAATACATGCGAAGACTGTGAAAATTTAAACGGTAAAATTTATTCCGTGTATGATACTGATTTTGAGCAGCCGCCAATTCATCCAAATTGCAGATGCGAAACAGTCAAGTTAGAGGCAATTATAGCAGGAGATGCAACTAAGGACGCAGAAAATGGTGCTGACTTTTGGATAAAATATTACGGAGAATTACCTGGTTATTATATTTCAGAACAAGAAATAAGTGATTTGGGTTGGAAACGTGGTAAATCGCCCAAAAAATTTGCATCGGGCAAAATGGTAACTATGGGTACATATCAAAACATGAATGGCCGCCTACCGGACATATCGGGCAGAATCTGGTACGAAGCAGATATAAATTATTATGAAGGAAAACGTAACAAACATAGACTGCTTTGGTCTAACGATGGGTTAATATTTGTAACGTACGATCACTATGAAACATTTTATGAAATAGTTTAAGGAGAAAATAATTATGAAAAAAAAATTGAAAAAGCTTAATGAAATACCTAAAATAGTAAAATTGGATTTTACCGAGTGTAAAAATTATTTAGAATTCCATGAAAGAATTAGAAAGGCTTTTGACTTTCCTGATTGGTACGGAAAAAACTGGGATGCTTTTTGGGATTTGTTAAGAACTGAATGCGATGCCGATAAAGTTGAAATATTCGGCGAACATACACTAAGCCATAAATTTGATAATTATTTAGGAATGACTCATAAAATACTTGACAATATGGTAAAGGCTTGTGCAAAACAAGGCGAACTTTTTGAATATGAAATAATAGACTAAAAGTGTAAACACTACAAATGGCTGTAAACTGCTTAAATAATGGATTTGTTCATGCCCCTTATAACTACTCGTACCAGTTAAAAATAAAGTCTAAAACTGTCGATTGACAGTTTTTTATGTTAAAGCGCATAGATAGAGGTAATTGTTATTAGTATAGAATCATTTTTGTCTGCATCTGAAATCCTTTTAGTGAACCATCACTACGACGAAGCTCTTTGCTTAGTATGCTGTGCAATTGATGCAATATCATTGAAAACATATCCCGCCTATCGTAAGGTAGGAGATCGGTTTAGGTTGTTTTTACAGAAAAACTTTAGACGTATTTGCGAAAAAGGTTTTCCAGGAATTACCGCATCATCAATAAGAATAAAACTAATCACTGATATTGACATAAAAAAGGATGATTTTGGATATGTTGGAATAGAGGATGTAATTTACTACGTGTTGAGATGTGGATTAGTACATAATTGCTTAGTAGATAGTAAAATCCAATTTACAAATTATACTAGTATAGGAAATTCAGATAAAAAATTTTTTTGCTTACCTAAAACACTAATATTAGGATTGATTGATGTAGCAAGGTCCGCTTTAGACGGTATTCAAATCGGTACATAAAAGGCACTCAAATAAAATATACTTAATAAACATTGTAGTTGGCCTTAAACTTCATTATTACTGAGTTTCTTCATGCCCCTTATAACTACTCGTACCACTAAAAATTTAGCCGATTATTTAGTAATCGGCTGATTTTTTTATATCAAACTTTTGTAATTTGCTCTCCCGTTTGCTACGTGATAAATATAAACAACTTCGTTAATTAACCTTCTAACCTTTGTTTCACTTCATCGAGTGAAAAGCCTTGTTTCCCTGATAAGCGTTCATTTTCCGCTACCATAATTTTAGCCCTGAGTTTTAACATTTCTTCTCGTTTCTCAAAAGCTTCCATACTCATAACAACCAAGTCGCCCTCACCATTTTTAGTGATATAAATCGGGTCATCTATTTCATGTGCCAGATTTGAAATAAGATTATAGTCATTTCTGAGTGTGGTAGAAGATTTTATTACCATATAAATCACCTCAAAAATATATTTTAATACTATTATTATATGATAATTCTCGAATAATTTAAATAGCAGTTTTAATCATGATGTGCCGATTATTTAGTAATCGGTTTTTTTATTTGCGTAAAAACATTTTTAGGTATTATTTTGATTTGCAAAAGTCTTATCATTGACACAAAAATGAAAAAGTAATACACTAATATTAATTTTACAATTCAAGGAAATTCGGCTTTGGACAAGCTTAGGAAAATATACAAGAAAGAATTTATGGAGGAAGTTAATGATTGTAAGTTCTTATGCAAATTTCTTTTCACTAATAATTTTTGGATTATTTTTACTTCCTGCGGTGGTACTGGGGTTATTAGGTCAAAAAGCGGAGAAAATCGGCTTAAAAAGTGCACTAAAATGGTACGGGATAATAATTTCAATCCCTATGATGGCGCTGATATTCGGAGCGACATCCAAGCAGATGATTCAATTTTCAATATTTATTTTATATGAAATTTTTTTGGTGTACGCATATTACCACTTTAAAAAACGTGCCAACAGCGAATTAGTTTATTATTCTGTTTTTTCGCTTTCTATGGCTCCGATCATAATTGTTAAAGCATTTCCTCTAATTGCCGGCAAAGTATTCCCTCTTGTTTATCGTGTACTTGAGGGTAAGAAAGTGGATATTCCAGTAGAAAATTTCAATTTTCTCGGATTTATTGGTATTTCTTATATCAGTTTTAAAATTTGGCAATTAATTATCGAAATACATGACAATAATATAAAGAGCCTACCATTTTTTGAAATGATTTATTTTATTATATTTTTCCCGACAATAACTTCGGGGCCTATCGATAGGTATCAAAGATTTAAGAAAGATTTGGATGCCAAAATAGAAACAAAAGATTATATAATAAATTATTTCTTTTTCGGAATAAAGAAAATTTTTATGGGTATGCTTTACAAATTCGGGGTTGCGACTTTTATTAATATCTTTGTTATGGAAAAATTACCTCCCCACGCCACATCACTTGGCACAACACTGATATACATGTATGCGTACACTTTTTACCTCTTCTTTGATTTTGCAGGGTATTCTAACTTTGCAATCGGAACCAGTTATATTTTGGGAATAAAAACTCCAGAAAACTTTAACAAGCCGTTTTTAGCCCACAATATGAAAGAATTTTGGGACAGGTGGCATATGTCATTATCCAAGTGGTTTGGAGATTATTTATTCAGCAGATTTGTTTTGGGTACTTTGCGAAACGGAACTTTTAAAAGCAAAAAAGTTGCTACTCGTTGCGGATATATGCTCACAATGGTTACTATGGGGCTATGGCACGGTTTGAGTCTGTTTTACGTAGCTTATGGGGTCTATCAGGGATTAATGCTTGTTTTTACAGATGTTTATGTTAAGTCCAAAGTTTACAGAAGGTTTAAAAAATCAAAATATTACGATATTGTGAGCAGATTTGTGTGCTTCCAAGTGGTTTCATTTGGTATGTTGATATTTTCGGGCTATTTATTTAATTTTTAAATAGAGAGGTTTAAATTATGGATTATAAAAAATTAGCACTAGAGATACTGGAAAATGTTTGTGAAACGGATGAACTTGATGAGGAACCGGACATGGATTTGTTCGATGCAGGTTTGATGGATTCTCTATCAAGCATCAATATTTTGCTGGAAATAGAAAAAAATTTGGGAATGAAGCTTCAAGTAACTGATATCGATAAATCTGATATATCGACTGTAAATAATTTTGAATCCTTTTTAAGAAAAAGGAGTGAAAACAATTAGAAATGTTCAAGAAAACAGTCAAATTACTGTCGTTAATTTTAATACCGGTCGCAGCAGTATTTATCATTCTTGCTGCGTATGGTGATTTTTTAAACACTCAAATTGATAGTTTATATAACCCTGCGCTTGCTCGAACGTACGGCGTAGACGAAATGAATAAAGGAATAAAACTTTTGGAGCATAATGCCAAACAAGATGATTTAATCATATTAGGTTCGTCGGAGCTAGATTCATGGGTGCCTCAAAACTCCAAAAGTATGTTCCCAAATTCAGAGCTTAATTGCAATGTTGATTTGGTCGGCAGAGCAGTGGTTCAAGATTTAGCCGATGCCATTAAAATAGGCGCACTACAGGAGTCTATTAAAAATAAAAAAGTTGTACTTATAGTTTCTTTGCAGTGGTTTTTGGATAAAGACATAGATTTAAATGGTTTCAAAGCTCATTTTTCCGAGATACAGTTCTACAAATTTATGAATAATAAATCCATAAGCCGCAAAAATAAAACTTACGTTTGCGAAAGGGTTAGCGAGCTTCTGGAAGGCGATTCGGCTTTCGAAAGGCCGTATTTATATGCAAGTTTATACAAAAAAAATAATGCTTTAAGCGGCGCTTTACTTAGCTGCTTTAAACCTTATTATTTCATGAGAGAAAAATTTTTAGATTTAAAAGACAAGTACCAAGCTTATGAATCGGTAAACAAGTTTAAAAATGAACCTCAACGCGACGTAATAGAGATAAACTGGGAAGAAGAAGAGCAAAAAGCTCAGAAAATGGGCGAAGAATACTGCACCAACAACCCATTTTACGTGCAGGATGAATATTATGATGAATATTTAAAAAATAGAATAAATGAATCTAAAAACTCCTACGATCCAAATTTAGATTTGTGTGCGTCCAAAGAATTTGATGACTACAAATTGATGCTTGAAGTTTTTAAAGAATCAGAAGTCAATCCATATATAATTTTTGCTTCTACCAATGGTTTTTATTATGACTACGTTGGACTAAAGAGAGAAAAACGGATTGCGTTTTATGATAAACTCCAGAGCATGGCTGATGAGTATAATTTTGATTATTTGGATTTGCGCGATAAAGAATATGAGCCATATTTTTACAAAGATGTGATGCATTTGGGGTGGAAAGGCTGGTTGTATGTCAATAAACAAATTACTAAACACTATTCTTAAAATTTCAAAAAGTTATATTTTTAAATTAATTTTTATAACAATATCTTTGCTGCTAATTGCTTTTTGTATGCTGAAATCACAGGAAGGAAATATCTCATTTATTTATAATAATTTTTAGAATATAAAATTTAAACCGCTAAAATTAGCGGTTTCCTTTTTGGATATTTTATATGTTTTTTCAGTGAAAAATAAAAATATTTAAAATACCTCTTGACAATTTAATTATTTTTGTTTAAAATTAACAAATAGAAACCATAAATGATTTTACGTTTCTAAATTTATTTGTAAAGGAGTAGATAAAGATGAATAGGAAAACGTTATTAGTAGCATCATCCATTTCAATGTTTTTACTCGCGGCAGGTTGTTCAAATAATACCAATACCGACACACAGTCTTCAACCTCTCAAACAAGTGCAGAAAATCAAGACACAACTTCTCCTGCAGTAAGAAAAAACATAACCAGCGACAACAACTCCCTGTGGACAGAAGCAAACCACAGAGCAGCCGAAAAATTTGCCGAAGAAATCGTTGATACTGTTGACACAAAAGATATGAAAGCACTAAGTGCTATGATTGAATATCCAATTTCATTAAACGTTGACGGAAAGCTCACGACCATTTCAAGTGAAGATGAATTTGCAGGCCTGAAATTTAAGAGCGTTTTTGACGACGAGATGGTAGAAACTCTTAATTCTTCGACAACGCTTTTCAGCAACTGGAGAGGATTTATGCTCGGAGAAGGAAATCATAATATTTGGTTCTCACCCGTAGGAGATGGCACAGATATCAAAATTATCAGCATAGTAGATGGTGATTTTAATCAAGAAATCCGCGTGGTAAGCAACCATGACACTACTAATTGGTCATCCGATACTCATGACAAAGCAGAATTATTTGCAACTGAAATTATAGGATATGTGGAAAAAGAAGACATGAAATCAATCGGAGAGCTTATTTCATATCCTATAGGAATTAAAGTTAAGAACCAACTTAAAACTATAAATAGCAAAGAAGAATTCGAAAATATGAAATTTGAAGATGTTTTCGATAGCACTTTAAAAAGAGACGTATGCAATGCCAGAACTTTGTTTAACAACTCTCGTGGATTCATGATCGGTGACGAAGACAACAACATATGGTTCGCTCCTAAAAAATATGATGTAACCGCAATGGAAATAATCAACATAAACAACAACGACGTAGTTGAAAGCAACGAATAAAAATCACCTCCGGGCTATAGCTCGGAGGCTTTTATTTTTATCTTATTTAAGAGCGATCAGCATTTGTATCCAAGCTCTTTCGTATCTTTCGGCTTCTTCTTTTGTATCGAATTTTTCACCTTTAAGAAATACTAAAGTAGACTCCCATTTTCCGTCCTTAGTTTCTATAACTTTACCGCCGGATATTTTGCTTAATTCTTCGCTACTTAATTCTCTGTTCATTTCTAACTTTCTTTCTTAACTATTCTTTTTAAGTTCATAAAGATGTTTACAACAAGGGCAGGGTTTTACTGGTTCATAAATTCTTTCAGCAAACTTTTTCCAATGTTCTGCATCTCTTTTTGTGGGAAAAACCCTAGTATACACGCGAGAGTTCAATTCAACAGTAACAGACCATCTTCCGTCTTCGATTTCGATAATCGCCCCGGTAACCATTCCTCCGGCTATTTTGCTTAGCTCTACATTTTTTAATTCTTTTTTCATAATTAATACTCCTCCTAATTTACTCCTATCAAATTATTTGGATTTAACTTCATCATACCCCAAAACTTTTTCATAGCACCAATTAAAACCATTTTTTGCTTTTACATAACCTTTGCGCCCGATTAAATACGCCACAAGAGCCACCTTTTCCAATTTTGTTAAGGAAGGATGGTAGTCTTTGTTGCCCACAAAAATCCACATATCTTCCAATATATTTACCTGTTCACTTATGGTCATGTCGTCGAATTTCTTTTCAAACTTCGAACGATGTTTTCCTCCGCCGCAAATCTCGCTGAGTTCTAAATCGTTTAATTCTTTTTTCATAATTTTTCTCCTCCACGTTATGCATTCGTAAAGTACATGTTAATTATACAATATATTTTGGTATTTGTCAACTGTTTAAACCTATATTTTAAAAAATTACCCCCGAGATATTACTCGGAGGCTTTTTTATGTTCATTTTTTTCAACGTGTTTTTCAGATTCATTTTTCAGTCCATAAAAATATTCAAAGGCGCCCAATTTTATTTTACATAATTGCCCATTTACTTTGTTTATTTCTTATGTTTTTGGTTTCTGATTTTGCCGTAATAAATTTTAAAATTATTTTTCGAGTTAATCTCTTCCCTATTTTTTCTTTTTTTGAGAATTTGCAGAACGATCAAACCAAATAAAATCAGCCAAATGAGCATCGCGTCTCTGGCATTTTTCTTTTATCTTCTCGAGCCTTTTTTCGTACTCTTCAGCTTCTTCTTTCGTGTCAAATTCTGCTATTACTTGATCAATTCCCCATACATCATAAAATTCCCATTTTCCGTCTTTGGTTTCCTGAATGCCACCGCCAGAAATTTTATTTAATTCTGATTTTTTTAATTCTTTTTTCATAATCAATTTCCTCCTTTATTTCTTGTGGGACGCAAACCATAATGCAAATTTACCCCAGATCGATGATTTGAATTTACTCACCATTTCGAGCGCATGATTAGGGTACGCCCAAGGTCCTTTACGCTTATTAGCCATTTCCGCCAAGGCTACAACTTCTTTTTCGTATTCTTGGGCTTCTTCTTCCGTATCAAATTCCGCCGACATAACCTCGGATCCCCACAGTGCGCTGAATTTCCACTTTTCATTTTCTTGGGTAATTTTTGTCTTTATTCCTCCGGAAATTTTATTTAATTCCGAATTTTTTAATTCCTTTTTCATAATTAATCCCCCTTATTTCGTTTTTATATATTTTATACATTTATATTGTACAAAATATACAATAATTTGTCAAGCATACCAATGAGATTTTAAATAAAATACACCTCCGAACTATTGCTCGGAGGCATTTCATTCTTATTTAACTGCTTTATCTACAGGTTTTTTTAGTTTTTCACGAATTTCAGCCTCAAATTTTTCGGCCTCTTCTCTCGTGGGAAATTCTTTACAAAAAGATGGAACAACTAAAAACTCTCCATCTTTAGTCTCAACAACTTTTCCTCCTGCAACATCTCCCAGAGCTGCGCTTTGTAATTCCTTCTTCATAAAAAATTCCTCCTTTGTTTAACTTGCACATTTATAGTGTATAATATATAAATTTATTTATCAATATCTAAAATTTATATATATTTATGCACAAATTAAAAGTGATTATTTGTTATGATTAGGGCATACAGCGCTGTCGCATTCGTGGCAGTCGCATTTTTCGTGTTTGTCGAGTCTTTCCTTGCAGCTTTTTGCTTCTCCTAAAGTTGAACATTCCTTACAAGATTTTGGAACGGCCATAAATTTATCATCTTCGGTTTTGATGATTTTTCCTCCCGAAACCTTGTCCATTTGCTTTTCCTGTAAACTTTTTTCTTCTTTCATTTTGTTCCCCTCCTGATTTTTATTGTACTTTAAATTTAAAGTACTTTGTTATTATTTGATTTTTTCGACAAAAAATACATCATGATTAAAATCGTCAAAAATTGACATTTAAGTGTTTTTGTGATAATCTATTTACATTTTGGAAGGTGGAATTTTACTTGGTTTACTTCATTTTTGACAGGAAATACAGCTCGGAAAAACTCAAAAAAATATTAATCGAAAACATCACGTCCAAAAAAGAAAACGCGGTTTTGATTGTGCCTGAACAAAGCTCGTTTGCTTGCGAACGTGAAATGTTAAAGCGAATGGGAAATAAAAATTTTGCAAAAATAAAAATTCTGAGCTTTTCAAGAATTTATGATTTTGTTTCTCAAATAATAAAAATTCCACCCATCAAGCCCATAAGCGACACAAAGAAAATTCTTTTAATGAATGCCGCGATTGAAAACGTAAAAGATAAATTAAATTTATATAGTAAAAACAGCAACGACCTAAATACCGTCGAACTGATTTTAAGCACGATTATGGATTTTAAATCGGAAAAAATCAGCGATGACGACCTACAAAAAATTATAAATTCAACCGATAAATCGTATCTAAAACAAAAAATTTCTGAAATTCAACTCATAAAAACCGAATATAAAAATTTGACTGAAAATAAATTCGTAGATCTCTTCGACAGCCTGAACATTTTAGAAAAAATAATAAAAGAAAATAACGTTTTTAAAAATTATACGATTTATGTGGACGAATTCGCAAACTTTACGAAGCAGCAGCTCGAGATTTTAAAAATCATAATTTCACAAGCAAAAAATGTTTATTTTTCATTTAAATTCCCTACGGGAGACCATATTGAAAACGAATTGTTTTATTCAGTAAAAAAATCCATAAATCAAATCAAAAAAATAGCCTCGGAAAATTCCGTACCCACGTGCAGCATTGATATTACGAATGACTTTGGACATTGCAAAATAAATATCGAGATCGAAAATTTAGAAAAAAATATTTTTAATTCCGAAAAAATTTCATATCAAACTTGCCCTGAAAATATAAAATTATACAGGGCTATGTCTACCGACGAAGAAATAGAATTTGTAGCGGCAAACATCAAAAAGATGGTAATGATTAACGGATATAAATACTCGGATTTTGCGGTGGTTATGCGTTCGGCGGATTCATATGCCGGTTTATTCAAAAGCAAATTCAAAAAATATGGCATACCGTTCTTTTTGGATACTCCTCAAAAAATTTTGCAAAATAATTTGATAAATTTAATTTTTGCGGCTATAGATTCGGTAAAGTCAAATTACAGCACCGAAGACATTACGAGGTACCTAAAAAGCGGCCTGACTGACCTTTCGACCGAAGAAATTTCGCTGATTGAAAATTATATTTTGCTCTGGGAAATCAAAGGCAAAGACTGGCTGAAAGCATTCTCGATGCACCCGGAGGGGTTTAAATCGGGTCTAAGCGAAAAAGACGAACAAATTCTTATAAAGCTAAATGAACTTCGAATAAAAATAATTGAGCCGCTAGAAAAATTAAAAAATTCTGTGAAAAAATCTTCAGGAAAAGAAATTTCAAAAGCTATTTATAATTTTTTGGAAGATATTAACGCCTCAGAAAATTTAAAAAAATTTTGCTTGAAAAATATAAACGAAAACAACCTGAAAATTGCTCAGGAATGCGCAAGAATTTGGGATATTTTGATGGAAATTTTAAATGAAACCGGCATGATTTTTTCAAACAAAATGATTCCCATTTCGAAGTACCGAGATATTCTTTTTTGTGCGATAAATTACGTGGATTTTTCGTCTATCCCGCAAAGCTCCGACCATGTTCTCGTTGGGGTCGTTGAAAGAACTTACATTAGCCGCCCTAAAATTTTATTTGCAATCGGCGCGGCAAACGGGGAGTTCCCAAAAGCGCCTTCTCAATCTAACTTATTTACAAACGCCGAAATCGCGGGGATAAGCGAACTTGGAATCGAAATAGGCAGCGCTAACGAAGAATTCTTAAAAAAAGAAAAATTTTTAGCATATGATATTTTAACAAGTCCGACAGAAAAATTATTTATAACATGGTCTTCGGCGGGCCCGGAAAACAGCGCCTTGCTCCCATCTGAAATTATAAAGGAAGTAAGAGAAATTTTCCCCGCCATAAAAATCCCGGACAGGTATTGCTTTTCCGAAGAAGAAATGATTTGGTGCGAAAGTTTTGCGTTTTCAACATATGCCTCAAAATACAAGGATAAATCTTTATTATCGCAAACTTTAAAATATTATTTCGAAAATAACGAAAATTATAGCTCAAAATGTGATATTCTCAAAAAAATTTGCGATGATTCTCCTATGAAATTAAAAAACTACGAAAACATCAAAAAAATCACTCAAAACACTTCTATTCTGTCAGCTTCTCAAATAGAAAAATATTACACTTGCAGATTTGGATATTTTTGTAAATATGTTTTAAAGGCAAAAAATAATTTGCCCGCTAAATTCAACGCCATTGAGTACGGAAATATAGTTCATTTCGTGCTGGAAAAATTATTAAAAAAATATCCGCAGGAAAGCGTTATTTCCAAAACTAATCTTCAAATTTCAACCGAAATAAATTTGCTGGTAAATGAATTTGTAAATAACAAACTTGGCGGATTCGAAAACAAAAGCCAAAGATTTATATACATAATAGAAAAAATCAAAAAATCAATTTTATATCTCGTTGAACATTTTAAAAAGGAATTTAAAGAAACTCTTTTCAGGCTTTCGGATTTGGAACTGGAAATTTCTGAAAAAGGCGAAGTGCTGCCATTCACATTCCAAAACAGCGACGGAACCACGACCAAAATAGAAGGGAAAATCGACAGGGTTGATATTTTTAATTCGCCCGAAGGCACATATGTGCGCATAATCGATTACAAAACGGGTTCAAAAGAATTCAGACTTTCGGACGTTCTTTTTGGGCTCAACATGCAAATGCTGATCTATTTGATGGCCATCCAAAAAAACGGCGAAAAAAAATACGGAAAAGTTCTGCCTGCGGGAGTGCTTTACTTCCCGGCATTGAAGCCTATCGGCGAAGCTAAAACATTAAAAGAAGCCGGAGAAATCTCGAAAAACTTGGATGAAAAATTAAAAATGAACGGGCTGATTTTGGATAATATCAAAGTGATTTCAGCGATGGAAAAAGATGGCGAAGGGATTTTTATTCCTGCAAAAATTTCAGGTGAATCAATAAAATCGAATTCTCTGACAGATTTTAACAAATTAGAAATTATATATAAGTACATCGAACTAAAAATTAAAAATATGATTGAAGAACTAAAAAATGGAAATATTTTCGAAAGCCCGATAAAAAACACTGACACCGCTTGCAAATGGTGCGAATTCTTTCCTATTTGTTGTTATGAAAAGACCAATTTTACGGAAATTAAAAAAATGAGCAACGAAAAATCAATCGAAGAAATGGAGAAAGTTTAAGATGAGTTCCAAATGGACAACCGACCAACAAAACGCAATGAACGCCTCAGGCGGAACGATACTTGTCTCGGCAGCAGCAGGGTCTGGCAAAACATCCGTTCTTGTGCAGCGCATAATAAACTTGATTACCGACCCAATTAACCCGGTTGATATCGACAAATTTTTAATCGTTACTTTTACAAAACTTGCCGCTCAGGAAATGAAAATTAGAATTTCAAAAAAACTTTCGGAAATGATTCGTGAAAATCCAAAAAATAAAAATCTTCAAAGGCAGCAATTGCTCATTCAATCGGCTTCAATCGGCACTATTGACAGCTTTTGCTTAAATATAATCAAAGAGAATTTTTTTAAACTTGGCATTTCGCCAAACTTCAGGATAGCGAACGAAAGCGAAATCGAAGTCATAAAAAATTCCGCAATGGGAACTACTTTGGAGCATTTTTACGAAGAAAAAAGCCCTGATTTTCAAGAGCTTGCCAACTTTTTTACAGGCGAAAAAGACGACCGAAATTTGGAAGACATAATAAATCAAATGTATCAGTTTACAAATTCCATGGTGTTTCCAGAAATTTGGATGAAAGAAATTTTAAAATTATATGATTATTCCGAGGTTTCAATCTGGGAAAAATACATTTTGGATTTCTGCAAAAAACAAATTTCTTCGCTGAAAAACCTTTTATCGCAGGCAAAAACATGCACCGAAAATTTCGAAAACATCAAAAAAGCCTATTTTGAAACATTAAATGATGATCTGGAAAAAATCGATAGGCTTGAAAAAATAATTTTTTCGGAAAATATCGACGAAATAAAAACATATCTTTCAGATTTCAAATTTTCACGATTAAAAGCCTTGAAATCGCCGGAAGACGCGCAAATAAAAGAAAAAATCGTATATATTCGAGATTTCATTAAAAAATCAATCAAAAAAATGACCGAGTATTTTTTCAGCGACAAAGAAGAAAACCGCCTTGCTGCCGCCACGCTTAAAAATATTTTTAAAACTCTTTTTGAAGTGGTAAATTATTATTCACGGGAAATTTATTCAATAAAAATTTCAAAAAATCTGCTCGGATTCAGCGATCTGGGGCATCTTGCGATAAAGCTTTTGTGCGACGAAAAAGACGGAAAAATTATTCCTTCTCAAATTGCAAAAGATATCTCGGAAAACTACATTGAAGTGATGGTGGATGAATATCAGGACATAAACGACATTCAAAACACCATATTTAAAATGGTTACAAAAAACGAAAAAAATCTTTTTATGGTCGGCGACGTCAAGCAAAGCATTTATAAATTCAGGCAGTCCCGCCCACAGATATTCCTCGAAAAAAAGGACGCATTTTCAAGCTACAATCCTGAGTCGGAAATTTATCCGGCAAAAATAAGTCTGGGAAAAAATTTTAGAAGTAAGAAAGAAATTTTGGATTTTGTAAATTTCGTTTTTGAAAATATAATGTCGAAAGAAACCGGAGAAATAGAGTATAATCACGAAGAATTTTTGATACCGGGAATAGATTCCGAAGAAAATCCTAAAAATCACGTGGAATTAAATTTAATAAATCAAGAAGGATCCGAAGAAAATTCCGCTACTGTCGAAGCTCGGTTTATCGCCGAAAAAATAATGGAAATGATAAGCACGGGCTTTGAAATCGAAACAAGTGGAGCCAAGCGTCCCGCAACGTATTCCGATTTTTGCATTCTTTTAAGGAATTCCAATAATCAGGCGCATATTTACGCAGAAGAACTGCTTAAATGCGGGATACCGGCGCATTGTGAAATCAACGAGAAATTCCTTTCGACCAAGGAAATTACTACAATGATTTCTCTCCTTAAAACCATAAGCAATCCCGTGCAAGATATTGCTCTCATCGGCGTAATGATGAGCCCTATATTTAATTTCAGTGCAGATGAAATCGGAATTATAAGGCAGGAAGATAGCGATTTGCCATTTTATTTTTCACTGAAGAAATCCGCTGAAAAAGGCAATTTAAAAGCTGAAAAATTTTTGAATCAAATAAATTTATACCGGGATATATCTCAAAATTTAACTTGCGACGAGTTTATAAATTATATTTACGACGAAACATTTTATCCGGAAATATGCAGCGTCATGCCAAACGGAGCGCAAAAAACCGCTAATTTAAAATTATTCACGGAATATGCTCGAAAATATGACGCAAACTTTCATAAAGGAATAATAGGATTTTTGAAATATCTCGAAAATATACAAAATAAAGAGTCGGATATCCCGGCGGCGTCGCTTTCTTCGGAAGCTGAAAACAATGTAAAAATACTAAGCATACATAAATCCAAAGGTTTGGAATTTCCCGTTTGCATACTGGCTGACTGCGCCAGGCAATTTAAAAATGACACCGATAGCCTTTTGATACACAAAAATTTGGGTCCGGGAACAAAAATAAAAACCGAAAATGATACCGTTAAATGCGATAATATCATACGAAAAGCTATTTCCATCCAAAATAAAAAAGAATCCATCGCCGAAGAACTTAGGATTTTGTACGTTGCACTTACGAGGGCAAAACAAAAGCTGATTTTGATTTCTTCTCTAAAAAATCCGCAAAAAACCGTACAGGAAAATTTTGTACTATCGGATTTGCTACAAAAAAATGATGTTAATATTTTAAGCGGCGTAAAATCATTCTCAGATTGCTTGCTTGTGGCGCTGGGAAAAAGCAGCGCAAGAAATAAAATATGTTCGGCTTTGAATCTCGGGGAAAATATTTCGGAATCTTTCGAAGAAAATAATTTAAATTTAGAAGTAAAACTAATAGAAAATAAAAAAGAAGAAGATATTCCCACTCCGCCGGATGAATTAAATGAGGATATCAAAGCGGATGAGAACCTTCTTGAAAAGTTCAAAAAAAGATTCAATTTTAATTATCAAAAAAGCTCATCAGAGGCTCCTCTAAAGGTTGCGGCTTCGCAGCTGGCAGAAAATTTTGTATGGAAAGAATACATCGCCGATTCAAAGCCGGATTTTATGAGTAAAAATAACACAAGCGCCACCGCTAAAGGCAACGCTATGCATAAATTCATGTGTTATGCTGACTTTAAAAAATTCAATCTTTTCGGCGCCGACGCGGTTATTTCGAACCTCGTTTCAAAGAATTTTTTGACAATGGAAGAAGCAAAACTTTTGGATAAAAAAGCTTTAATTAACTTCAAAAATTCAACATTATTCAAAAGAATTGTGGAAAGCGAAGAGGTTTTGCGAGAGTATAGATTTTCGATAATGCTCCCCACAAGCCAAATAATAAATGGAGCAAGCGAAAACGAAAATATCGTGGTTGAAGGCGCCCTGGACTGTGCATTTAAAGAAGGCGGCAAGTACGTGATTATAGACTACAAAACCGACCGCGCAGACGATTGCAAATCGCTTTATGAAAAATATAAAAGTCAACTTGAAATTTACAAAAAAGCAATTGAGGAAATAAAAGGCGCAGAAGTTTCGGAAATAGGAATATTTTCATTTAGTTTGGGTCAATATTTTAATAATAAAAATATAAATTAATTGAAAGGAATTGATACTATGAAATCATTATTCAAAAAAATTATCTTTACAATGTTGGCGGTGACATTACTTTGTCCTGCATCATCCGCGATGCACCGCAGGATGCGTTCAAGAGTGGTGGAAGACATCATACCTAAAAATGAAAAAATTATTTTCATACGAAAAAATCCGGTTTGTAAAAATTCGGTAATTATTAATGTTGACGAAAATTTCTTTGTGAAACTTATTCCGGCTTTGACTAACTATTCTTATCTTTGTGATTTCAGAAAAAAATGCGAGATAACAATAACTGACGAACGCAAAAGCTCGAGAGAACTCATGGAAAATGTTTTAGAAAATTTTTCAGAAAATAATATTCCAAAAAATTTAATAGAGATACTTTAATTTTTAATTTACCGCGGAGTTAACAGCTTCGCGGATATTTTTTGCGGCTATTATTTCTATTTTATACTTTTTAATATTATTAAGAGATTTAAAATTATAATAAGGAATAATGCATTTTTTAAAGCCCAATCTTTCGGCCTCTTGAATTCTCATATCGCAATTCGGAACCGAACGAATTTCCCCGGCAAGACCTATTTCCCCGAACGCTATTACTTCGTCGCTCACCACGGCGTCTTTTAAGCTGGAAACCAGCGCAATCGCAACCGATAAATCAGCGGCTGGCTCTTCGAGTTTTAATCCTCCGACTACATTGACATATGCATCCATGGAAGAAAAGAAATACCCGGCTCTTTTTTCGAGCACAGCAAGTATGAGTGACATCCTGTTGTAGTCAAACCCTGTAGCCATGCGCCTCGGGTTGCCGAAATTCGTGGGAGTGACCAGTCCTTGGACTTCGGTGAGAATCGGCCTTGAGCCTTCCATAACGCAGGCAACGCAAATCCCCGATACGTTTTGAGGCTTGCCCGCAAGGAGCATTGCAGACGGATTTTCTACCTCTTGGAGGCCGGTGTCATCCATCCGAAAAACGCCTATCTCATTCGTGGAGCCATGCCTGTTTTTTACTGCTCTTAAAATTCTGTAAGCAGTTTGGCTGTCGCCCTCAAAATAAAGCACAGCATCAACCATGTGCTCCAGAACTTTAGGCCCGGCAATAGCGCCGTCCTTGTTTACATGTCCGATAAGCAACACGGTAATATCCAAAGATTTGGATAATTTTAAAAAAGTATTCGTGCATTCTTTCACCTGAGATACACTGCCAGGAAAAGTCGATGATTCGGGATTGCTCATAGTTTGAACCGAATCTATGATAACCAAATCAGGGCGAGTGTACTCGATTTCAGCAGCAATAAGATTTATATTAGTTTCGGTCATTATGAACAGGTTCTCGTTGCATACGCCGAGCCTTGAAGCACGCATTTTTATTTGACGCTTGGATTCTTCGCCCGAAACATAAAGAATTTTCAGCTTTTTATCTAAATTATTGCAAATTTGCAAAAGGAGCGTCGATTTACCTATGCCGGGAGTTCCTCCCAAAAGAGTAAGCGAGCCTTTGACAATTCCGCCGCCAAAAACTCTGTCCAGCTCATTAAAACCCGTGCAGTAACGGGTTTCTTCGTCTATATCAATGCTGTTCATAGAAACCTGGGAAACTTGCGATGGGCTGAATTTTACCCCTCCGAGTTTGCTTTGTTTTGAAGATGACTCCCTTATTTCTTCCAACATGGTGTTACCTTGCCCGCAAGAAGGGCATATTCCGTTCCATTTCGCGGATTCAAAACCGCATTCCGAACATACAAATACTGTTTTTATTTTTTTATTCATAATCTCTTCCTCTAAAAATAATTTTCTTACTAAATATACTACACCTTTTAGAGGGTTCTGTTAAGAGATTTATTTATAACGTCGCGGAGCGTTTGAGTTTTGGCTTAGCAGGGCTCTGATTATTGGTAAGATTTGTAAATCCTTGATATGTGCCCGGGCGACCGGATATTTTAGTGGTTTTTGTTAATCTCCTGGCAAGGCGATAGGCTCCTCGTTGCGACATAGGATAAAACGAAGGCTCCAAAAACTTTTTAAATGAACATCCTTTTTCACATTCGGTGCTTCTGAGCGCTGATCTAACGTCTTTGCCGCCGTCTGCTCCCTCACCAAAGCATGGATCGCACACAGTTAATATAGCGCAAAAATACGCCAAAATTTTATTTTCATATTTAGATTTAAAAAGTTCGCATTTCCATGGGTCTACACCATCAGATACAGGGGCTGATGTTAAATATTTGAGTATTTGACCATAAATAGCTTTTCTGGATTTATTGCTTGCGTATTTTTGATCTAGTTTTTTCACAAGGTCAGTGTATTTTCCGCCGCCACAAATAAACCTGTTGTAACGTTTTTGCACGGGACAATATATAAATCTGACGGTAACTTCGCCGAAGGGAGTTTTAAGTGTAGTAGAAAAATTTTTTGGCGTATTATCGTCTTTTTCTTTAAATTCCAAATCTATTTTTAATTTATCGGAGCAAAGCTGCGACTGGAGATAGGCATAATCTCCGGTTTCTTCTTCCATCTTATAACTTTCGGATGATTCTCGTCTGCTTTCCACAATGCTCGTTGGAGTAGAAATACATGAATCCATCGAAACATCAGGGTTACACATATTAAAACATGGAAAAAACATATTAAGCAATCACTCCTGATTTTTAAATTTCTATGTTCTAATTTTAACATAATTTTCATAAAAAATCAATAGTGATTTAAATTTAGATTAAAATCAAATTTTATCTGTTGAATTATTTATAAAGTAATTTGAGATTCCGCAATAAATGCTAAATGCAAGTTGAGTTTGGTACTCGGGTTTTGTGAGTTTGTTCGCTTCGTCTTGATTGGAAAGGAATCCGCATTCAACAATAACAGCGGGAATTTGGGCGTTATGAAGTAAGAATATTTTTTTATCCGCAGGCTTGGTTTCTCTTGTATTTTCGGGCTGGATAAGTCCCACAAGGGAATCCTTTATCCCTGAGGCTAAATTTTGGCTTCCAGCGTGATTTTTTGAATAGAATATTTGAGAGCCGAAATATTTTTCATTTGGAAATTTGTTTTGATGTATGCTTACAAAAATGGTTTTTTCTTTGGAATTATCTTTAATTATCGCTGCACGATTATATAAATCCGAGCGCTTTTTTTCTCTTAAAGTTTTGGAATCATCGTCATATATCGCAGTGTCTGTTTCACGGGTCATAATAACTTTATAGCCAGCAGCCTGCAAAAGATCCCTCAGCTTTAAAGATATGCTTAAATTTATATCTTTCTCAATAATGCCGTCAATTCCTACAGCACCACCATCTTCACCACCATGACCGGGATCCAAAATAACCGTAGCCAAGTCATTTTTTTCGCCGCTGATTTTATCGCTTATAGCCCCATAAACCACGAATCCCAGCGCAAAAACAGAGATAAAACCTACCACCCACATAAAAGTTAAAAATTTTTTTGATTTTATAATTTTTACAAACTTCATATGTTATATATCTCACTCCTTTTGAAGTATATATATGCGTTTCTTAAAATATTTAACACTATTTAAAATCTATTTGAAAATCGCTTAATATGTGGGTATAATGTATTAGTAAAAAAATTATAATAATATACGATACAAAGGTGATAAATATGCTTAAAAAATCTATTACCAAAAGCAAATCCACTATGCCCGTATATACTCCAATGGAAGAATTTTTGAATGCACTTTCTCACGGCGCCGGCGCTGTGCTTGCACTGTGGGGAATAGTAATGTTGGTGATTAAAAATCATCATAACAAACAGTTCCTGCCGGGAATTTTGATTTATGGCGCTACACTTTTCACTCTGTATTCGGTTTCATCAATCTATCATGCTTTGCCTTCAGGGAATCTTAAGTCCGTGTTCAGAAAATTTGATCATTGCTCTATTTTTTTGCTCATAGCCGGGACATACACTCCTCTGTGTATGAATTACATCACGGAAACAGCCGGGACGGTTGTCCTTTTGACAGTTTGGTCTGTAGCTATTGTAGGGATAATTTTAAATTTAATAGATGTAAACAAATTTTCTAAAATTTCAATGGTATGTTATTTGGTAATGGGTTGGAGCGTAGTATTTATCTCTAAGCCTGCAATGAGGTGTCTGAGCTATTCTCAGTTAAAATGGCTATTTATCGGAGGGATTTTTTATTCAGTCGGCGCAATACTGTATGTAATTGGCAAAAAAGTAAAATATATACATTTCATTTGGCACTTGTTTGTCCTAACCGGAAGCATTTGCCACTATCAAGTACTCGTAATTTAAAAAGGAGAATTTATGTCTAAAAAAATCAAATCAGCAAAAAGTATTACCTCTGCTGCACTGTCGCTTATTTTAATCGGTAACAGTGCATTATTTGCGATAGGAGAAAATGAAAGTTCGGTATCAAAAAGAATGTTCGGAGAATGTTCGGTCTACGAAAAGGCCAAGAGGCTTAAATTGCATGGCGATGATCTTTGTGATAAAAATACTCAAAATAAAAATATTAGATTTAAAATTATAGAAGTCCCCGACTGCACAAAACAAGCTGTGAAAATCACTGCAACTAGAGATTATAATTCCTCTGAAAAGCTAAGTGAGAAAGATGTAAAAGAATTTCTTCTTTCAAAAAAAGAAATTTTTCACCGCAAATATAAAACGTTTGTACTAAGCGAAAGCGAAGCCCTCACCTATGCGGATGCTTTGATTATAGACTCAAAAATAGCTTTGGAAGATGGTTTTCTTTCTAAAAAAAGCAACTGGTCTAAACTTGAAGACATCCCGGGGCGCGTTGTGATAGATGGTTATAATATTTACGCCAAAAACAAGTTCAGAGACAAATTTTATGAGACGGATTTTTACCAAAAAGAAGTGGAAAAAAGCCCATCTCCTGGCTCAATCATAGCCGACCCGAATGTGGTTTTCACATACGGCGGCGAATCAATGCCGCGAACCCATCATTTAGATGAATTCTTAGAAAAAAATAATACCTCAGAATATTATAATTATGAAATTGTATCCGTGCCGAACTGGACGACGAGAGTGCTTAAAATAACTCCGAAATATTCGGATTCTTTAGAGCATCCTGTGGATTGGGAATCCGTCAAAAAATATCTAACGGATAATCAGCAGGCATTTGAATATACTCAGAAATTATCGTGCCAGCCACTTTCAAACCCTCTTGAAAAGTTGGATGCTATTATTGTGCATGGATGTGCGGATGACCTACGAGCAGATACTCAGTTTATGGGGAGGATCGTTACTTACAGTAAAGGTAAATTTTTAAGACTATTCATGAGGCCAAAAAAAGAAGAATTCATGCCAAGTAATCTTTTGAGGGCATTCGAAGAAGAAGAAAACAAACGAACTCTTTCTCCTTCAAATTCAGACGCCAAATATATGATTAATATTAAAAAAGAAATTATAAATGGAATTTGCTTTACCATATCAAAATCTCTAAAAAACAATCATTATTTTTTGAGCATCACTCCCGAAAGTTTTGATTCGTACAAATCACGCGCATGTTTGGAAGATGTCAAAAAATTCGTGACAAAAAATAAAAATATTTTTGGATTCAAGAAAACATCCGAAGAATTTATTATTACAGATTATTTCGACATGGTTATATTTGACGAGAAAATATTAGACTACCAAGAATTAAAAACCGTTTCCAGAAACTATATCGTAGCTCGCAAACCATCCAATCTTTGCATGCTTATAAGACATGATTTTACGGGCTATGTTCCCACTGATTTATTTTTCGAAAAATTCGCGCTTGCGTACAATAGAGACATGGATTATATAATAACCAACGGTCAACTCGATTCTTGGGAAAATACCAGGTACGCTATGTACCCTAAGTCTCATAAATATTCATATTTGCCCAGGACATGCGATGTGGATACGATGGAGTATTTAAATGATAATTTTGATTTTTATTTAATAGTAACCATAGACGAAAAAATTTCGAATGAAACGATTGTTGTTGCAGAAATTACTCCCCAAACGAAAAGACCGGGCGACAGGAAAGCGCTTGATATAAGTCTTTTCAGGGATTATATATATACAAAGGCGCTACATCGCCTTCCAAATCACAGGAAATTCCTTTCAATCGATGATTTTGAATATCTTGACATACTTCTCATAGATAATGACATCAGAACGAATTTTAATTTGCCGCTAAAGGAATCTATGTGGGCTAAATTCCAAAAAGGGCTTAATTGCACGATTTATGTAAAAAGAGACCTTCTTAAAAAAATAACAAGGGACAGCTGGCAATATACACTTTCATATCTTCGTCATATGTGAACATTATAATCATTTCCAGAGTCTGAAAAATTGCGAAAAGCACGTGCATTTTCGCTTTTTTCTAAATACGGGGTTATAATTCACAAGGATTGTATCCTCACCAACAACTTCGATGTTTTCCCATTTTATGACTACGTCGTCTTCCCGACCGAAAATACCCAAGCATTTCGGCCTGCCGTAAACAATAATAGCGATAAGTTTTGCACATTTCATATCTACTTCCACATCATTGACACAGCCTATTCTGCAGCCATCTTTAACACTTATAACTTCTTTATTTTTCATATCTACTATTCTACAAGTCATATAAATTATTCACCTCAAGATATATATTTGACATATTCACCGAATTATTTATAATTTACTCAAATGAACTTATAGGAGGAGCTTATGGAAGAAGCTGAAAATAAAATCGTAAGATATCACCCCAAAGAAAATTTCGGTCTTACCGATAAAGAAATAAAAAGTCGTATAAACGACGGACTTGTAAACGTTGACAAATCCATAAAAACCAAGTCCACTTCCGATATAATAAAAGATAACACCCTTACACTTTTCAACATACTAAATATAATCATCGCAGCGGCGGTTATGTACACGGGCTTATATAAAAATCTTATGTTTATGGGAGTAGTTATATGCAACTGCATAATAGGAATCAGCCAGGAATTACGCGCCAGAAGCACAGTTGAGCGCCTGAACTTCATATCATGCAGCCACGCGAATGTCATAAGAAACGGCAAGCATAAAAAAATCCCAATAGAACAAGTTGTGCTCGACGATGTATTATTTTTTGAGCCGGGTAACCAAATAATGGCGGACTCTGTCATAAAGCAAGGAAAATGCGAAGTAAATGAATCGTTTTTGACCGGGGAACCCGATTTAATTTCAAAAAAACCAGGAGATTTATTGCTGGCTGGGAGCTATGTGGTAAGCGGAAAATGCACAGCTCAGGCGGAACACGTGGGGAAAGAAAATTATTCCTCGGCGATGCTTAAAGAATCCAAGTGCATCAAAAAAACAAAATCAGAAATCATGACTACTGTAAATAAAATAATAAAAATTATTTCGATAGCAATTATACCCATCGGCGGAATACTTTTTTACCGTCAATTGCTATCATCAGGATATGATTATTCCTCGGCGATAATCACAACATCCGCAGCTTTAACCAGCATGATTCCCGAGGGATTGGTTCTTTTAACAAGCTCCGTACTTGCCGTCGGTGTTGTGAGACTCTCGAAAAAAAGAATTCTCGTACAAGATATTTACTGCCTCGAAACTTTGGCACGAGTTGACACGCTTTGCCTCGACAAGACCGGAACGATAACCGAAGGTAGTTTTGAAATACATGATGTTATCCCTTCAAGCAATTTTTCGAAGCAAGAAATGAGCCGTTATTTATCGGCAATCGCAAATAATTTAAATGATTCCAACGAAACATTTAAGGCTATAGCCGAGGTATTCAAAAGCAAAGAAAACAATATGACAATAGAAAAACTAATCCCATTTTCCTCGGAAAAAAAATGGTCCGGGATTCAATCTAAAGAGCTCGGGACAATAGTAATGGGTGCGGGCGAGATAATTTTTAAAGATCAGAATTATAAAATTGAACACGATATACAAAAACTTTCTGAAGATTACAGAGTAATAACAGTTGCTCATTCGAAAAATTCTTTTAAAAATGAAAATTTACCGGATGATTTGGAATATATCGGAATAGTCCTCATAAAAGATAAAATACGGCACAGCGCGGCGAAAACTCTGAACTTCTTTAAAAAGCAAGGCGTAAATATAAAGGTTATTTCGGGCGACAATCCGATCACGGTATCAAAAATAGCCAAGCGTGTTGAACTTGATAATACCGATTCATATATTGATGTATCGACATTGAAATCCGAAGAGGAAATCCGCGAAGCCGCAATAAAATACACAATTTTCGGAAGGGTAACACCACTGCAAAAACAACTCATAATAAAAGCTCTTAAAGAAAGCGGAAAAACCGTGGCGATGGTCGGCGATGGCGTGAATGACGTACTGGCAATGAAAGAATCCGACTGCAGTGTGGCAATGGCTAACGGAAGCGATATCGCAAGGAATATTTCTCATTTGGTGCTTTTGAATTCTGATTTTGCCTCGATGCCTTTGGCGGTAGCAGAAGGAAGAATCGCTATAAATAATATTCAAAGGTCGTCTTCTTTGTTCCTTGTAAAAACTATATATTCATTTTTGCTTTCGCTTTTATTTGTGATTATTCCGTATTCTTATCCTTTTATTTTAATTCAAATGACTTTGCTAAGCTCCTTAACGATAGGAATACCTTCATTTGTGCTTGCACTCGAACCAACCAGGCAAAAAATTCAAGGAAACCTTTTCACGAACATAGTAAGCAAGGCTTTACCGGCGGCACTTACGATTGTGAGCGAAATTTTGATTTGCGTGGGACTATATGCGGTGTTTAATCTAAGCTATTTTAAATACTCTACTTTAGCGGTTTTGATAACGGGTGCGATTGGGATTATGCTTTTATATAATATTTCGTTGCCGCTCAACAAATTGCGAAAAACCTTGTTATGGGGCGTGAGTTTATCATTTTTCATAGGGATGACATTATTCTCAAATGTATTCAGCGTCGAACCTTTTAACTGGGTAAATTTCTTGATTTTCATACCTCTTTTTGTAACGGGATACGTAATTTACGAGTTATTTTCAAAGGTTCCTTGGGAAAAATGGACCGAAAAATTAATTTTAAAAAATCATTCGACATAAATTTGATTGACTTGACTGGTCAAATTAATTAGTATAAACTTAGGATAAATTGAAAGGGGAAATTAAATTGAACGGAAAAAATAAATTAAGTTCCATGATGTTTGTAGGAATCATAGCATCAATATTCACAATTATCACTGTGGCGGTTTCGATGGTGCTTTTATTCGAAAGAAAGAAAAAAAGAGAAGACAAAGAGCTCGATGAGTACTTGGAATCCAGCATAAACTAAAAAAATCTCCCTTAAATAAGGGAGGTTTTTTATCGATATAAATCTTCTTATCTATTTCGGTAAACTGTTTCGAGGTAGGTTCTTAAATCAATAAAATAAAATCTACTCGATTTACTAATTTTACGAACCATAACATCGTAACCGAAATAACCGTACCCTTCGCAAGCCATATACTGGGCACGATTTCTGAAAGCAGCGTCGTGTATATCTTCGGGTTCAACGCCCAAATAAATCGAGGCTAATTTCACGGCCTCTTCATCATCAAGCGGGAAAGCAGGCATCACTTTATGTAAAACTTCACCAAAAGCATATTTAAAACCTCTTTTTGAAACAGCATACATAATACCTGTCTTTTTGCTCTCAAACATTTTTTTGAATTCTTCAGGAAGAAGTTCTTCAATTTGGTATCTTCTGTATGAACAGTGAGTAGTATTCATATAATCGTACAATTTTTTAAAAACTTGGCGCTCTTTTTCGTCATACAATATGTGAATAAAGCCTTTGTTATTAAGAAAATGATAATCTCCATGAACTTTTACGGAATTTATTGAAAAAATTCCTATTATAACCAGAAAAATCGCTCTAATGCGCGAATTTATACGTATTTTGCACATAATTTTTAGGCCTTTCTTTGAATTATAAATTTTATTTTGGATTTATTACTGATTATATTACTTATTTTAATGCTTGTCAAATCAAAACAAATCACTAATTTTAAAAAAATTATTTTAATATTTAACTTTTAATTTTTAAAATTAACTATATATTGTTGAAAAAAATATATTTATGTGTTATACTTAATCGAAGAATTTGATGGATAATACATAAAATAATAAATTAGCAATGTAGATTGCCAGTTAACACGGAGGGTTAGCATATGGGTTTTGAATTCGATAATAATACCGAAGAAATAGTTAAAATAAAAGTAGTCGGAGTGGGCGGCGGCGGCGGAAACGCTGTAAACAGAATGGTGGATTCCGGTGTAAAATGCGTCGAGTTTATCTGCGTTAATACAGATAGACAAGCTTTGCTTCGCTCTAAGGCTACAAATAAGATTCAAATCGGAGAAAAAATTACAAGAGGTAAAGGCGCAGGTTCTAAGCCTGAAGTTGGTCAACGTGCCGCTGAAGAAAGCCGCGACGAGATAATTGCCGCACTTAAGGGCTCTGACATGGTATTTATAACCGCAGGAATGGGCGGCGGAACAGGAACAGGTGCTGCTCCTATAGTTGCGCAAATTGCAAGAGAGATGGGAATTCTTACCATAGGAATAGTTACCAAGCCATTTGCATTTGAAGGTCAAAAGAGAATGGCTCAAGCAGAGCACGGAATCGCAGCACTGAGAGAACACGTAGACTCTTTGGTTGTAATTCCAAACGAAAGATTAAAACTTGCCAGCCAACAGAGAATCACTCTTATGAACGCATTTATCGTTGCCGATGATGTTTTAAGACAAGGTGTTCAAAGCATCTCTGACTTGATTCTCTTACCGGGTCTTGTAAACCTAGATTTCGCGGACGTAACATCTATAATGAAAGACGCCGGATACGCTCACATGGGAATTGGACAAGCAAGCGGAAAAGATAAAGCAGAAGTTGCTGCAAACATGGCAATTTCCAGCCCGCTTCTCGAAACAGCAATCAATGGCGCCAAGGGTGTTATCATTAATATTACTGCTTCGCCTGATATCGGACTTGATGAAATCGAAACCGCATCATCCATCATTTCTCAGCAAGCTGATGAAGATGCAAATATCATTTGGGGTGCTGCATTTGATGAAAACATGGACGATTCAATCAGCGTAACCGTTATCGCAACAGGATTTTCTACCCGTGAATCTTTCATGCCTGTTCCACAAAACAACAAGCAACCAGGTGCACATAACGGACTGGATTCTTCGAAAAACGGTTTTGCATCATCTAATCAAAAAGAAGACGATGAAAGTTTCTACGATATAATGTCGATATTCAAAAAAGACAGATAAAATAATTACTCGGCTCATCGGGCCGAGTTTTTTTATGCCTAAAATTTCTGCACCGCTTTTTAGCAGGTGCTTTTTTTCATAAAAAGTCCGCCACACCGGGCGGATTTTAAAGCTAGATCTTAATATTAAATTTAAAGCAAAGTAACATTTTCACTGTGTTTTCACGGATGGTTTCAATCATCGCATCAAACATATCGAAGCCCTCTACTCTGTATTCTACAACCGGGTCTCTTTGACCATATGCTCTCAGATTGATTCCTCGTTTTAATTCTTCCATGGCATCAATGTGGTCCATCCACTGTTCATCAACATTGCTGAGAAGAACCACTCTTTCAAGCTCGCGGGTAGCTTCTTCGCCCAAAACTTCTTCGTGCTTGACTCTGATATCCTGAGATTTTTTCCTTATAAATTCAACAATTTCATCATAAGTCATGTCAATCGGATTTTCATCACCGAATTTAAGTTCATCCTCGCCAAGAACCCATCCCATATAATAACTTCTCAGGCCTTCGATATTCCAAGTCTCTTTTGGAGAACCAGGATTTATAAAGCGAGAAACAATTACTTTTGACATCTCGTCAATCATCGAGATTATCATCTTGCTAAGGTCTTCGCCGGCAAGAACCTGGTCGCGCTGACCATATATGATTTCGCGCTGACGATTAAGAACGTCGTCGTACTGAAGTACATTCTTACGAATTGCAAAGTTGCGGCCTTCAATTTTTCTCTGAGCGGATTCAATAGATTTTGTGAGCATTTTGGCTTCAAGAGGAGTTTCGTCATCCACATTAAGGTGTTCCATCCAGCGTTTTAAGCGGTCTCCGCCGAAGAGTCTCATCAGATCGTCCTCAAGTGACAAATAGAAACGGCTCTTTCCGGGGTCGCCTTGTCTTCCGGATCTTCCGCGAAGCTGGTTATCAATTCGTCTGGTTTCGTGACGTTCCGTGCCGATTACGTATAATCCGCCGAGATCTCTCACTTCTTGTGCGGCGCCTTGCAGACTCTCTTTATATTTCGAATAAAGTTCGTTATATTTAGCTCTTGCATTCAAAATTTTCTCGTCTTCTGTTTCAGAAAAGCTGTCGGCTTCGTTTATTGTTTCGTCATCGTAGCCCAGGTTTTTGAGCTCCGTTCTGGCCATATATGCTGCGTTACCGCCCAAGATTATATCGGTACCACGCCCTGCCATGTTCGTTGCGATTGTAATAGCGCCCTTTTTGCCCGCCTGAGCAATAATAGCAGCTTCTTTTTCGTGATATTTAGCATTTAAAACTTCGTGCTTAATGCCTTTTTCTCTTAATAGATTACTTAAAATCTCGGATTTTTCAATCGAAACTGTACCAACCAACACCGGCTGACCTTTTTCGTGGCTTTCGATTATATCTTCAACTATCGCATGATATTTTCCCATTTGAGTTTTATAAACAACATCGGGTAAATCCTGCCTTATAACGGGTTTATTTGTTGGGATTGTAACGATATCGAGCTTGTAAATCTCTCGGAACTCTTCCTCTTCAGTCATAGCAGTACCGGTCATTCCGGAAAGCTTATTATAAAGTCTGAAATAATTTTGGAAAGTGATTGAAGCTAAAGTTTTGGATTCTTTTTCAACTTTAACGCCTTCTTTTGCTTCGATTGCCTGATGAAGACCATCATTGTATCTTCTTCCGATCATTATACGGCCGGTAAATTCGTCAACAATGAGGACTTCGCCATTTTTTACAACATAATCAATGTCTTTTCTCATAACTCCATTAGCTTTGATGGCTTGGTTGATATGATGTTGTAAATTAAGGTGCTCAGGATCCGTTAAATTTTCAATGTTAAAGTATTTTTCGGCCTTTTCTACGCCTGATTTTGTAAGTGTAGCTGTTTTAGCTTTTTCATCTACTACGTAGTCGTGGTCTTTGAATAATTCTTCGTTATCTTCTTTTGCGTCTATTTCGGCAACTTTTAACATTTTTAAAGATTTTGCAAAATTATCGGCTATTGTGTAAAGTTCGGTGGACTTATCGCCTTCGCCGGAAATAATTAACGGAGTTCTTGCTTCGTCGATTAAAATAGAATCCACTTCGTCGACTATCGCGAAATTATGTCCTCTTTGAACTTTGGCTCTCATATCCGTGACCATGTTGTCTCTTAGATAGTCAAATCCAAACTCATTATTTGTGCCGTAAGTTATGTCAGCGGCATAGGCTTTGATTTTTTTCTGTCTGGTATCTCCGCTCAAAACAAGACCTACAGTTAAGCCCAGGAATTTATAAACTTTACCCATTTGCTCGGAGTCACGCTTTGCCAAATAATCATTTACAGTTACGATGTGAACGCCTTTGCCAGTAAGAGCATTAAGATAAGCCGGCATTGTTTCAACCAAAGTCTTACCTTCACCGGTCATCATTTCACTGATTCTTCCTTGATGAAGAACTATTCCACCCAAAACTTGAACTGGGAATGGGCGCATTCCAAGGACTCTGTCGGCAGCCTCACGGCAAACCGCAAATGCATCAGGAAGAATGTTATCCAAAGTTTCGCCATTTTTCAGGCGTTCCTTCAGCACCGTCGTTTGCGAAGCAAGTTCCTCGTCGGTCATATTTAAATATTTGGTTTCTAAATTATATACCGCATTTGCTATGGGTCTTATGCGTTTGAGTTCACGTTTACTGTAATTTCCGAACAATAATTTTAAAAAACTCATATTTTACACCTCTCAATATTAATTTAACGCTATTTTTAGTTTTATTTTAATTCAAAAACAAAGTAAAATCCACTACAAAATTCATTTTAAAAAATTTTTTTACAAACTAAGTGTATTTATGTGAAGATATAACTATCTCAATTTATAATAATATCATATTTTTAAAAGCAAAACATATATTATTGTAAATTTTAACTAGTCTTATCGTATTCTTATTTGATTTTAATATTAATTTATAATAGAATAAAATAAAACAAAAAAGGAGTGAATTATTGTGACAAGCCACTTTGAAGAAGTATTTAAGCTCATGGAAAAATCTTTTCCTAAAAACGAATATCGCGCAAAAGAAAACCAAAAGAAGCTTTTAAAAAATCCCATGTACAAGCTGGATGTTAAAACCGATGAATCCGGCAAAACAATAGCGTTCATTGCAAGCTGGGATTTTCCAAAATTTTTATTTATTGAACATTTGGCGGTCGACCCTTGTTGCAGAGGAAAAGGAATGGGTTCAAAAATAATGAAAGATTTTATAAACAATTCCAAAAAGCCCATCGTTCTCGAAATTGAAATTCCTAATGACGAAATCAGCATAAAAAGAAAAAATTTTTACGAAAAATTAGGATTCAAACTAAATAATCACGAATATTATCAACTGCCTCTAAGAAAAGGGGACAAGCCCATGAAATTGAATTTGATGAGCTATCCCAATGAAATCCCGGACGAAACTTTTGAAATAATAGAAAATATTATTCAGAGCTATGTTTATCCGGAATTTTAAAATTCGTTCTTTATACTTCTCAAAAACAAATCTGTAACTGATTCTTTGGTTACCGATTTATTTTTTACGGCTTGATTTACCGCATTGCAAATGGGCAAGTCAACTTTGTATTTTTTGCCGAGCTCAACGATCGCATAAGAAGTCGCCACGCCTTCAGCGAGCTTGTCGTAAGGCTTGTTCGTGGCAAGGAGTTCGCCGAATTTCCGATTATTACTATGAGGAGAAAATAAAGTAGCCTGATAATCACCCAGATGAGCGAGCCCGAACGCAGACAATGGATTACCTCCCATGGCTTTTATTAGACGGGAAATTTCCATGGTGCCTCTTGACATAAGCGCACCTTTCAGCGAAACATATCCAAGCCCGTCCAAAATTCCTGCAGCTATGCCCATTACGTTTTTCGCAGCAGCTCCTATTTCGCTGCCGATAAGATCAGTGCCGTAATAAAATCTTATAAGAGAGCTCGAAAATTTATTGACGAGTTCTTTTTTTACCTCATCTTTTTTGGAATCTATTACCATACAATTGGGAATCCCATCGGCGAAATCCTGAACATGACCCGGACCTACCCAAACTGCGATATTTGAGTCCTCGCCGAGATATTGTTCCATCACCTGAGAAAGCCTCCGACCGGTGCTTTCTTCTATGCCTTTCATGCAAAGAACGAAAGTCTTTTTCTTTAAATCATTTAGACTGAATTCCTCGGATAAATCCTTCATAAAATCGGACAAGCACTGCGCACTTATGGATATAATTATGATTTCAGAGTGGCCGAGTGCTTTTTTAATATCATCGGTCAAAACAATTTTCTCGTCCAAATTAAGCCACTCATTTTTGCGATTATTAACAAGCTTTGCAAGGTGATTAGAACCTTTGCGCCCCCAAAGCACAACATTTTTACCTATTTTATTCAAATACCACGCAATAAAGGTTCCCCATCGGCCGCACCCCAAAACAGATACATTCATTGTAAAAATCCTTTCTTTTGAACAATTATGGTTACATTCCAAATCCGACCTTAAAAATACCTATGCTTTATTTTTGCTTCCCATTACATTTTCGATTTTGTGTTTAACAACCTCTTCGATTGATGTTCTGGCTGCGGATAGATATTTACGAGGGTCGAAATTCTCGGGATGCTCGCTAAAGCTCTTTCTTATTGACGCCGTCATTGCGAGTCTTAAATCTGAATCCACATTTATTTTGCATACGGCCAAGCTCGCTGCCTTGCGGAGCATTTCCTCAGGGATGCCTATCGCCTCGTCCAATTTCCCACCGAATTCATTTATTTCTTTTACATATTTTTGAATTACGCTCGAGGCTCCATGTAAAACAATCGGGAAGCCGGGTAATTTTTTTTCAATTTCCTCAAGAATATCAAATCTAAGTTCGGGTTTTTGACCGGGCTTAAATTTATATGCTCCGTGGCTTGTGCCGATTGCGACCGCTAAAGAATCCACGCCTGTTATTTTTACAAAATCTTCAACTTGTTCGGGGTCGGTGTAAAAAGATTTTTCTTCGGAGACATTAACTTTATCTTCAATGCCCGAAAGGCTACCGAGTTCACCTTCAACGGAAATGCCGTATTTATGGGCGTAATCGCATACTTTTTTGGTTACCTCGATATTTTTTTCATATTCAAGCGAAGAGCCGTCAATCATGACAGATGTAAATCCGCTATCTATA
The DNA here is from genome assembly GCA_934692675.1 of uncultured Eubacteriales bacterium. Taxonomy (GTDB): domain Bacteria; phylum Bacillota; class Clostridia; order Oscillospirales; family Acutalibacteraceae; genus UMGS1491. The sequence continues at coordinate 20,114 of CAKUUD010000003.1, read as the reverse complement.
CAATTTTTACAAAGCTCAAAAGAATCGCCGTGATCCAAATGGAGAGCTATAGGGATATCAGTTTCTTCGCAGGCAGCTTCAACAAGTTTTCTCATATATGTAGCACCGGCGTATTTTCTTGCTCCGGATGAAGCTTGAAGTATCAGCGGCGAGGACATTTCTTGCGCGGCTTTGGTTATTCCTTGGACTATTTCCATATTATTTACATTAAAAGCCCCTATCGCGTAGCCTTCTTTGTACGCTTTTTTTAGCATTAAATCTGTATTTACTAAATTCATTATAAGCACCTCTTATTAAATATTAAGTTACTGGTCTATTATACTATAAATTGAAAAATATAATAACCTAAAATATAATATCATTGACTAAAAAATAAAAATTGTATATAATCTTAGATGTGCTACCGTAGCTCAGGTGGTAGAGCAGCTGATTCGTAATCAGCAGGTCGGCGGTTCGAGTCCGCCCGGTAGCTCCAAATGAAAGCACCCGATTTGGGTGCTTTTTTGGTTTATTTTATTTATTTTTCATAAAAGTATTTACATTTTCTTTGATATATTATATAATAATTAACTAAATGAATTATATTTTAGAAAGGAATGAAATAATTATGAACCTGCAACTTAAAAATAAAATGACAAATATTCTAAGCAGCATATGTATGATTTCCACGCCAAAACAATACAAACTAGACAAAATAAAAGAAATAGTAAACGACAATAACTTAACCGAATCCGTCCCAGATGAAATCAATAAAAAAATAGAGGGAGCCAAAAGTCCTAATGATTTGATAAATATTTTGAAAGAGATAGCGGCAGAAGATACCGGAACTTTTGATAAGCTTATTGAAAAAATCGAAAAAAATCAAGAAAATATAAATCAAGAAGATTCAAAAATAGACACCAAAAACAAAATGATAGAGAAGCTATCGAAATTTCTAGACTATATTAAAACCAATTTAAGTAAAAAAGATCTAAGTTTCAATAAAATTGCAGAAGAAATCGAAAAACAGTCTACAGAACTTCATAAACACTACAAAGAAAATGATAACAAAAGTTACACGCATAAATGGCTGAAAAATATCGTTGATTTGCGTCATAATAATCTTAATAGCAATGAACACGAAAAAGAATACCTGCAAAACCTCAGGAAGGAGCTTTCCAAAAAGCCAAAACTTTTTGAGGGATTCGGCGCCGCGGTATCGAACAAACAAGTTCAAAAGAATTTAAAAGAATTAATCAAAAAAATAGATGAAAAAATAAAAACGTACTCATAAGAGTACGCTTTTTTTAATGGCTATGTCCGTCAAAACCGTGGCTATCTGTAATCGGGTCTTTGAAAAGAAATATTTTCGGAGGATTTATTGTAAATCTAAGGTACATATACACAATCAAAATCAAATTCAAAATAGCTAAATAATTAGCCAGCGGCGAAACCGCATTATATTTCAAAATGCTATATGAAATCCACTGACCGATTACCGCTGAAAAAACAAAATCGAGTATTCCTAGGATTAAAAGTTCTTTTTTTAAAATCCAATAATAAATATAAAAAATTATCGGGATGAGCAGCATCATGGCGGTTATAGAAATCGCTTTGGCGAGAAGAAAATTAGGGTTAGAGTACAAAAACGGAGTTTCAATAATCATCCAGATGAGCGACGGTCCTATTACCATTTTCATGTGTTCCCATGTTGATTCATTAACCGCGCAGAGTATCCCCGCTAATTTATTGTGCCCCGACCATTCATATATAAAATGCGAACACGTGCCAAATACCAGAACAAATAAAAGTCCGAGTGCTTCCAAAGTAAGTTCCATAGTGATTCTCCTTTACAATAAATATGCATACTGAGCAAAATCGCTCTTTGAAACCATTTTTCCTTGCTTTTTGAGTTCATATTCTATACTTTTTATAATATGTTTCATTTCAACCTTGTCGGATTCCGACGCAGCCATAAAGCTTGCGGTTAAAACGATATTTTTTATGCTTCCTCCTGCAATTTCAAAATTCTTTGCAAGATATTCAAAATTGACATCCTTTGAAATAGGTGTGTCACTTGGGAACATATTTTTCCATATTTTTAAACGAAGGTCAAAATCCGGAAGATTAAAGTGCACTACATAGTTTATTCTTCGGAAGAAGGCTTTATCAATATTTTCTATAAAATTGGTTGTCATTATTGTGATTCCGCTATACTCCTCCATCTTTTGAAGGAGGTAAGAAGTTTCAACATTGGCGTGTTTGTCATGGGAATCTTTAACCTCGGTTCTTTTTCCAAATAGTGCATCGGTTTCATCAAAAAGCAAAACAGCGTTGCTTTTTTTTGCACTGTCAAATACTTCGCTTAGATTTTTTTCGGATTCACCTATATATTTTGAAATAACCTTGGAAAGATCCACACGATATACTTCCAAATCCAAATCGCTAGCCACAACTTGAGCAGCCATAGTCTTACCTGTTCCCGGAGGGCCTGTGAAAAGCATACTTAAACCTCTACCGTAAAGAATCCGCTTGCTCATACCCCATTTATCATAGACTATATGTTTATATTTTATTTGATTGCAAGCTCTTACAAGGAGTTCTTTTTGTTGAGCCGGGAGAACGATATCATTCCAGGTATGTTTTTTCTTAATAAGAACAGCTTTGTCGGATAAATTGCCGATTGTCTGGTGATGAGCGCATTTGCTTAGCGTTTTGCTGTCAATTTTATCTTTATGATTATATTTACATTCGAGATAGGCTTCTTTGCAAGTGTTTTTTATTTGCAGAGGAGTGAACTGGAATTTATTTGAAATCTCCCTTACATTTAAGTTCTCATCTTTCTCAAATTCAGAAAGTTCCTTTTCCCACATTCTAAAGCTTTCTTCGTCCGAAAGTTCATCTATGAAAAAATTAATTACAGGCCTGTTTATTTCGTGCATATAAACGTCTTTTTCGGAATTTGAAAGAATAAACACAAACTGAGAAAAATTAAACGCTTTCTTAAATATAAATTTTTTGTATAGGGGTTCTTTTAACTCTTCAAGAGATTCAAAATTATAAAAACAAAGATAGCTGTCAGTGATAGTAGCCAGCCTGAAAATTGAAATAAGCGTTGAAATATTTTCTTTTGAACCCGCAGAGAAATAAGCAAAATCAACTTCTATCAAATCTTTTTTCAGCATATCGCACACACGCCTTACGACGGTTTTTTTGCCGATTCCTTTCACTCCGCTGATATTTACGCACATCGAAATGCCATCGACATCTTTTAAAAAATCAAAAATTTTCAAAGATAAATCTTCGTGAACAGTTAAAGCTTGGCTTTCATCTTGAACGATTCTTTGCTGCATGCCGGTGCACTCGACGTCTTTGCTTATATTACTTATAATCGCCTCAAAAATGAACGGGTCGCACTTTACAGAGCCATCCACAAAGCAAATTGATTCTAATTTATCTTTTGATTCAAAATAATCCTCCGAGAACTCCTTTGCCTCTGATGGATCCTTAACCAAAAAATATATCTTAAAAAGCAATTCATAAGAAAGGTTTTTGCCCGTAGGATTATTATCAATTTCCAAAAATTCCAAAAGATATTTTCTATCGAATTCAATTAGAACGGAACTCAAAACGCAAAACCACTCAAAGTCAGTGAGCAAAAATAAATTTTTAAAATATTCCCCAAAGAAAAATTTAGGTTTTGACGCTTTTATTCGCGATTTTAGATGAGTTTTGATATGAATATAATTTCTCAAAAATTTGGTCTGAGCAGCTTCAAAATCATCGTTTTTTATGGCTTCTTTGTACAGTTGCAAATACATTTTTACAAGTTTGAATTCATCTTTAAGGTACTGCGAATATGATTCGTAAGGCTCGCCACCCGAACTATAGTCAAATAATTTTTGAATTTCGTATTCCATCTCAGGCACTCCGATTTAATAAATTATTTTTTCTTTTTTTTGAGTTTCATATCCAAATAAAAAACTTCTCCGGATTCATGTTTACCTGTAACGTCTACGGATGCTTTCGCAACGCTTTCGTTTGCTTTGCATTCGAATTTCAGCACGTTGTCTTTCATAAATTGCTCTATAAGCGGCATGGTGATCTTTCCATTACCATCGGTTTTCAATTTCCAAATAGGATAAAAATCGCCATCTGGATTTAGCTCGTTTTCAAGCGGATTTTTCAAATTATAACATTTTTTATCGGCGTCATATCCCCATAAAGAAAGGTTAGTGGATTTTTTGCCAGCGGTATAAATGTATTCTTGCCCGATAATTCCGGGGTTCATTTCATCTATGTTCAATTTCACTTCGTCGCTGCCGGGTTCGGATTTTTCAACAAGCTTTAAAAACTCAGCCGGATTATCAAGTTTTAGTTCGACATCAGTATTTTTTAAAGCTTCTTTATTTTCATGAACCGAAATTTCAAACCTTGTCATGCGGATGAGGTTTTCGTTATTCACAGCATAGGGCATGTCGGCGTATATAACTTGAGTTTCGTTTTCCCTCAGTTCAACCGTGAAATTAAGGTCAACATAACCTCTGCAGCTTATACTTACCTCGCATTTTTGGGGATAAAGGTTCGAGAATACATAGTATCCTTCTTTTTTTCTTGTGTATGGATTTTGCTTGCCATTGCAAAGGATAACTGCGCCATTTATCGGCGCTTTGGAATATATATCTTTGAGCATAATGACAAGCGATGCCATATATATTTTTCTCATTTATAAATTCCTCTCAATTATTTTTTAATAGAAACATTTGCTAATTTCTTTTAGTGCTTTCTCGTAGTTTTTGTTTTCTGCGTCGATAGCAACACCTAAAAACACTGTGACTCCTATCTGTGCTCTCTGTAAGTCATCCGATTCAAAACCTTTTTCTGCCCTCAATTCCGCAAGTGTTTGTTTTAAAGATTTCGAATACGGAGGCTTGCTGTATTTTACGCACAATTCGAAATCATTTTTATGTTTATTAATATAATCTTGCTCTACTCTTTTGTATTCATCATCCAATAATTTTGTTATTTGGTCAACAATACTACTTCTGTTTTCTGCATTAATTGATTTTCTTAAATTTTTTTGAGTTAAGTCAGCTGACTTAAGTTGTGTAATAAGACCTCCCATCCGAGAAATAGCACTCTCATTTGCTTTTCCTAAAGATTTATAACGTGTTCTCAGTTCGTTTAAAACATTTTCACTAAGCTGTTCCAAATATTCTTTCCTGTTTTCTAGTAGTTCAATACATCCTCCTACATCCTCTTTTCCTTTTTTAAGCGAAGAGAAATACTTTTCTACATCATTAAGACTATGGTCATATTTTTCACAACTCTTTATAATTTCACCAACAGCATTTTTAATTTTGCTTTGATCTTCTTTAACTTGTTTTAAAGCTATTTTAAACATATTTTCAATATTTTCTTTAGTATAATACATATAATCAAAATGCATCTTTTTCACTTTAATTCCGATTTTTTGTAAAGCATCTATATATCCTTCAGGAGTATGCTCTTCATCATCAATCAAATATAAAGCCATAAGCTTTTCTAGATACGCCTTTACCGCTGGAATATCCATACAACTATTAAATTGTGCTACACGATTTCCTATTACTATATTATCATTCAAACTTTTGTCATCTATCTTTTTTGCAAAATATAAACCTTTTTGATCCCTAGCGCTATAATACCATGACTGGCGAACCCGTTCAATTTTAACATCGGTGACTGGTTCTATTGCACTAAGCATATTGATAAATTCTATGTCTCTTTTTCTGTCTTTTGCTTTATCACTTGATTTAAAAATATTTTTAATCGACTCTAACATAAAACATCATCCTTTCAAAATTATTCTTCACTTTCAATATTTAAATCATCTTCCCCAGCATCTTCAGAATCAGATTCGCTGTCATCTTCGCTGTCCTCAGAATCGGAATCAAGACCAAGTTCGGCGTCCAAATCCAAATCTGAATCCAAGTCTAATTCAGAATCCAAATCATCGGCTTCGCTGTCGCTGCTGTCAGCACCTCCTTCTTCGTCGTCATCCAAACCTAATCCATCATCGTCGCCGCCCAAACCATAATCGTCATCTTCATCTTCGTCCTCATCTGGGCGCTGGGTATATTCATCATCAATGTCTTCTTCTTTAATGAATGTATCAAATTTAAGAACCTTCTTAAATTCGTAATGCTTAGTGTCAAGGAATACATTTTCAACTCTTCTTTTGGGTCTACTGATTTTTTCGGAATCTATTGCCACCGGTCCGACAACATAGAAAGCAGATAGCTTATACGATTCGCCGAACATCGTCCAAACTTTTACTTTTTCTTCCATACTTAGCGGCAACATAGAAATCGGAACTTTTTCCACAGCTGTGCCCATATTGCTCGGCATATAAATTGAAGGAATTATGGAATTATCTTTAAGAACCTGAATTATTTTTCCTATTATTTTAGCTTCATCCAAGGCTCTATCGCCAATCTCCGCCTTGCTATTAACCGAAATAACATAGTAAAGCTCCAGCATTGCGGGAGGGTCTTGCGTGCTTCCGTCCGGGAGCGAAATGGATTCTACGCTCTTTCCGCTGGTATCTTCTCTTATATCGTAAGGGTGTATTCCTACTATATAATCTCCGCGGTCTTTCGGGTCACATATTCCGATGCTTTCGCCCTTGTCCACAGTATCGGGAACCAATTTATCTTTCAAAAGAGCGAGCAAACCCTTCCCAACGTCGGAAATTATTGTGTACTTGGCCATAATATTCACTCCTTAAAATTTATTAGTCCTTGTGAAGTTCATTTGGAACAGACTGATTTTCAACTTGAACCAAATTATAATAAAGAATTAAAAATTCTTCGTCTGCAACATATTTATACGAAATGTCATAGCATTCTGCAAAAAATTCAACCGACATATAAATATTATCGTTGTAGCTCAAAATTGGAACAGGAATATTTTTAGGTTGGTCATTTAGATATGCCTCATTTTTTCCGCTGACTATTTCAAGGGTCTTGCCGGGTGATTGTATAACCATGGTGGCGTTGTTGTACATGTATTCAATGGAAGCATCAATATATTGATACAGGTCGTCGATAGCCATTAATATGTGCCCATCATACATAATCGGTGCGTGTTTCATTTTAAAGTATCCATTTAAAAACACAATTTGCTCAGGTATCACCGATGAGGCTTTTCTTCCAGCTTTAGTGAACTTATCGGAATCTTCTACCAACTTGTCATAATCCTCGGAGGCATAATTTTGTCTTTCATAAGATTTTAATATAGTAATGGCGACAGAAAGGGTTTCTTTCGCAAGAGTTAATCTTTCGCCTTCAACCATATTATCTTCAATTATTTTGCTAAGGAGCAACACGTCGAGCAAGCTCCTTTGCTGAACAGTTAAAGACGCCACATCTTTTATGTCAACTATAGTTTCTATCTCGCTATAAGTTTCTTGTAAGTTTTTTACATTATCTTCGCTAAGCGATTCCAAAATGATCAAGCATTCGTCCGAAACCGCTCCACGTAAATCTTCGGTTATTGTGCTAACAGAAAGTATTTTTGTAACCTGGGTGTCAACTTTTGCTATCCCGGAATTCTTTTTTTTCATTGACGAAAGTAACCCGTTCACGCTGTCGAGCTGCTTTTGTAATTCATATTTTGTTTTCATGTTTGTTGCATATTCCTGAAGAGCGGAGTTCCCGGATAGTTGAGCTCTATATATAATATCATCCAATTTTTCTAGAATATTATCTATATTGCCCGAAATTTTTAAATCCTCAACTATTTTATCAATTTCTTCGGCAGTCAATTTATTTTCAGTACTGCTCGATGAAGAAAAATCAGAACTACTTGTCCCCGAAGAGGAACTGCTGTTTTCCAGAGCCTGAACGATAGTATACACAGTCAGCGCTCCCGCAACTGTCAATATACAAATAAAAAATAAATTTCTGCCAAGTTTAACGAGAATATTTTTCAACTTATTCATAAAAATAAACCCCCAAAAAGCAAAGAATTATTAATAACATATATTTTCTCACAATCCACAATTTTTTGCAAGATAATTTTTAGATTGTATATACAAAATATTTTTTAATACCCGTATTAAAACTAATTAAACTGTAGAAATAAAATTAGCTTGCTGATTTTTTAATCAGCAAGCCTTTAAAATGATTATATTATTGTTATTTTTTTGTTGAAATTTAATTTCCTTTAATATATAATTAAATTCCGTAGTAGGAGTTTAGCCTATAGAGAGCGGTTACTCTGCCTCCGATTGGAGGTAGATACTATGCTGGATTTTATCATTTTTACAAGCATTCTTGCAATGTATTTTGTAGTGCTTTTCAGTGCTATAAATTTTATAGATAAAAACACAAAAAAATAAAAACCGCCACTCTACCAAAGTTCGGTTTTTATTTAAAAATCAAAACCTTGGAGGCTGACCGCTTTTTAAACGGTTTCGCTCCTACTACTTTTTATTATATGCCAATAATTTTTAAAAGTCAACCTAATTTTATGGATTAATCACTAAAAAATCTGTAAATCCTGTCATTTCAAGTATTTCATAGATTTCATCATCAACATTTATAAGGGTCAAAAAATTATTATTATCAAGAGCAACAAGCTTTTTTTGAAGCCATAAAATCACCCTCAAACCGGCGCTGCTCAGGTATTGAACTTTGGACATATCCAAAATAATTTTTTTCTCACCCTGATTTAGTCCCTCTTCAAATTTAAGCTGTATATCAGGCGAACTTTGCGTATCCATTCTTCCATCCAAAACATAAATTGTAGAATCATTTTCTTTAATTTTTTTAATATCCATATTCATTCCCCTTTCTAATTTATATAAAGATTAATCTATTTTTTTGGTAATAATCAGATTGTTTTGGCTATTCTTATGCTCATAAATCATCTCATCCATAATTTTTTTTACCATAAATAATCCCAGACCGCCTATGGAGCGCTTGCCTGCCGAGCCGCTGGCGGGAGCAGGTTTAAATTTGGTAGGATCGAAAAAAACACCGCTATCAACAAATTTAATTCTGACGACCGAAGACGGCTTTTCGAATCCAAAATTTATTTCCACCTTGCCATTTGAGGGCGGCTTGTAGGCATAATGAGAAATATTAACGAAAATTTCTTCGCTGGCAATTAAAATTTGCCCGGCGATTTTTCTTTTTGCTTCAATACCCACAAGATGGCCATTTAAAAATTTATAAACTCTCCCCCAATTTTTCACTGTTGCATCGACCTTTAAATTATTCATCTTATAAATATCTCCTTTCGGGGATTTTTAAAAATACACGTAAAAACGTTGCAATTAAATATTTGCCGAAAAACAGTAATTAAAGCCAAGCCATTTGGCAATAAACTTAGAAAAATAAAAAATCAAAATGTCACTGCAAAAAGTATTTTTTATTATTTATCTGCCCTAATATTTATTTTAAACATTTTGCACAATATTTTCAACATCTAATTTTTTATTTATACTATAATATCAGAAAATAATACTTTTTTCTACATTTTTTTGCTTTTTATTTCATTATATATAAATAACTTTTCCTATTATTTCATTGTTATAAAAATAAATTCTGGGAACTCTCTTACCGATTAAGCAAACTATTTCGTAGTTTATGGTTCCTATTTTTTTTGCAAGTTCGTCAACTGTAAGTATCATTTTATCGTCTTTGCCGAACACAGTTACAACGTCGCCCTCTTTAACGCCATTTATATTCGAAACATCAAGCATCAACTGATCCATGCACACTCTTCCGATGATATCGGCTTTTTCGCCCTTAACAAGCATCTGAGAATTATTAGAAAATCTCAAAGAATACCCATCAGCGTAGCCTATTGTGACGGAAGCGACTGTGATGTTCTTATTTGACACAAATGTCCTGCCGTAACTCAAACTCGTTCCTTGAGGAATTGTTTTAACTTGCGAAACAACAGATTTCAACTCCATGACAGGTCTTAAATCAATCTTATTTCTTGTTTCGTCAGAAGGGTACAGACCGTAAAGAATCACGCCGGCTCTGACCATATCGAGTTGCATTTCAGGGAAATTGAGTATTCCTCCGCTATTGCAGCAGTGGCGAATTTTAAATTTAACGCCCTTATTTTCCAACATGTCAATTGCAGATTTAAAATTTTTAAATTGAAATTTGGTGTAATCTTCGTTGTTAGTGATATCGTCGGAAACGGAAAAATGCGTGAAAATCCCTTCGATTTCGATATGAGGCATGGTTTTATTTATAGTCACAATCTCTTCGATTGATTTTTTAAGTTCTTCATCAGTTTGACAGAAAAAACCGATACGGCTCATGCCGCTGTCTATCTTTATATGAGCTTTAATTGAAAAATCTCCGCTTGCGCAGGCTTTTTCCAATTCTTTTGCATATTCAAGCGAAAAAACGGCCTGAGTAATATTATAATTGCAAAGGTCTATCGCCATTTCCGGAGGAGTGTATCCAAAAATCAAAATCGGCTTTTTTGCGCCGCTGTTCCTGAGCTGAATGGCTTCATCAAGATTGGAAACCCCGTAATAATCAGCGCCTAATTTTTCGTATTCTTTGACCAAATACTCTGCTCCATGGCCATAGGCATCAGCTTTCAATACGCAAAGAATTTTTGTGCTTGGAGATAATTTTTGCTTTATATTTTTAAAATTATAATCCACTGCATTCAAATCTATTTGCGCCCATGTTCTTTTTGAAAAATTTTCCATAAAATTCACCTGTCTATAAAATATTGTACATTTATGTTATATCACAAATCGTTGTATGTTAAAATGATATTTGTAAATTAATTAAAAAATATCTTAAAAAGGAACGAAAAAATGAAATCAAATAATTTTTTTAAAATAAATAAAGCAGCCCTCGCACCAATGGCAGGAATTACCGACCGAGCTTTCAGAGAAATTTGCGCAATTCTTGGCGCGGGGTATTTCACCAGCGAAATGATAAGCGCCAAAGGGCTCATATACAACAGCGAAAAAACTTACAATCTAATGGAGCACTCAGATATCGAAAAGCCGTTTGCGATTCAGCTTTTCGGGAATTGTCCGTCGGATTTTATTAAATCAATAGAATTATTAAAAGAAAAAAACATGATACCCGACGTGATAGACATAAATATGGGTTGCCCAGCGAAAAAAATCGTAAAAGAAAATTCCGGCTCCGCATTAATGAAAGATCCAAAGCTCTGCGGAGAAATTGTAAAAGCTGCTAAATCGGTTTCGCCTGTGCCCGTGACGGTTAAAATCCGAGCCGGGTGGAACGATAATAATAAAAATGCCAAAGAAGTAGCGCTCATATGCGAAGAAAACGGCGCCGATGCGATAACAGTACACGGCCGAACAAAAGAACAAGGATATTCCGGCTTAAGCGATTTGCAAATAATAAAAGAGGTAAAACAAAGCGTTGAAATCCCTGTAATTGGCAACGGTGACATCACTTGCGCCGAAAATGCGAAAAGAATGCTCGAAGAAACCGGCTGCGATATGGTTGCAGTGGGTCGTGGCGCTATGGGAAATCCTTGGATTTTTAAAGAAATAGAATGTCTATACGAAAATAAGCCTTATACTCCTCCCACTCCCATCGAAAAACAAAGCATCATGATAATGCATATCGAGAAGCTCTGCCTTTATAAAGGAGAATCTAGAGGTATAAAAGAAGCCCGCAAACATATTGCGAGCTACATAAAAAATATATCGGGTGCCGCTGAATTGCGGTCAAAAGTTTTCTCGGCAAATTCACAGTTCGAACTTATAAAAATATGTCAAAATATAAATTGATTCATATTTTCAATCGATCTTCAACGGTTATGAGGTGATAAAGATTTTAAAAAAGTTAATTTGCACTTATTACGAAATTACTTTCGAATTATTTATCCGTACACGTTAAGGTGAAACGAGATTAATATACGACTTGGCGATGGTGAAAGTGATTACACCGAGCACAATTTATGATTACAGATTAAAAATGGTTACACAATGAGCCGTAATAAAATTTTAGATAAAATAATTAAATAATCTGAAAAGCAAAATACTAACTTTTTTGCGGAAGCGCCATAACGCTCGGAGTTTCCTTAGAAACTGCGATTTGCCGAGGAGAAAAATTTTTCCGCAAAGACTGGTATCTTCAAATTATGTACAACGATATTAAGATACCAGTCTTCACGGAACACTAGGAACTGCGTCGCAACTCTAGTGCTCCCAAAAACGACACCCAATAGTATCACTCAAGGAGTGATACCTGCGCACTTATAAGAAATTTTATAAATCCTTCTTTAGTAAGAGGGATGTCCGTTTCCTTCCCGTGGGCCATTTCTTTTATTCTTGCCCGTTTGTTTTCCAGTTCTTCATCACCCAAAACTACTGCAAAAGTTGCATTAATTTTGTTTGCGTATTTCATTTGAGATTTCAAATTCTTGCCTGAGATATCACACTCACAAGAAATTCCCGACCTTCTCATTACTTCGCATATTTTAACTGCTTCTCTTTGGGCGCGTTCGCCAACTGAAGCTACAAAAATTTCAATATTCTGAGGAGGGTCAAAATTTATTTCATGGTCTTTCATGACCATCATGACTCTTTCGAGGCCTATTCCAAACCCTATTGCCGGCAAATCTGGTCCACCGATGATTTTCGACAAGCCATCGTACCTTCCTCCGCCGCATACAGTTATGTTCTCGCCATTGACTTCGCAAACGAACTCAAAAACTGTTTTGGAATAATAATCCAATCCTCTTACTATATATGGATTTACAGTATATATAATCCCCAAAGTGTTGAGGGTGGCTTTGACATTTTCAAAGTGAGTGGAGCACTCATCGCAAATATAATCCAAAATAACCGGGGCATTTTCACAAACTTTTTTGCAGTCACTGCTCTTACAATCAAAGATTCTGAGCGGATTCCTTGCGAGTCTGCTTTTGCAGGTTTCGCACAAGCCCTCTTTTTTAGCATCAAAATATTCTTTCAAAGCTTGATTATATTTTTTGCGGCACTCAGGACAGCCAATCGAATTAATTTCAAGGGAAGCATCTCTTATTCTTACTCTTCCTAAAATAGCTTTCGCTGCGCAAATGAGTTCCACGTCCGCCAAATAAGACTCTGTACCAAATATTTCCAGACCAAATTGAAAGAATTCACGATACCTTCCGGACTGAGGCTTTTCGTAGCGGTAACATGAGGATTCATACATAAGTTTTAGGGGCAACACCGAATTATGCAATCCGTTTTCTAAAACTGCTCTCAAAACTCCCGAGGTTCCCTCAGGCCTCAAAGTTACACTTCTTCCGCCTTTATCTTCAAAAGTGTACATTTCTTTCTCAACAACGTCTGAGCTATCGCCCACGGATCTGTCAAACAACTCCGTCTGTTCCAAAACAGGTGTGCGAATGAGTTTGAAGCCATATGACTCGGATTCTTCCCTCATAATTTTGCCCAGAGTTTCATAATTTCTACTCTCATTTGGTAAAAGGTCTTGCATTCCTCTTACTCTTTTGGATATTAGATTCACAACCGTTCCTCCAAGGTTTCTGATTAAAATAAATGAATTTCAAATGTCATACCTTCCAGGAAAGCCACTCAAATATTTTAAACAAAAATTCAAGCTTAAATCATAGGTCTGCCGACGTTTCTCCAGTCTAAATCTCCTCTTTCAAGGCCATGGATCAAAACTTCTGCAGTTGCTATATTGGTTGCAACAGGTATAGTATGTACGTCGCAAAGTCTTAAAAGATCCTCTTCGGATTTTCCCATAAGTTCAGGGTGAACGGCATCTCTAAAGAAGATAAGCATGTCAACTTCTCCGCAAGAAATTCGGGAAGAAATTTGCTGACAGCCACCCTGTGGGCCTCCCAAAAATTTAACGACTCTTAAACCAGTAGCATCCGAAACTAACTTTCCAGTTGAGGCTGTGGCACAAAGTTTATGGCGACTAAGTACACCACAATAGGCGATACAAAATCTTACCATCAATTCTTTTTTTACATCTTGAGCGACGAGTGCAATGTTCATTCGTTTATCCTCCTAAAATTATAATATATATAATTTTTAACATAAATCCATACGCATATCTAAATTATAATATACTTCAAATCTCGGATTATCGCTTAAAAACTATCTATATGGTTATTCATTTACATTATACTACAACTTCTTTATAAATTCCATCCATATCGAAAATTTTTAGCTGTAAAAAAAGAATTTCCACATTTGCGCCAATTTTTCATGATTTTTTTGGTCAGTATTACGCAGAAAACTTACTGCTTTATAACAATAACATATTTCCAAAAAAATGTCAAATTTTTCAATAAAAAATTTTCTAGACCTAAAATAATCAAAAATTATATATTTTTGCCAATTTTTTGCTAATTTAAATTAAAATACGAATTCATAATATCTCTTGCAACATTTTTCGAAGCCATTCCGGTCTTTCCGTGGGCGATTACGACCGAAATTGCTATCTGAGGATCATCATAGGGCGCGTAGCAAATGAATGTGGTATGATCGGAACCTGAATTTTGCGCGGTACCGGTTTTTGCAGCGATGGGAATGGGATATGACGCAAAATCTCTCGCCGTACCTGAAAGAGCGACTTCTCGCATCGAAGATTGAACTGCTTTTAAATTTTCTTCGGAAATATTCAGGTTTTCAATGACTTCGGGTGCGATTTCTCTTATTAATTTGTTTCGGGAATAATCCGTAATTTTATTTACCAAATGAGTTTTGTACCTGACACCGTTATTGGCAATCGTTGCGACATATGTTGCCAATTGAACCGGGGTTATCATGTTGTCTGACTGCCCTATCGCCGCCTGAGACGAACCTGATTCATACCAATGAGCTCCGACAGCTTTGGAATGTTCGGGTCCGGCGACGATTCCGGAGCTTTCGCCGACTTCTATGCCGGTTTTCACTCCTATTCCGAATTTATTCGCGTATTCCTTTAATAAATCTGCTCCAAGGCGTCTTCCGAGTTCCGCAAAATAAACATTACAAGATTTCGAAAGCGCAAGTTTTAAATTAGCCGCTCCGTGAACGCCCATACATCTTAAACGATAGCCGGAGTAATAATTAAAGCTTCCGCTGCAGGTTATGGTATCGTCAGGGGTGATTTTTCCGCTGTCAAGAGCGGCGCACGCAACCAAAGGCTTATAAATCGAACCCGGTGCATATGCTCCCAAAAACGCACGGTTCAAAAGCGGCACGGCTTTGTCGTTTGCAAGTTCGGAGTAATAAGATTTATCCTCCATGAAGCGCGTCAAATCGTACCCGGGGTAAGTTGAAGCTGCTAAAACAGAAAAATCTTTTACATTTAATACGACAGCCGCTCCCGAAACACAGTCCGAGGCGCCGAGGTGGGCTTTTTCTACGTTTTCTTTTAAGGATTTATTTGCAACCTCCTGGAGCTTGGACGAAAGCGTCAAAAAAACTGTGTTGCCCGATTTTGCGGGCTCTTTTTCCGAAACATTTATCACTCCGCCCTCACGGGACATTTGCATCATTCTTTTTCCGCCAAAACCTCGGAGTTCATCCTCGAAAACCGCTTCTATTCCAGTCTTGCCGATCAGTGCGTCCATGGGATAAGAATCTTTTTTCTTTTCATATTCTTCGCCGGACATAAAACCTGTATAGCCGACTATATGCGGGGCAATTTCTCCATTTATATACTTTCTTATGAGCGAAGTTTGGATTCTTACGCCTTTTAAATCCTTAAATCTTTCCGAAATTATTATAACGGCATCTTTTGATACGCTGTCGCACAAAATATACGGCATAGATTTAAGATAGTACCCGCCACTCTTTTCCATATTATACTTAACACTGCAGACGACCCTTCGATCTGCATCGGAATAATCTCCTATTTTGTATCTTTCACACATCTTTTTGATACATTCTTCTGCCGAAGCATTTTCGCCTAAATTTAAAGTCTTTTTCAAACTTAAAATTTGGCTTTCGTGCCCTTGAGTAAAATAAAACCCGTTCTTATCAATTCCTATCGGCAGAATATCGATCCACTCATTATCGAGTGCTTCCAACAGTCTCACAACTTTTAATATTAAATCATTTTCTGTACCTTTTTCTATAAGCAGCCTATCAAGAACTATTTTGTAACCCATATCATTAACCGCAAGGCCAACGCCATCACGATCCAGGATTTCGCCTCTAACGGGGTCGGTTTTCACAAAATAAATATTACTGCTGTTTGCCCTGACTTTATACTCTTCGGTGTTTATTATCTGCCAATCGACGAGCCTGGTCACGAACACTCCGCAAACCACGGCAGCAGAGCCAAGCAAAATCACATATCTTTTCATATTAATATTTTTAGGATTTATTTTGCTCACCTTCATTTCCGCGTATGTAATAAGAAATAAATCTATTTGTAAAAAACACAAGGGGAGATATAAGCAAGGAATAAAAAATTGTCGGCAAACAAATCATATTCCACGCGTAGAGCCCGTTGTCGTACCCGCAAATTAAATACAAAAAGCAAAATTTCAAAAACAATATAAAAGTAAGAACGAATAAATCAAATGCCAAAAACGAAAAAATATTTACATTATAGAAGTAGCTTGTCAACACGCCGAGTATGTATCCCATCAAACAAAATACAAACGCAAAGCATCCAAGGGGCGTTCCGAAGGATAAATCAATTAAAAATCCGCAGAATATGCCAAAAATCATTGCGGTGTATTCTCGTTCAAACAAAGATATCGAAACAAATGCGGATATAACCAAAAGTGGACGAATACCCATAATCGAAATCCCTGCTCCCGGGGCTTGTTCTATTGCATACAAAACCAAAATCCAAAAAATATAAACAATAAATCTACAGCAATCTTTAAATCTAAGTGTTTCCATTTGTATCTCCTTAAAACAAAATCTATTATTCAGACGCCAAAAGACTTATCTCACCCTTGCCTTGGAAATCAGTTATCACAAAAACATCTTTTATTTCTTTTAGGTTTTCAAAAGGCTCCAAAGTGGCATAATATGCCGATTCGTAGTCATCATAACTAATCTCGGATATTTTCCCTATTTTTAAATTTTTGGGGTATAATCCGCTAAGGCCACCGGTAACTACGATGTCTCCGCTTTTCATCTGGCTTTGAGCGGGAATGAAATTCATTCTTGTTAAATTTTCGGCAGCTTTTTCAACTGTGCCCGAAATAACGCCGCTATCGCCTGTGACGGAATCATAGACACCTATTTTTGAATCGGGCGAAAGGATTGTTTTTACTCTCGCCGAAGAGAAACTCACGTTACAAACAGTTCCCACAAGGCCATTTTCAGTTATGACGGCGTCTCCTTTTGAAATTCCCGAACCGCTCCCGTGGTCGATAGCAAAATCACCGAAGAATTCATTGGGATACCTACCTATTACGGACGCCGAAACAAATTTAAGACTGTTATTTGCTTTTTTAAAATCATAATATTTAGCAAAACGTGCATTTTCACGCTTGACGTCGTAATAATCGGCGGTAATATCACGAAGTTCGTTTAATTCATGTTTTAGAGATTCGTTTTCTTCTTTAAGCCTGTCTTTTTCTTCAAAATATTCAAAAAAGCCCGAAACTCCGCCAGAAACATAAGTTGCACATTTTTGAAAAGGACTTGCGGCCGAAGAAAATGCATTGGCAACCACATTATTCTTCGGGTCAATCGAACTATACAAAAGGACACCCAAAACAATCAAAGCCGTACCGCATACGATTTTGAAAGCGTTGCTTTTAAAATAATATTTCAAAAATATACCTCCCGCAAACAATTTAGTTTAAAGTTTTAGCGAGATTTACGACCTTTATAATATTCTCTGGGCATCGAAACTTCCAAACATTTTCCTGTTCCGTCAACCACGCAATCAAGCGGCCTCTCGGCAATATAAACCGGCATTCCGGTACTTTCGGATATTAAAGTATCGATCCCTCTCAAAAGCGCTCCGCCTCCTGTGAGCATTATGCCGTGGTCTATTATGTCCGCAGAAAGCTCCGGGGGAGTGTTTTCCAAAGTGCTTTTTACAGCTTCGACTATGCATCTTAAAGGTTCCGCCAAAGCCTCTCTTACTTCTGCGGAAGTTATGACGATATTTTTTGGAAGTCCATCAAGTAAATTTCTTCCTTTTATGCTCATTTCTCCCTCGTCATCGTATGGCACCGCAGAGCCCATATTTATTTTGATGTCTTCGGCTGTGCGTTCGCCAATAAGCAAATTATATTTTCTTTTTACATAAGAAATTATAGCTTCATCCAATTTATCTCCGGCAACTCTTTCAGAAGTTGCAGTTACTATATCTCCGAGCGAAATAACAGCCACTTCGGATGTTCCTCCACCGATATCAACGACCATGCTTCCTGTGGGTTCCGAAACCGGCAGACCTGCTCCTATTGCCGCAGCCATAGGTTCTTCTATCAATTCTACAACTCCTGCACCGGCTTGCTTTGCGGCGTCTTCAACGGCTCTTTTTTCGACCTCTGTAACTCCCGACGGAATACAAATCACAACTCTTGGCTTGCTAAAAAACATACTCCTTACGGATTTACATATAAAGTATTTCAGCATGCTGGCTGTAACATCAAAATCAGCAATAACGCCGTCTTTTAGCGGTCTTACCGCAACAATAGAGCCCGGAGTTCTTCCTATCATGTTCTTGGCTTGCAAACCCACCGCCAAAACATTGTCCGTGCGCATGTCCATGGCAACCACTGATGGTTCTCTTTTTATTATTCCTTTTCCTTTAAGAAACACAAGCGTGTTTGCAGTGCCCAAATCTATTCCAATTTCTTTTGAAAACATTTTAATATTCCTCCTGTTTATAATGGCAAGTAGTATAATAAATTATATCACAAAACAGTATATATATTTCCACATATTTAAATATTTAGAAAAATAAATTCATTTATACACGAATCGCCTATAAAGTTATTTTCCGGTGGAACCAAAACCTTTTTCTCCGCGCGAAGTATCGTCCAAACTTTCAACCTCAACCATAGGGAAAGATTTGACCGGCATTATCACCATTTGAGCAATTCTTTCGCCGGGTTTAATGTGATATTCTTCGTCGCTTGTATTATATAGTCCCGCGCAGATTTCGCCACGGTAATCGCTGTCGATAACCCCCACTCCGTTTGAAAGAGTAATCCCGTGCTTAATCGCCAGACCGCTCCTCGCAAAAACAAAAGCCGCATATTCGCTGCTGGGTATGCTGATTGCAAAACCGCACGGCACCAAAACGCGCTTGCCGGGCTTCAAAATAATCTCTTCGTCTATACATGCGTGTAAATCCATTCCGGCTGAACCCGCAGTTGCAATTTTGGGTATAATTGCCTTTTCTGATTTCCTACAAAATTTTAATGTTTTTTTCTCTTGACTTTTGCTTTCCACAATACCATTCCTTTTTTCAACATTTGTATGTTTATATTTTTTTGTTTTTTCAAATCCGCATCATTTTTGGATTATTTGCAATCAATTTCAAAAAAGTTTTCCTCATTTTCCACAAGACTTTCAACATTTCCATTAGAATCAAAATTGTTTTTTAAAAATATTGACCAAAAACTAGAATTTTTCAACCAATTTATTTTACATTTTCAAATTTTGGTATTTTAATATCTTTGTAATTCTACTTAAGAATATCAAAACAATTTATCACAAGAAATTTTTAAACATACAATATATACTATACCACATTTAACCAGTAATTCGAAATATTTTTTTAACTTTATAAATTTTAAATTCAGAATAATTATATTTAATGTACATTAGTTTTTAAATTCTTGGCATAAAATTATAAACTACGTAGAATGAGAGATTTTTTTAAAAAAATGTGTTGACTTATTTTAAAGAATGATATAGAATAAATATCGTTGGTGTTGACGACGCCGAGGGTACACCCGTTCCCATCTCGAACACGGTAGTTAAGCTCGGTAGTGCTGAAAATACTTGGCTGGCAACGGCCTGGGAAGATAGGAAGACGCCAACTTTTTTTATTTTTATTTTTTTCAATTTTTCTATTGACTTTTTATTTTTTATGTTTTATAATATATTTTGTTGGTGTTGACGACGCCGAGGGTACACCCGTTCCCATCTCGAACACGGTAGTTAAGCTCGGTAGTGCTGAAAATAC